>JAJQFU010000128.1:0-7622 GCA_021200955.1 Clostridiales bacterium | reverse complement strand
AATTATATTTATAAATATTATACCGATTATTCTGATTTACTTAATAGGAGCAGTTCTGTCTTTATGTTTTGGTCACGTAATGAGTGTTCTGATTATTTTGACTCATTACGTCTCTTATGTTATTCACATTATTGATGCCATTGCATTAATAATACTTTATGTATATAATTTTAAGAATATCAGAAATAAAAAATACGCTTTTGTATACTTTTTGATATTCTTTATTAATATATTAATAGATTTGCTTACAACATGGTTTTTTCTTTTTATTATAAGCCATTTGTAAAAACAAATTTTATATGGGGAGGTAAAACAAATGAACAAAATAAATAAAGCTGTTTTCGGAGCGATTGTTTTTATTAATTTTATACCTGTTGTTTTATTTCTTTTAGTTTACTTGCTTTACTGGCTATCATTTGCGGATTTCAATTCTACGCCGGATGTGGCAGGTGTGTTTGCTGTTTTGTTTCTTATGTATGGATTTTTCGGTATTAATATTATTGATACTACAGCACTGATAATATATTACGTATATAACTTTGAAAATTTCAAAATCAAAAAATATTTTGTTATTTATTCTTTAATATTTGTTGTAAATATTATAATGGATTTATTTATAACGTACATTACTTATGCAATTGCTAATATGCCTATTATTTTAGCATCTTAATTGATATGTTTGTAATATGGCTTTTCGGCAGACGGTAAAAAAACCCGCTTTCGTATGAGCGAGGCTTTTTTAGTGGATTTATCAGAGATTGTTTTTGAAAAATTCTTCTATTTTTTCGGAATCGTGCTTTTCCTCCTGACCTTCAACAATAACTTCTATTTCGTCTCCTGATTTAACCCCCAGACCCATAACTGAAATGAGCCTTTCCGCATCAGCTTCCTTGCCCTTAAATTTAAGGGTTACCTTTGACGAAATCTCTTTTGCTTCCTTTGCGAGAGCTCCGGCAGGTCTTGCGTGTATACCCACCTTGTCTTTAATTTTATATTTAAAGCTGACCATAATACTGCCTCCTTTTGTTAAATGCTTTTGTTAATCTCCTATATGAATGAGCTTTTGCCCGGCTGAAATTGTTTTACTGTCGGCAATGGTAATTTTTTTGTAGTCATCGGTGTTCGTTATAATCACAGGAGTGACGGTTTTGTAACCTGCCTTTTTAATGGCTTCAATGTCTGCTTCCATAATGACACTGCCTTTTTTAATTTTCTGACCATGTGAGACCTTCGTTTTGAAGTGCCTGCCCTTAAGCTCCACTGTGTCAAGCCCGAAATGTATAAGAAGCTCAACACCGTCTTTTGACTTTAGCCCTATGGCGTGCTTTGTGTCATAAACAAGGCTTACCTCGCCGTCGAATGGGGCATAGACCTTTCCGTCGGAAGGCTCAATTGCTGCGCCTTCTCCCAGCATACCCTCTGAAAATACTCCGTCCGCAATCTCGTCAAGGCTTAAAAGCTTACCCGATAGGGGTGAAAAAATATCACAGCTTACAGCAGAATTTTTCGCAGAAGAAGCGGTTTCGGAAGGGTTGTTGTTTACGGAAAGAAAGTCACTGCTTTCGCTTTCGGGGCTTTCCAAGAAGTCCTGAAGCTTTGACTTTATAACGCTGACCTTAGGACCGTAAACCACCTGAACACCGTCGCCTTTTTTAATTACGCCGCTTGCGCCGCTGCTTTTAAGGCTTGCTTCATCTACAAGAGAGGGGTCAAAGACAGTTATTCGAAGCCTTGTGGCACAGCAGTCTACATCGCTTATATTGCTTTTGCCCCCAAGACCCTTGACTATAAGGGCTGAGGTTACATCTCCGGAGGGAGAGCCTTTGCCTTTCTTCTCGTTTACATCAGACCTTGTGTAAAGCTTAACCTCGTCTGTGTCCTCTTCTCTGCCCGGGGTCATTAGATTAAGCTTTTTTATGAGATAGGAAAACAACAGCCAGTAGACCACAAAATATACTGCTCCTACGGCAATAATACAAAGCCAGTTTGTTTTTCGAAGCCCCGGAAGAACGCCGAAAAGCACAAGGTCGATTATGCCGCCGGAGAAGGTCATACCTACGCCAACGTTGAAAATGTGCATAAACATATAGGCAAGACCGGCAAAAATACAGTGTATGCCGTAGAGAAGGGGAGCAACGAAAAGGAAGGTAAACTCCAAGGGCTCGGTTATGCCCGTTACCATAGATGTTAAGGCGGCGGAAAGCAGAAGTGCACCGACAGCCTGCTTTTTTTCGGGCTTTGCACACTGATACATAGCTAAAGCCGCACCGGGCAAGCCGAAAATCATTAAGGGGAATTTTCCCGACATAAAGCGAGTGGCTGAAACGGCAAACTGCTCAACGGTTGGGTCTGCAAGCTGGGCGAAAAATATGTTTTGTGCACCGGAAACCATTGTTCCGGCGACTTCCATAGTTCCGCCCAGAGCGGTCTGCCAAAAGGGGAGATAGAAAACGTGGTGAAGCCCAAAGGGAATTAAGAACCTTTCCATAAAGCCGTAAATGAATGTGCCTATATAGCCTGATTTCAGGACGAGATCCCCCACCTTTGCTATGGCAAGACCGGCAAAGGGCCAAATGAAGTACATAAGAATGCCCACTATGACGAAGCAGAGAGAGGAGATTATGGGGACGAACCTTGTGCCGCCGAAAAAGGACAGAACCTGGGGCAGCTCAATTTTGTAAAAGCGGTTGTGGAGGGCGGCTGTTCCCAAGCCTACTATAATACCGCCGAAAACGCCCATATCTAAGGAAACTATGCCCAAAACCTCGCCGTAGGAGTTGGCTGCCAAATGTCCTGAGGCAATTAGGTTTTCACAGGCTTCTTCCACACTTTCGCCGCCACCGTTTATAAGCAGCATAGCACTTAGAGAAGAATGCATTATAATGAAAGCGATTGCGGCGGCAAGAGCGGCAACGTCTTTTTCACGCTTAGCCATTCCGATTGCTACGCCTATGGCAAAAATAAGGGGTAGATTGTTGAATACCGAACTGCCGGCGGCGCTCATAACCGATAAAACGGCGTTTATAACTGTTCCTCTGCCCATTATTCCCGAAAGCCCGTAGGCGGAAAGCATTGTTTCGTTTGTGAAGGAGCTGCCTAAGCCCAGTAACAGCCCTGCCACCGGAAGCAGGGCAATAGGCAGCATAAAGGAACGGCCTATTCTTTGCAAAACGCCGAAAACTTTGTCTTTCATAAAAAACCTCCCTGTAAAAGCTTTATAAGTATTTTCTTTTATAATTTTTTGTTTTATGTTATTATAAACCGATTAAGTTAAACTATGCATTTTTTAAATTTTAAAGTAATTTAAAAAACCTACAGGAGCCGCTCATATTAACAAATGAAACTTTCAGTTTCATTTGTTAATATGACCCTAAACGGCGCAAGGAAACTCCTTTGTTACCCGATTGACTTTTGGTTAGGAATGGTTTAAAATGTTTGTGCAGTACATATTTCCGCAAAACAAGGAGAACGAATAATGAACAAATATAAAATAATAGTTACTTCGGCTTTCGGGCTTGAAACATGCGTTAAAAGAGAACTAAATGATTTGGGATATAAAAACCTTAAGGTTACTGACGGAGCGGCGGAGCTTGAAGGAGACGAAAGGGATATTGCACACTTAAATCTTTGGGTTCGCTGCGGCAGCAGAGTTCTTATAAAGCTGAGTGAATTTGAAGCCAAGGACTTTGAGGCACTTTTTCAAGGTGTATACAGCATAGACTGGCAGAATATTATTCCCTTTGAGGGCAGATTTTTAATAAACGGAAGATCCGCCCGTTCTGCGCTGTCAAGTGTGCCTGCCTGTCAGTCCGTTACGGAAAAAGCCGTCATAAAAAAGCTTCAGACAAAATTTAAAGCAGAGCGTTTCCCTAAGTCAAAGGAACGCTATATTATAATGGTATCTCTCAACAAGGATATTGCTCAGATTACCTTAGACACTTCGGGAGATCCCCTTTACAGAAGAGGCTACCGCCGAGCAATCGGCGCAGCGCCTTTAAAGGAAACTATGGCGGCAGGGCTTGTTTCCCTAAGCTGCTGGAATCCTTCAAGACTTCTGCTTGACCCCTGCTGCGGCTCGGGAACAATCCCCATTGAAGCGGCGTTAATTGCCAAAAACATTGCTCCGGGGCTGAACCGCAGCTTTGATTTTGAAAGCTGGTCATTTTTTAACAGTTCTGCTTTGGAGAAAGAGCGTCAAGCCGCAAAGGCAGCGATAAAAAAAGACTTTATCTCCAATATTAAGGGCAGCGACATAGACCGAGATGTTCTTAAGTTAGCTAAAGAAAACGCCGAAAGAGCCGGAGTAGCTGACTGTATAAGCTTTAATATGCGCCCGGCAAATACCTTAAGCCTTGATGAAGATTACGGTGTATGCATAACCAATCCCCCATACGGCGAAAGAATGGGCGATATGGAGGACGTGGAGCAGCTTTACAGGGATTTCGGAACACTTTTTTCAACAAACC
This sequence comes from Clostridiales bacterium, assembly GCA_021200955.1. Taxonomy (GTDB): domain Bacteria; phylum Bacillota; class Clostridia; order Lachnospirales; family CAG-274; genus JAJQCI01. The sequence goes on along the minus strand of JAJQFU010000128.1, from coordinate 3,156 downwards.
CCACTTGGTCGTCATACTTTTTAACCTCGCACGAGGGATTTGAAAAGCTTTTCGGCAAAAAGGCGGAAAAAAAGAGAAAGCTCTTTAACGGCAACGTAAAAACGGACTTTTATCAATATTTGGGTCAAAGACCCCCTAAAGGTGACAGAAAATGAAGAAAACAATTTTGACAAATACGATTACGGTAACTATTTTGGCGGCTTTCTGCTGTCTGCTATGGGGCAGTGCCTTTCCATGCATAAAAATAGGCTACAGTCTTTTTTCTATTGACGGAGCAGACACTGCCACACAAATACTTTTTGCGGGTATGCGTTTTACACTGGCAGGGGTTCTTACGGTGATTATAGGCAGCTTGGGGGCAAAAAAGCCCCTTGCTCCCAAAAAAGAAGCTTTTCCTTTAGTATTAAAGCTTTGTCTTTTTCAAACAATTCTTCAATACATATTCTTTTATATAGGTCTTGCCCATACAACAGGGGTTAAGGCTTCAATAATAGAAGGCTCTAACGTGTTTTTTGCCATAATTGCGGCGGCTCTCATTTTCGGACTTGAAAAGCTGACGGTTAAAAAGGCGGTTGGCTGTCTTTTGGGCTTTTCGGGAGTGGTTCTTGTAAATATGACAGGCTCTGAGCTGGGGGCTTTAAATTTGGCGGGCGACGGCTCAATTCTTCTTTCCTCTGTTGCTTATGCAGTTTCGTCATCACTTATAAAGGTTTATTCCGAAAAGGAAAACCCCGTCACCTTAAGCGGCTGGCAGTTCTTTATAGGCGGCGTAGTTATGATTTTAGCAGGCTTGGCTTTAGGCGGCAGAATTACACAGGTGACCTCAAACGGGCTTTTAATGCTTCTTTACCTTGCCTTTGTGTCAGCTTTCGCCTACTCTCTTTGGGGTATTTTGCTTAAATATAACCCTGTATCGAAAATTGCGGTAATAGGCTTTACAAACCCTGTTTTCGGAGTTATTCTCTCGGCGCTTCTTTTGAATGAAGGCGCACAGGCATTAAGCTTTAACTCTGCCTTTGCTCTTGTTTTGGTCTGTCTTGGAATAATTGTTGTAAACTTTAAGCATAAATAAAAATAATATGCAATATTAAAAGGGCTTTCGGTTTTGTTTTCCGGAAAGCCCTTTTGTGATGTTTAAAAATATTAGTTTAAGAAGTCTTTTCTTTCGGGGGTAAATATGTCAAGGACAACTCCGCTGTCGGAAAGAACTCTGCAGCCGTGGAGTATTCCCGAAGGCATAATAAGACTGTCTCCCTTTTTGATTGTTTTTGTTTCGCCGCCGACCGTAAACTCAAATTCCCCTTCAAGGCAGTAGGTTGCCTGTGTGTGAGGGTGAGTATGGGGTGTTCCTACACCGCCTTTGTCAAAAATAACCTCAACAGCCATAAGGCTGTCATTGTGAGCCATTATTCTGCGGTGGGTTTTTCCGTCGGGCAGATCGATTATAGGGGATTCTTTATTAAAGACGAAATAAGACATAAGCTTGCTCTCCTTTTTTGTTTTCTTTTATTATAACACGTCTTAATCGATTTGTAAAAGAATATCGCCGTAATTTTTATCATATATTATTTACAGCTTAATTCTGCGGTTAAAAAAGGGGGATGTTATGGCAGGGTCTGTAATTGCGTCGGGTCTTGAAATGCCCGAAGAGGTTGTGCTGAATGTTCCTCTTGTATCTATAAGGGGCAGAGAAAGTGTAACAATTGAAAACTATAAAAGGCTTTTGGGCTTTAGCTCTGAAGAAGCTGAAATTCTAACAAAAATAGGAAGGCTGTCGGTTAAAGGCGAGGGGCTTTATTTGGAATATATGAGGAAGGACGTAATTAAAATAAAAGGCAGGATTACGGGGGTCTGCATAAAGTGAGGGACTTTAATGGTTCTTAAGATATATTATTTTTTGTTCGGACATATGAGGGTTTTTGTAAAGGGCTTTTCCTACCCCAGACTTTTGAATATGTTAAGCTTCAGAGGTATCTACATATGGAATATTTGCGAAGAAAAGGGCGGTATAAGTTTTTTTTCAGGAGCCGGGAATTATGAGGAAGTAAAGGCTTTGGCGGATAAGGCAGGCTGTGCGGTTATGTGCGAAGGAGAAAGGGGGCTGCCTGTTTTTTTGAGGAAGCTAAAGAAGAAACATATGTTTTGTATAGGTGCAGCTGTGTTTGCCCTTTCTCTGCTTTTGATAACGAGGTTCGTTTGGCTTGTGGAGGTTGAAGGTAATTTAAGAGTGCCTACAGGGGAGCTATTGGAGTTCTGCGAAAGTTACGGCTTAAGCTATGGGGCTTTAAAGTCGAAGCTTGATACCAATATGATTGAAAGAGAAATTAAAAACGGGTTTGAGGATATTTCTTTTGTGTCGGTAAGTGTTAAGGGCACAAGGGCATTGATAATGGTTTCGGAGACAATACCTCTTGAAGAAAATGCAATACTGACAGAACCGGCAGATATTATTGCGGACTGCGACGGCGTAATTACAAGGATTGTTTCAACAAGGGGAAAGCCTTTTGTTCGTGAGGGAATGTCTGTTTTGAAGGGAGACATTCTTATAAGCGCCGAGGAGGAGATAAAGGCGGAACAGGAGGTTTTGGGCATAAAGACCGTCAGAGCCGAGGGAAAGGTATACGGAAAGACCGTTGATGAATACAGTTTTGAGCTTCCGAAAGAGGAAACATATAAAAAGTATTCAGAAAGAAGTTATAAACAGTATCAAATTGAAATTTTTAATAAAAAATTTTCATTAAAAATCATAAAAAGTGATACAAATTGTGAAAAATGTGATAGAATAGAGAGTAAGAAGCAGCTTAGGCTGTGGAACGATATTTATTTGCCGATTATTATTGACTGTGAAGAGTTTTTGCCGTATGATGATATTAAGAGAAATCTTGACAGCGAGACGGCATCTTTAAAGGCAAGGCGGATAGTAACCGCCCGAATTGTAAACAGCTATGAAGACGACAGCGATGTTTTGGATGTAGGCATAGAAATCAAGGAAGAAAAAGACTGCTATTCTGTTAAAGCCGTAATAACTGTTGATAAACAGATAGGGGTTTTAAGGGCATATAGTGAAAGACCGAAGGAGAGCCGAGAACTTTAGGTTGATGTTGCGCAGCGAAGCTGCGCCGCAGAGGGAAAAATACGGCGAAGCCGTATTTTTCC
>JAJQFU010000021.1 GCA_021200955.1 Clostridiales bacterium | reverse complement strand
TTTTAAAAATATTTGTATAATGTGTTGCAATTTTTTTCGGTATTTGGTATAATAAAAATAAGTTGTAAATGCAATTGAACTATTAATTAAAAAATTTGGAGGTGCTTTTGTTATGGCATTGGGAAATATTATTGTAGGTCAGTCAGGCGGCCCTACTTCTGTTATTAACTCCAGTCTTGCAGGGGTTTTCAAAACTGCTCTCGATATGAACGAGGGTAAGGTTTACGGCATGCTTAACGGTATTGACGGCTTGCTTCATCATCAGTATATCGATATGACCGAGAGAATTAAGAACGATCTCGACGTAGAGCTTCTTAAGAGAACTCCTTCATCATTCTTGGGCTCTTGCAGAAGAAAGGTTAAACCCGAAGATTATGACGATATTTTCAAAATCTTAAACGAGCTTGAAATAGGTTCTTTCTTCTATATCGGCGGAAATGACTCTATGGACACAATTAAGCAGCTTTCTGCTTACGGAAACAAAATCGGCAGCCCCATTCGTTTTATGGGCGTTCCCAAAACAATCGACAACGACTTAGCTATTACCGACCATACACCCGGCTACGGCTCAGCAGCTAAATATATCGGCGCTACTCTTAAGGAAGTTATCCGCGACGGTCTTGTTTACAGCCACGCTACAGTTTCAGTAGTTGAAATTATGGGCAGAGACGCAGGCTGGCTTACACTTGCAGCTTCACTTGCTAAGGGAGAGGACTGCGAAGGCGTTGACCTGATTTATCTTCCCGAGGTTCCCTTTGATCTTGACAAGTTTGTTGCTAAGGTTAAAGAGCTTCACGAACAGAAGGGTTCACTTGTTATTGCTGTTTCAGAGGGTATTCACACAGCAGACGGCAAGTATGTCTGCGAAATGTCAGCTTCCGACAGAATGGTTGACTCATTCGGTCACGTTGCACTCAGCGGAACAGCTACCTATCTTTCAAACCTTTTGGCTAACGAGTTAGGCTGCAAGACAAGAGCTATCGAGTTCTCAACAATGCAGAGATGTGCTAACCACTTGGCTTCTCTTACAGACATTAACGAAGCTTATGCAGCAGGCGCTATGGCTGTTGAAGCAGCAGCTAAGGGCGAAACAGGCAAGGTTGTTATCTTCAAGAGAGTTTCTACAGATCCTTATATTATGACTACAGAAACATATGACGTAAACGCTATTGCAAACGAAGTTAAGAATGTTCCCTTAGAGTGGATCATCAACGACGGCACAGGCATTTCAGACGAAGCTGTTAAATATCTCCGTCCTCTTATTGCCGGTGAGCTTCAGCCTGTTATGGTAAACGGACTTCCCAGACATATAACCGTAAAGGACTGTTAATAATTACGCTTACGCTGCGGATTTAAGTATGCGACTGGAACCCGAAAGAAATCGGGCACATTGAAATTCTATGAAAAGAAATTCAATGTAGCTGAAAGCACGGCTTTTGCCGTAAGGCAAAAGTTTTGAGCTGTCTAAATGATTAGTTGTTCGTATAAATTAAATCTATAGTTAAAATCCGGTTCCTCTTGGCTTATTCAAGAGGAACCTTTTAATATAAGGCATATTTATAAGGGAAATACCCCCAACTGAAGGCTGTAAGATATGTGAAAAATTACCAAAGGAAAGGACAATTTTCATAAATTTTATGAAAAAAAGCTAAAATATCAATATATTCAAGGCAAAATCAAAGGTTTTCGTGAGCAAATTGACCAAAAAATTCGGCTGATGTACAAATTAACCAAAATAAATAATTATATTTGTCTAATTAATCTATGGAATTTTTCATCAAAATAATGTATTATTAATACAAGCGAAGGAGGGTCAGGGGGATGTTATATTAACTCCCTGTTTTGCAGACTCTCTCATATATATTTAAGGAGGAAACCAAATGTCAAGTTTAAGTTTAAGAAATATCGTTAAAAAGTATCCTAACGGTTTCGTAGCCGTTCCCAGTTTTAATCTTGAAATCGCAGATAAGGAATTCATCATCTTCGTAGGTCCTTCAGGCTGCGGTAAGTCAACTACCCTTCGTATGATTGCAGGTCTTGAAGAAATTTCAGACGGCGAGCTTTATATTGGCGACAGACTTGTAAACAACATATCTCCCAGAGACAGAGACATCGCTATGGTTTTCCAGAACTATGCTCTTTACCCCCATATGACAGTTTATGATAATATGGCTTTCGGTCTTAAGCTCAGAAAGACTCCTAAGGACGAAATCGACAGACAGGTTAAGGAAGCTGCTCAGATTCTTGAAATCGACCACCTTCTTGACAGAAAACCCGCTGCTCTTTCCGGTGGTCAGAGACAGAGAGTTGCTATGGGTCGTGCGATCGTTCGTAGACCTTCTGTATTCCTTCTTGACGAGCCTCTTTCAAACCTGGACGCTAAGCTCCGTGTTCAGATGAGAACTGAGATTGCTAAGCTTCATAACAAACTCGACACAACATTCATCTATGTAACCCATGACCAGACAGAGGCTATGACACTCGGTACAAGAATCGTTGTTCTTAAAGACGGTCTTATTCAGCAGTGCGATTCACCTCAGGTTCTCTATCATGAACCTCAGAACCTCTTCGTAGCAGGTTTCTTGGGAACACCTCAGATGAACTTCATCGAATCAAAGGTTGTTAAGGAAGGCGACACTGTTTGTGTAACAGTGGGCAGCCAGAGAGTAGTTCTTCCCGAACAGAAGACAAAGGCTCTTGTAGACGGCGGATACATCGGCAAGAACGTTATCCTCGGTATCAGACCCGAAGACGTACATAATGAAGAAGTATTCTTAACCACAACAAAGACACCTATCTTCGACGCTCATATCGACGTAACCGAACTTCTCGGTGCTGAGACAAACCTTTACCTTATCGTAAACGGTCAGAAGATCACCTGCCGTGTTAACGCTCGTAACAACTATAAGATCGGCGACGATGTTAAGGTTGCTTTCGATGCTAATAAGATTCACGTATTCGATAAGGATACAGAACTTGTTGTTACAAACTGATAAACTTGTTTGTATAATCTCTAAACTTAAAAACATATTTACCGCAGCTTCAAATCGAGGCTGCGGTTTCTTTTTAAAAGAGTTGTCGATATACAGACAGATGGGCAAATTTGTTTGTAAACTTACATCTCTGCTTTGCAGATACCCCTTACTATAAAAGTCGATTGCTGTTAATGAAAAAAAGAAAGGAAAATAAGCTATGATAAAAAATGTTATTTTGGATATGGGAAACGTCCTTTTGGATTATAACCCTCCGAGGGCTATGGAGCTTTTAAACATAAACCCGGAATGCAGAGAAATTATGTTGAACGAGATGTTTAATTCCCCTGAGTGGGAAATGTGCGACAGAGGAATTATAGACGACGAGGGAATGTATGACCGTGTGAAGGTTCGTGTGCCCGAAAAATATCACGCCGACCTTAAAAAATGTGTTGATAACTGGCACATCTGTATGACACCCCTTGAGGGAGCTGTTGACTTTATAAAAAAGGCAAAGAAAAAATATCCTCTTTATCTTCTTTCAAACGCAAGCAATACCTTCCACACCTATTTTCCCAAAGCAATCGACCCGTCGGACTTTAAGGGGCTTGTTGTTTCAAGCGATATAAAAATGGGAAAGCCGGATCACGAAATTTATGAATATCTTTTAAACAAATATTCGCTTAAAGCTGAAGAGTGTATTTTTATTGACGACCGTCTGCCAAATATAAAAGCCGCCGAAGAGCTGGGCTTTAACACTTTTCAGTTTAAGGAGGACTTTGCTCCGATTTTAAAGCTGCTTGACTTATAAAATGTATTAAAAATATTTTTTTACTGTTGTAATTTTTGGCTTAATGTTATACAATACTTACAGCATAACTACTTACAGGCGGTGAATTTATGAAAAAAATTGTTTTAACAGGGGGCGGAACAGCAGGTCACGTTACCCCCAACATAGCCCTGACCCACTCTTTAAGAGAACAGGGCTTTGAAATATATTACATAGGCAGCAAAAACGGCATAGAAAAGGAGCTTATCGAAAAAGAAAGTATTCCATACTTTGCTATAAGCTCAGGGAAGCTGAGACGATATTTCGACCTTAAAAACGCAACTGACGTTTTCAGAGTTATTAAAGGCTTCGGAGACGCCCTTCATATTTTAAACAAAATCAAGCCCGACATAGTTTTTTCAAAGGGCGGTTTTGTGGCTGTTCCCGTTGCGGCAGCGGCGGGGCTTAAGAAAATTCCTCTTGTTTGCCACGAGTCGGATATAACCCCGGGTCTTGCTAATAAGCTTGCTGTTCCCTTTGCGAAGAAGGTCTGCGTGTCATTTCCCGAAGCATTAAAATATATTCCCGACAACAAGGGCGTTTTGACCGGCACAGCCATAAGACGGGAGCTTTTTACGGGCAGCCGAGAAAAGGGGCTTAAAATCGCAGGACTTGACAGCAAAAAACCTGTTCTTCTGATTATGGGCGGTTCTTCCGGCTCAGTTAAAATCAACAACGCAGTCAAAAATATTTCCGATAAGCTTTTGAAAAGCTATGACATAATTCATCTTTGCGGAAAGGGAAACGCCGACCCGGATCTTCAGGCAAAACAGGGCTTTAAGCAGTTTGAATATATCAGCGACGAGCTTAAGGATATTTTCGCCGCTTCAGATATGGTTTTGGGCAGGGCAGGGTCTAACTCTATTTTCGAATACCTTGTTCTCAAAAAGCCTATGCTTTTAATACCTCTTTCAAAGGCGGCAAGCCGCGGCGACCAAATTTTAAACGCCGAAAGCTTTAAAAAACAGGGCTTTGCGGAGGTTCTTTTTGAAGAGGATATGACCGACGAAACCCTTCTCGCCTCAATCAACACTCTTTACAAAAACAGAGAAGCCTACATCAAAAAAATGTCCGAAGCCCACACAACCGACGGCGTCACAAAAATCATTGACGTAATAAACAGTTTATTATAAAAAAACAGCCGGCAAAAACAGGATTAAACTCCTGTTCTTGCCGGTTTTATTATTTTTGTTTTACTTTCTGAAAAAATATTATATCATACGACATAGATCTTGACCAATGTGCAGTTATTTAAACTCAACATCAAAATAATATTTTTCTGTAATGTCCACGTTCCAAAAATTCAATAAAGCCTTTGTCCCTTAGTATTTGCAGCTGCTGACGTATTTTTGCTTCTACATTATGATTGCTTATATGCTTTTCTTGTAAAACATCTGTGTATGTATAAACATCTCTTAGTGAAAAATCTGTTGTTGGAATAGAATTTACACAATTCAAAACATCAAAAAGCCAGCCTCGATTTTCAATGTTATTGGTTTTCAGCTGTGCAATATGCTTATATGTATGAACTACCTCGTCAATATCAGCTATTTGCTGATTTCTAATTATGCTTATCTTACCTTGTGTCGGAATGTCATTAATTAAGATATTACATCCAACCCAGCCGGCTCTTCGTGCGGTTTCAGCCAACGGTTTTCTTTTTTCAATAATCGTCGGTATAAAAAAGAATTTGGGAATTAACAGAAGGTTGGTAACAGATAGATTTTTGGAATAAGTCATTATAAATAAATCCGGATTTTGGACACTTGTAATTCGTTCAATCATAGTGCTGTATGCACCGTCCATTATCTTTTTGCCTAAATTCCCCATTTTACTTTTTAATTCAAATATTGAACCGCAAAAATTGCATTGAAAGTCTGCAACAGGTTTGTTATTTTTTAATTTTTCGATATGTGGATTTCCACAGCACGGACAAAAAATATTTTCGGCTGCCCAACATTCACTCATAACTCTGATTTTTTGTGATCCATTATGATATGCAGCGGCTAATTTATTATCAAAATCTAAATTCATCAAAATTCATACCAATTGAACCCACCCCTGTCAAGTAGACAGAGCAAATAACAAAAGAATTATGTATA
>JAJQFU010000136.1 GCA_021200955.1 Clostridiales bacterium | reverse complement strand
TTTATTTAGTTTTTTAGAAAAAAGTGGTCGCAGTAAAAAAAAAAAAAAAAAAATCCAAAAATTTACCCCCCGCCACCCCCCCAATAACCCTTATTAACCCCCCCCCCCGATTTAAACTTCTTACTAAACATATTATTTTTCCTCCCTAAAAAATTCAGTCTGCTTATAATCAGCTCTTAAGCTCTTCAAAGCTAATTCTTTCGGCACGCCTTTTTGCAGCCTTTAAGCAGCTTTTATTTATACCGTTAAAGCTTCTGTTATCAATAAATTCATCAAATTCACTGTCAGAATCAATTAAACACCTGTAAAGTCCCATTTCATTTCCGCTGTTTACCTTTGAAGCATATATTTTAGCTGAATTTATAAAATCAGACTTTAGCTTTTCATAAAATGCGTCCAGAGAACAAACCTTCCTTGCGGGATTGCCTGCATAAACGGAATCGCTTTCGATATTTCCTGAAACCACGCTTCCTGCGCCGATTATTACATTATCTCCTATATGGGCGCCCATTAATACAATAGAATTCATACCTATAAAAACATTGTTTCCGATATGGGTTATTCTTTGCTTTCTGACAATATCCTTATATTTGTTTACAATAACGGAAAATGAATAATCATGGGCTAAAATTATAACCCCTTCTGTAATCAGACAATTATCGCCTATTTCTATATAGCGTGAATTTGCCGCATCTATTCTGTGCTTATGTGAAGCATATATAAATGTATTTTCGCCTACAGCCCCCCCCCCGATTCCTTATAAACGAAACTAAGGCTTCGGAAGAATATGAATTGGGATATACCATTTTACGATACATTTTTTTTATTTTTTCAATAAAAACCATAATAAATATCCTCCGCAGATAAAATATATTACCAATGAGTTATATACCGTCCTTGGTCACAGGCAATAATTTCACCTGATATACAGGCTGAAGCTTCACTCAGCAGGAAAACCGCAGTCTGCGCAACCTCCTCCGGCAAAAAAACACGCTTTGACGGATTAAATTCCGCATACAGGCTGCCGTCTTTATTAAAGCCTGTCATTTCAGTAGCTGTAACCCCCGGTGCAATGCCGTTAATACGAATACCCTTATCTATTATCTTAGAGGCAAAGCACTTAATAAAGCTGTTTGAAGCGGTTTTGCTCAGACCGTAAGGCAAATCATCTGTTCTCAGAGATCTTTCAGAGGTTACAACAAGGATATTTCCCTGCTTTTTATTGGATTCCAAATAGCTTATAAATGCCTTGCACATAAAATAATTGCCCTTTAAATTAATATTTATCTGAGCGTCCCAGCCTGCTTCCGTTACATTATGAAAGTCTCCTTCATGCAGCGATATACCTGCATTGCTGACAAGACAGTCAATTTTTCCCAGAGTCTGCTCCGCTTCTGCAAGAAAACCGCTTAAATTTGAAACATCAGATACGTCTCTGACAATATAGCGGCAGTTGTCTCCGAGCTTGTTTGCTTCTTCCATAAGTGCTTTTTCGCTGCGCCCTGTTATTAAAACCCTTGCGCCCTCAGAAATACACCTTTCGGCAATTGCATATCCTAACCCTCTGGAGCCGCCTGTTATAACAATATTTTTTTCTGCCAACAGGCTGTTTGGAGAAATTAATTTAATTTCAGCAGTAACTATTTTTTTAGGGCGAACCAAGTTTACAGCCTTTTTTAAGCAGCTTAGCCAATTCATAATAATCACACCTCTTTTTCAGCAGCTTTAATAATATGATATACTCTCAAAACAAAATAACAGTTTACTTTCTTACGGCATCCTTAATTCTGGTTATTCCCCTGTTAAATTTTTGTTTTGCCCTTCTTATTTTCATTTTTAACGACCGGTCTCTGTTTATGCTGTAGAATTTCAAAAGCAATTTCGCATCAGTTTCCGCATCTGTGAATATCTCTAATATTACAGGGCGTGAATTAGGCATACAAAGCCTTTCGATGCCTGAAAGCAATTCCTCTTCATTTGAAGCCGAATAATAATCTATATCAAGATCTGAAACAAAATCAGAAATTTTTGTTTTATGGCCGGCTGCTATAAAATCATCAATCATAGGTATCGCCTTAGTGTCAAAATTTTTATGAAATTCAGCCCCTGCAAAATTATTGATTACGAAAAACCTTTGATTGGAAGCAAGGGGAATTTCCATTCCGTTTGCATCATAAAGAAAGCTCAAATCACCTGAAAGAAGAAAACACAGCTTATCCTTTTGGTCTGCGCTTTGCCCCAAAAATGTAGAGAGACATCCGTCAATGCCGTCAGCTCCGAGGTTTGCATAGCATTTTATATTGTTTTTAACATCACAAAACTGAACCAGCCTGATACTGTTTAAAATAGTTAAATGTATAAGGGAGTCATTGGGAATATGCTCCATAAGCCTTTGTACGGCAAAGAAATTCGAAAAGGGTATTTCGGGAAATTTAACCCTGTCAATTCTTTCCTTCCATTTTTTATAATAAGCCATATCGTTAGAACCGCTGATGCATTCATTAATTTTACGGAAGAAAATATGGGGCTCACATTCAAAAGCATTTGTTAAACCGCGAAAAGCATCTTCAAGCTTTCCTGACGGGCTTATGCTCCAGTGTTCAAAGCTTCCGTGATAAGCCCGCAGCTTCAGCTTTATAAAAGACCAAAGATGAGAGCCGAGGGTTATTTCCAAATCAGGCAGATAATCTTCAAATTCCTCTGCTTCAATTGCTTCCGTCACAAGAACGGTTTTAAGAAAATATTCGCTTCTGACATTTGAAAAATAGTCATATGAAATAACAGAGTTTGTATTCTTAAAAAATTTTTCCAGCTCGGCAGTCAGCTCTGAGCAGTTTTCCCAATTAAGACCGCACAAAACAAGAATTCTTTTTTTCGAAGAAAGAGCCTTTGCCAATCGGCTCCAGTCTGTTTTATCCGGCAAATTAAGGTTTATTTTTCTGTAAGAGGGCAGCTTTTCACAGGTGAAGGTTTTAGGGTCAATAACCTGAAAATTTATTTGAACAGGCCCTACTCTGCGGTGATTAAGCTCAATCAGCGCCTTATTTACCTCTCTTATACAAAACCATCTGTCTTCGTCATTTCGAACTATAGGAAGATTAACCGCACAATTTACATATTCTCCATACATATCAACCTGATCGATCATTTGGTCTTCCATCTGAAACAGATAATGAAAGTCTCTGTCTGCGCTGAGAACAAGCAAAGGAATATTTTTTTCATATGCTTCTTTAACAGCCGGCATATAGTTGCAGGCGGCAGTTGATGATGTACAGCTTACACAAACAGGTTCTCCCGAAGCCTCAGATAAGCCCAACGCAAAATAAGCCGCGCTTCTTTCATCCACCACAGAATAACACTTAAAAAAGGAATCTGTTTCAACACTGTGAACAAAGGGCACATTTCTTGTACCCGGTGATAACACAAGCTTTGAAATACCATATTGTTTAAGCAATGAAATTATAACCTGTACATTAATTAGATTAGTATACATTTCAATTCTCCTTTAAAGAAAGAAAAATAATTTCCGGCAGGTCATTATTAAGATAATTATTGAGCTCATTAATATTATCTTCAGATAATTCGGCATAGCCTATAGAATTGTTATTAACCCAATTCTTATATTTAAAGGATCCGCCGTTTTTATTAATTAAAATAACCTTAAACCGCCCGTTAATATATCTTGAATTTAAAATATTAATATCTAAGTCAAAAAATTCAGCCGGTGCAATTAAACAAGCCTTATCCTCAGTTCCGTTAATAAAGCCAAGATATTTAGAGAATACTCCGTATCTGTGTTCACATGAATAAAGCCTTGTGTTGTCTACCGTTAAATCCTTATAACGGTCAAAGCAAATAACCGAGTTAAAGCTCTTCAGTGCCGAATTTTTCAAAAACGCCAATGAACACTCTTTTAATTCTGTATTTGAGGGCTGCTCTGAAATATCAAACATTACGGGTGAGTGAAAATCATTTATGCCTGACAATATTTTGTCTAAATCATATTGAGACTGTCCGCAGTTCAGCGGAAACTCATTGGATATGCATTTTTCTATAAACCTGTGTCCCTTCAGACTGTTTTGAATACATATTACAATAAAAGCAACGTGCTGAAGCATTGCCTCCGTAAAGCCTGTATAACAGCTTGCCAATTCATCCTCCCTGACAATAAGCACCGCAGGGGAGCCCTTTTCCTGAGACATTCCATATGCATAAAACGCCGCACTTCTGGCATCATTGTTAATATGCCATATACCTATGGATTTTACAGAATCGGATAATATCTCATATTCTTTTCGGCTTACCGTAAAATCCGTTATTTTATTCTTATTTATTTCAAGAACAAGCCGTTCCAAAGTCCAAGCATCATTGTTTTTATCCATTAATTAACTCCTTATCCTTTCACCTTATTCAAAAGTGTGCGAAGCATTGACAGGGCTAAGCTTCTGTTTAAAATATATGCCGCAGCAGCTCCCAAAACAAAATTTATTATCTGCACAGCCAAATTATTGACCAAAAGCAATACAAGCAAAATTGTTAAAAGCAGACAATTTCTTAACAGATATGTGAGCTTAAAGCGTATTTTTTGAAATTTTTGAATATTTTTCATTCTGTAAAGGGTCAAAAAGATATAGCTGACCAGTGTGGAAAGCGACGCAGCATAAATGCCTATATGTTTTACAAGCATTAAGTCAACAAACAAATTTATGCCTGCGGCTATAATTGTTGTAACTCCTATATTAACAGTTTTCTTGTTAGCCGCATAAATTCCGGCAAGATATGACGAAATGCAGTTAAAATAAATTGCCAAATATAATATAGCTATTTGGGGATATGCTTCATCATAGTCGCCTCTTACAACAATACGAAAAATAAGAGGTGAAACGCCGATGAGAAGTGCAAGCCCACCTGCAAGAAAATTTATTAAAAGCTTATACATACTTTCATAATAAGAGCTTGAATCTTCAGAATCAACAGTAAGCGAGGCGTTTTCCTGCCATGCATATGAAAACGACGACTGAAAAATCGTCAGCAAATTCGGCAGCTTATTTTCCACTGCATATACTGCATTGGCTTCTATACCCAAAAATGCAGTAACTATTAAACGGTCTGACAAATTCAAAACCCAGTTGCATAAGCTGTTTGGAACAATAGGCCATGAATAGCCCAACATAAGCTTTATTGTCTTTTTTGATAAGCTGCGGAAATCCAAAAAAGAAGGAAGCTTAAGAGCCGCAGTTAAATAGAGGCTTCCTGCAAGAACTCCGCCCAAAAGAGAAATAATTGCTCCGTAAAGCGACAGCTGAAGCACTGACACAAGAATTATTGTAAGAACCATAAATACAGCCGAATTTATTATTGAGCTTATTGAATATAAAAGGTTCTTCCCAAGACCTCTTTCAAACTGCTGTGTTACTATCAAATACATATCGAAAAACAGATATAATACTATGCAGAAGCTATATCTGATATTTCTCATAAAAAACCACGTAACCGCAAGACATATGAGAGATGTCAGCCCTGCATAAACCAATGCATTGGTTATTAAGCCCTTTGTTCTCTCATTATCACCTCGGCACTCAATTAAATATCTAAAAGCTCCGGTATGAATTTGAAGCGTTACAACCGGAAGCAAAACCATAACCAAAACCGTAATCAAATCATAGGTTCCGTATTCAGCCTTAGATAAATTTTGGGTCAGTAAAGGAAGAGTAATAAAACTCATAAGCTTCGGAGTAAAGGTTCCCAAAGATAATATTAAAGTATTTTTAACTAAAGATTTTTCTCTGCTGCTGCCTGCCATTAATCCTGTCCTCTTTTTCATCGATTATACTGTTCAATTTATCAATAAATGTTCGGGACTTGCTTTGCTGCAATTTTACTGCATTGGTAAAGTCGTGTGAAACATTTAAATCCCTACATACCATGCTGCATATTCTCTCAACAAGGTTACTGTCCTCTAACATAAAAAACCGTTCTGCCATACCGCACTCCAACAAAAGATCATATGACTTGCTTTCTTCTCTTTTGCCGCCGCGAATTTCAACAATAGAAAAAGGCACATTGCTTTTTATGGCAAAGCACATACCGTGAAAATAGTTTGTAATAAGAAAATCTGCGCCTGCTATAATATCAACCCATTCAAAGGGCTTTACGGTACATAAATTTGTAATTCCGCCTATTGCATCATATAAGGAAACATAATTATATTGATTTCCGAGCTTTCTTTTTATTTTCTTTGCGATTTTTTCATTAATAAACATAAACACAATTGTTTTTTTGCCCGATGTGTTTTTAGATGCACTGTTAATTATTTTTCTGCCCCGTTCAGCATTAGGGTGAAAATCATAATTAAATGTAGGGTCGCAGTTTATTTTTACTTCCTTATCAGTGTATTTCGAAACACTTTCCAAGGTTGCGTGATCTCTGACTCCTATATATGAAAAATCATTTACATATTTTTTAAAAAGCTCACACTTTTTTTTACCTAAAACAGAAAAGTCGCACCGGGCGGAAATTGCATAGCCCATTTTTGTGCATTGAATTATGTCAGGCAGAAAATAAGCATTGGGAAAGCCCCTAAAGCCCAGCTTCCAAACCTCGTCGCTGCCCACAACTATAATATCATATTTGTCTTTAATAAAGCTGTAAAACTCCGAAATATCCTCTGAAACCAATGCTTCATCGGATATGGGAAATCCCTCAAGAGCACATTTTTTAAACATAAAATATCTCTTTAAATTAGAAATAATTCTATAGGGCGTCTTTCCTCTGACTACTTCCTTCCTATAAAATTTACATGCGGATTTAGTATTATAATCTATTATTTCCGCTTCTGCGGAGGTTTCTTCTTTAATCCATGAGGCTAATGCATATGCCTGAAGGCAGGCTCCGTAGTTATGTGATCTGTGATATGTTAAAATTCCTATTTTCATTTATCTTTCCTTCTTTTAAATCTAATTAATCCCAGCATAATCAACATCCAAAACGATCTGTTATACCAAATATTCATTGAAAAAAAACCGGGTATAACAGAAACAAGCAGCAAACACAGTCTCAAAGCCAAATCATCAACATTTCTGTATTTGGCCGTCATAACTCTGTATATTTCACGAAGTGAAACAAAGGCAAGCGGAAGCATAAGCAGCAGACCGCCTTCAAACAAAAACTGCAATATATAATTATGAGGATAAGCAGCCCCGTCGGCTGAATAAGAACCAAACGTCTGAACACCCTTTCCGTATATGGGAGACTCAAAAAAGGTATTTTTAACAAGCTCATAATAGGGTTCTCTGTTGTCAGTTATGTTTCCCGACTGTATATAATAATGGAATTTTGTTATAAATCCGAAATTAATGCCCCATCCTGCCAAAAGGTTATATGTCCATTCTATAAGATAGTTAAAGTTTAAAACTGCCAGAACAGCTGCTATTATTCCCAATACAACCAGAGCTTTTTTTCCGGTGCTCCACTTGGTTATGGCTTTAGTTTTTTTGCCCGGTCTGTTTAAATATATTATAACAACCCCTATCATAAGCGTAAGCATAGCTCCCCTTACTATAACGGGAATCATTCTTACAAGCATATAAAGATAATATAAATATAACAGCTTAGTCAGTTTAGAGGCGTTTTTTCTGTAATAAGCAAAATGAACCATTGCAAGTACAATACAAGGCAGCAAATCATATATAGTACCTAAATCTGTTTGAGCAAATCTTGTTGATATAGACTGGTCAACAAGCAAAGTATTTATGCCTAATATTGAAACAAATGAAATATACATTCCATACCTGAGTATTTTTTCGGTATTATATTCAAACATCAAAAATAAAACCGGCATAAAGCAGTAAAAAAAATAGTTTTGAATAGTAATTGTTGTTGTATCCGAAGCAAACAATAATGTCAATACACAGGCTGTAAAAAGCAGTCCCTCCAAAAACAAAAAGCTTTTGCCGTATTTGCCTTTTATTTTTCTGCGGTTCGAAAAAATTATATTAAACAAGCCCAGAGCATAAACCGCCGAAAGATATGCCGACGAAACTCCGCCTATTCCATAGCTTGTTGTAAAAATCGCATATATTACATTAACCACTATACTTGAGGCAATCAC
Organism: Clostridiales bacterium; assembly: GCA_021200955.1. GTDB lineage: Bacteria > Bacillota > Clostridia > Lachnospirales > CAG-274 > JAJQCI01. Next base: position 29,906 of record JAJQFU010000136.1, on the reverse strand, counting down.
AAAGCTGTTTATATTTATTCTTGAGTTTTTTACAGTTAAACCTAAAGCCTTATTCATTTAACTCCATTCCTTATTTTTCTGTAAACATAAGAGCTTCCCGATACGCCGTACATAAAAATAATTTTTAAAGGATTTGAGCATTTTTTTGCCCAATACAGCGCTCTTTTAAGCTTTCCCTCTTTTATATACATTTTTCCCATTTCGAAATAATGGTGGTCATAAAATTTCTTTTGTCTGTTTTTATCAAAGCTCTTAACTATAAACTCCATCTTGTTTAAATAATGCATATGATATTGTTCATACACAGACGCCTCGGGAGTATTTCGGTCAAGCTTTTTCTTTTCAACACATATTTCAGGCAAATAGGCAGTTTTATAAAGAAAAGCAACTCTGGCAAAAAACTCTAAATCCTGATGTCTTTTAAAGCTTTCATCCCAGCCTTTAACCTTATCCAAAACGCTTCTTCTTATCAAAACCGTACTTGAACAGGCTATAATTTTGTCGCACAAAAAATCAAATAAAAAATCATCATTATTTTCCGCCTTAACAATACGAAAATGAGAATCGTTTATTATTTCTCTGAATGCACCGTAAATCATACCGTAGTCAGGGCTCAGCTTTGAAAACATTTCCACCTGTTTTTCTGTTTTTTCTCTTAAAAAAACATCATCGTCATCAAGAAAGCCTATATATTCGCCCCTGCTGGCTGCTATACCCGTGTTTCTTGCAGCAGAGCCGTTTTTATTTTTTTCATGGGCTATATATTTAAATCTGTTATCATTTTTAAATAGGGATAATATTTTTTCGGTATTAATTTGATGCTCCGAGCCCAGCCCGTTATCATCTACGACAATTACCTCCAAATCCTTATAAGACTGGTTTAATACGCTTTCAACAGCATTTTTGATATTGTCCTCGCCTTTATACGTGGGGATTATTATCGAAACCATAATCAACTCTCCTCATTATAGTGTCTTATATAAAAGTCCTGAAGCCATGCAGCTGTGGTTCTTATATCAAATCCTGCATCTATAATCTGCTGCCGTGTGTTTATTCTTTTGGTATCTCTGCATACCTCTAAAACCTTTTCAGCCCATTCCTCCGCTGTCTTTTTTAATGACATCATATATGTGTTTTCGGTAATACATACCTCAGGGGTTATAACGTCAGACATAACTATAGGAAGCCCCGCTGTCTGAGCTTCTATGCCTGTTAAGGGAAGCCCCTCCCACAGAGAAGGAAACAAAAATACATCCATCGCCTGCATCAGCTCATTTACATCGCCGCGGTTTCCCAAAAACATAACTGAATTTTCAAGACCCTTGTCTTTTACCTTTTTCTTTATGTCATCCATAAGTCTGCCGTCGCTGATTAATATTAATGCAGAATCGGGCTTAAGCCTATGAATTTCAGAAAAAATATCAATCAAAAAGGTATGGTTCTTTTGTTCCATAAATCTGCCTACGTGTCCGACAACAAGCTTGTTTCCCAAGCCCAGCTCTCTTCTTTTTTCTGCCCTGACAGCTTCATTAAATTCAAATCTTTCGGTTTCTATTCCGTTTTTAATAAATTTAACCCTTCCTTCGGAAACTGCTTTTTTACCGAAGGTCCATTCTCCGGCAGGGGTAGAACACATAAACATATGTGTGCAATATTTCTTTATAAACATTTTTTCATATAAAAAAAAGAAATATTTTAAATTAACTGTTGTTTTGGCATTATGACTGTGAGCTATTCTTGTGGGAATATTCAGCTTAGAAGCAGCCTTCAGAGGCCACAGGTTTAACTCTGCATGACAATGAATCACCTTATACTCAGGGTGTTCCTTAAGTATGCCTTCAACTGCCCCTATATATTTTCGATAACCCCCGGGAAAAGGGCTGAACTTAGGGGTTCTGTAAATTTTTCCCCCAAGCTTTTCTATTTCATCTTCATAAAAGGCATGATCCGGACGGTGACCCATAAAGTCAAACTGAACCTTATCACGGTCAATATGTCTGTATACATTCATAAGCAGGGCTTCAATTCCGCCTGGATCCATGATAACATTTTCATGCAGTATTCTTATCGGTTCCATTTATTTTACTCTCCTTAAGACTTTTTTCTTATTGTCAGCCTGCTGCCGCACATAACGACAGACCCTTCTTCAATATCATCATAAATCAAACAGCCGGCTCCTATTACACAGCTGCTTCCTATATGCACTCCCTTAAGAACTGTTACATTGCTTCCAAACCAACAGTTGTCTCCTATAATTACAGGCTCTGTATCAAAACCCTGATTTTTCAGGGGAATACATCCGCCGCTGTATTTATGATTATGGTCATATATTTTAACATTCTCTCCGAATATATTTCCGTCTCCGATTTCAATATACTCAAGTGCATTTAAAGAGCAGTCATTATTGAAAAAACAATTTCTGCCTATTTTAATTTCAGCGTTTTTTTCTAAATATACATTAAATCTGCTGCGGAAGGTCGTACCCCCCCCCACGATAAATTTTGAACCGAATATCAGCTTATATAATGCTGTTTTCAAAACAGCGCAAATATGCCATTTTATCTTAAAAATAATCATACTCATTTACTTTTCCTCATTTTACTCTTCAGAACAAGCTGATTTTTCAGCGGAACAACCGTTCCATGTATAAATCCCACAAAAACGCATATAAATGCTTCAGGTACATAATCCAACACTTTAGTTAAAAGCCTGCTGTTTGCTTTTCGTGAATCCTTCCATGGAGACATGTCTGACCATGGAGACAGCGATTTATAATAGTCAAACCTTGATTTCAGCGGATGCCTGTCTCCCTCAATCCAAGGACGTGTTCCCTCCATAAAGCAATTGGTATAGTGAATTATTACCGGAGAAGCGGCAGCCTCATTATATTCCCCTTCAGTACAGAACGAATTAACCGCCCTGACCTGTTTCAGACGGTCATAGGTGAAATAATGAATTATACTGTAGGAATTAAAACGCAGCGGAACAATCACCTTTTCATTTTCGGGAATTACCTCATTCAAAACCTCCTGATCAACATATGTCAGCATTGCGGCATGTTTTCGAATATATGACAAAAACCTTTCTTCATAACCCGATTTACGGATAAAATCAAGATTGAGAATTATGTTTCCCGCATTTATATAGTGTTCTGCCGCAGACAAGCCTATCATTTCTTTATATCTGTCGCTCAGGCATTCCACTGCTCCGCCTACAGCCTTGCCTGTCATATCCACATTCCAAAGAGGCTCTAAAGAGCCGTCTATAATTGTGTCGCAGTCAATATGAATTACCTTATTTATATTTTTCGGAAGCGCAGACGCTTCAAATAAGCGGCCGAAGGTGCTTATATTCCATCTCTGAATATTAATTTCAGTCTTCAGCAGCTTTTCGGGAAGTATAAAAAAACATATCCTTCGCCCGAATTGCTTGGCTAATGCTAAAAGCTTTTTCTTATTATCTGCACTGATCCCATTGTCCATAATATAAACATTGATTTCATCTGCCCACTTATTATTAATAAAAAGGGAAGTCAATGATATACCTGCCAAGGAGGAATATAAATCACTTGCAGAATAAACAATATTCATTTACGTTCCTCCTCTTTGTCTATGAATATCGAATCAAAGTTTTCCTATATAGTCTTTATAATCTTTTAAACTCATCAAATTCAAGTCTTTTTCACTTATAATTAAATTTTCAGCCCCGCCGATCAGCTCAAAGGGCCATTCAATTCCTATATCGGGGTCATTATACATAATTCCGGAATCACCCTCGCCGTAGAAAACCTCTGCACACTTATAGCTGACTATAGAATCCTCTATAACCAGATATCCGTGACCGAAAAATTCCGGAACCAGAAGCATTTCCATATTTTCTCCAGAAAGGTGAAAGCCTCTCCACTGACCGAATGAAGGCGACCCGGGACGCAGGTCAACAATTACATCATATACGTGACCGCTTATACAGCGTACAAGCTTCGGCTGCTGTTTTACAAGCTGAAAGTGGGTTGCTCTGATAACTCCCCGCTTGGAGATTGTGTAAAATACCTCCTTCAGGTCGTGGCTGATGCCGTTTGCTTTAAATGTATCAATATTATAATCCTTAATTAAGCCGCCGCGTTCATCCGAAGCGAAAAACGGCTTTATATGATAAGCGCCTTTTAGGTCAAGCTCTTTAAATTCAAATTTCTGCACCATTTTATTTACCTCCGAACCGTCACAGGCTTTTAAGCCATTCCATAGTCATTCTTGTGCCCTGAGCAAAGGAAACCTCCGGCTCAAAGCCGCAGTCGTCTCTTGCAGCTGAAATATCAAATGTATCAAGGGGCATATTTGTTCCCGTAAAGGGAATATCTCCGAACAAAGGAACAGCCTCCGGAGCGCACTCTCTCTGCATTTCAAGAATAAATTTTTTCAGCGGTCCTGCATTGCCGCTGCCTATCATATATTCACAAAAGGGCTTGCCGTTTTTTGCGATAAGATAAAATGCCTTAGCCACGTCGGAAACATAGACAAAGTCATAATTTTGTGTAGCTGCCGTAAACTGAAGCGGCTCTCCGTTTATTATCTTTCTCAGTGTGGTGTTTACAAAACGGGGCGACAGCTCTCCTGCGCCGTATGCATTGGTAATCATAGGCCATACAAGCTCTATGTCTATATCCGCAGCCACAGACTTGCACATACAGTGGGCAATGTGCTTTCCCATTCCGTAAATATATCCCATTCCGGGATGACTGCCCTGTTTATGAACAGCAGCCTCAACCTCATATTCCATAATGCTGCCTGCGCAGACAAATCTTTTACAGCCCATTTTCTTTGCTGCCTTTACACACTCAACAGTATTAAGAGCGTTCTGCATTTGAAGGTTATAATCTACTCTTGCAGCACCTGCCGAGCCTGCCCATGCAAAATGAACAAATGTGTCATAATAATTTTCGGGAATATTTTTAATCATCTGCTCAGTGTCCGTAATATCGCACTGCATATATTTTAATTTATCTGCGGCTTTTAATCTGTTGGGCTTCTCCCCCATATCAAGAGCCAATACCTCACAGCCCTCCGAAAGGAATCTTTCAACAGTATAGCTTCCCACAAAACCGTCAGCGCCGGTTATAATTACTTTTTGCATCAGTTATCCTCCTTAAGAAACTCCTCAATCTGCCGATCCATACAAGCTCTTACGTCTCCGCCGGATATCCAACACTTGCTCCACTCTGCAACCTTTTCAACAGCCTTTTCGAGATTCCAGCGGGGCTTCCAGCCGAATACGGCTTTAAGCTTTGAACAGTCTAATTTTAAAAAATTAGCCTCATGGGGTCCTCCGTCATAACGGTCAATCCACCTTAAACCGCCGCCCCATTTTTTGACGAATAAATCAACCAAGGCCCCTGTTTGAAAACAGTCTGAATCATCCGGTCCTACATTATACCAGCCGGAGACATCGCCGTTAATATACTGCCCGGCAGCTATCATCATATAAGCATAAAGGGGCTCTAAAACATGCTGATAAGGACGTGTTGAATAAGGATTTCGAACAATAATATCCTCATTCTTCTGCGCTGCCCGAATACAGTCGGGAATTATTCTGTCATTGGCAAAATCGCCGCCGCCGATTACATTTCCGGCTCTGGCTGTGGAAACAGCTGTTCTTCCGTCTGAAAAAAAACTGTTTTTATAAGAATGTGTAACAAGCTCCGAACAGGACTTTGAGTTTGAATAGGGGTCATAGCCGTCAAGCTCTTCGTTTTCTCTGTAGCCCCAAGCCCATTCTTTATTAAGATAAACCTTATCTGTTGTTACATTCAAAAATGACTTTACGCAGGAAGAGCTTCTGACGCATTCCAAAATATTCACCGTGCCCATTACATTTGTTTCATATGTATATGCAGGGTTTTTATAGCTGTCTCTTACAATAGGCTGTGCCGCAAGGTGAAAAACTATTTCGGGCTGTGCTTCGTCAAAGGCTGCTTTCATTTCATTATAATTTCTGACGTCGCCTGTTACCGAATGAACGTCAGAAGCTATATCGGCTATTTCAAACAACGACGGCTCTGTAGGAGGTTTAAGAGAATATCCCGTAACCTCTGCTCCTGCGTTTGCAAGCATTTTGCAAAGCCATGAGCCCTTAAAGCCGGTGTGCCCTGTTATGAACACTTTTTTATCCTTATAAAATGATATATCAAACATAAATCAGTCCTCCCATTTTTTCCAGGGAGCCCTTCCCTCTTCCCACAGCTTTTCAAGCTGCTGTTTTTCTCTGAGTGTATCCATACACTGCCAATAGCCCTTATGAGTATAGGCAGCCAGCTCTCCGTCATTTACCAATCCGTTAAGAGGCTCTTTTTCAAAAATCGTAGTATCTCCCGATATATAATCAAACAAAGCCGGTTCAAACACAAAAAAGCCTATATTAATAAGGTCGCCGTCAAAATCGGACTTTTCTCTGAAGGAGCCTACAAGCCCGTTATTATCTACTTCAACAACACCCTTGTTTTGACCGAAGTTATAAACTGAAATTGTTCCTATCTTTCCCGAAGCTTTGTGATATTCAAGCAGCTCCCTTATATCTACATCTCCCACTGCGTCGCCGTATGTAAGCATAAAGGTTTCATCACCTATATAATCCTTAACTCTTTTAACGCGTCCGCCTGTCTGGGTATTAAGACCTGTGTCTACAATAGTAACCTTCCACGGTTCGGTCTTTTTATTATGCACAATCATTTCATTTTCACCGTTTGTATAGTCAAAGGTAATATCGGATGTGTGAAGAAAATAATCTGCAAACCACTCTTTAATAACATGCTGTTTATAACCGGCGCAGATAATAAACTCATTAAAACCATAATATGAATATGATTTCATAATGTGCCATAAAATCGGCATACCGCCTATTTCTATCATGGGCTTCGGTCTGTATACGGATTCCTCTGAAATTCTCGTTCCGTATCCGCCTGCTAAAATTAATACCTTCATACAGCTGCTCCTATCATTTAGATTTAATATTTTCTAACTGAGTTTTTCATATATTTTTTCAAACAGTCTCCCAAAATCCTTACTGCAGTATATCATACTTTTTAAGGAGAGCTATTCTTCTTTTTCCTACTGTCATACTTTCGCTTATTCTTTCCTTCTCATTTCCGAATTTAAGGAAAAAAACCAAACGCTTAACCCAACACACAGGCAGCAGATAAGGCTTTTCAATAAGCTCGGGATATTTTCTCGAAAGCCAGTCTCTTGTGGGAAAAATGGTTTTAAGCAGGGTGCTCCCGCCTGAAAAGGCTGCAGATGTCATCTGCCCGGCTGCTATATGAGCATCTGTCGAATTTCCGAAAACTCCCATACAAAGCAAATCATCTAAAAGCTCTTCGGCATTCTTTTCTTCAGTCAGCGGCTCAATTGAAAGCCCCAAATATTTATTTCCTATTCTTATTAAATCAGACAAAAAACTGTTTGAATTTGTGTCCCTGAGAGCCCTTTCAATATATTTCATATCTATTTCAGCCTTATATTTTTCATAATAAAGCAATATATCAATCATTTGTCTTATACCCATTCCGGATAATATAAAGTGACTGAATGCATGAAAAATAAGATAAAGAAAATGATCTGTATGGTTCAGGGTTTTTATTTTAATGCCTCTCAGCTTTATAAATATTCCGTTTTCTTCGGCAGAAGCAAAATAGCCGTTCATTTTTTTCCTCAGCTCGCTTCTGTAATCCATCAAATTAGAATGCAGCTCAATCATTAAATCTTTTCTTTCAAACTCCAAATGATGCAGTGTTTCAAGCTGCTTTTCCGTAATATCGCTTCTCTCGGCAATAAAGCCGTTTTCCTCCAATATTTTTGCCGCTTCAGAAAAATCAGACTTTTTTACATATATGTCTTCATCGCCGGAGGGACGGCACTCCGCAAGCTCTCCGTAAAGCTGTCTGCAAATAATACCCTTAACCACAACGGGGTATATTCCCTTATTTGAAAATTCGGGATATAATTTGAGAAAGCCCTCGGTTCTTCTTACCTGAACCGAAAAAGAAGCCAAAAACTGCGGAAAATATTTTTTATAAACAGGCGTATTTTCAAAGCCCTTAATTAAAGTAAGACTTTGAAAAACAAAGGGAAACAGATTTTGATGCGCCGCAAAATTCAAAAGCTTTTCCAAATCAATATTTTCTGAAAGAGAAAGACTCTCATTATAAAGACCGCTTCTGATTACAGCAAACAAGGCTTCTTTATAATCTGTATTTATAATATCCATAATTCAAGAATGCCCTCCTGTTTTTTCCCGGCTTTAATCAATAATACCTTAGCTTATTTTTTATGAAGCAGATGTATTATAATAAAATATACCTACACTATTTTATTATAATACAGCACATTCATTTTGTCAATATATATAAGTTTTTTGTTCATTTTTTATGCACTTTTATGCACCGAAAATATTGTTTATTTTTTATTATTTTAAAAAGACCCCCCCCGAAATAATTTTCGAGAGGGAATATATGCTTTACCTAATAGTCAATTTCCTTTAAATATCTGCTGAGAGCGTTCTGCCAGGTCGGCAGAGGCTTAAAGCCGTTTTCAATGAGTTTTGTTTTGTCAAGACGGCTGTTAAAAGGCCTTTTAGCCTTTGAAATACCATATTTCTCTGTTGTTACAGGAATAACATTGGTTTTATAGCCTGCCTGTTTATATATTTCTTTAGTAAAGTCATACCAGCTTATATAGCCGCCTTCGTTTGTGGCGTGATAATAGCCGTATTTTTCCGTTTCAGCCATATCAACCAGAAGCCTTGCAAGGTCATATGTGTAGGTGGGCGTGCCTATTTGGTCATTAACCACCTTAACAGTGTCGTGTGTTTTGCCTACATTCAGCATTGTTTTAATAAAATTTTTGCCGTTGGCTCCGAAAACCCATGCAATTCTAACAATAAAATATTTGTCAAGGGTGCTGCTTACCGCAAGCTCCCCCTCAAGCTTAGTCTGACCGTAGACATTTAAGGGCTTATAGTCCTTACAGTCGGGCTGCCAAGGGTCTGTTCCCTGACCGTCAAAAACATAGTCTGTGCTTAAATATATCATTTTGCAGTCAATCTTTTTGCAGACATTTGCTATATTTTGGGTTCCTTCGGCGTTGACAGCACGAACAAGGCTTACCTTGTCATCGTCCTCAGCCATATCCACAGCTGTCCATGCTGCGCAGTGAACAACAACGTCGGGCTCAGCCTCAGCAATCACCTTTTCAACGGCTTCGCTGTCGGTTATGTCAAGCTTAACATAGGGTGCAGCCGTTACAAAGCTGCCGTCGGCTGCTCCGCTGTAGCTTTCGGAAACATCCGAACCTACACAGTCATAGCTTCTTTTATTCAGTTCGTTTATTACGTCGTGACCCAGCTGACCGTTGACGCCTGTTACAAAAAATTTCATTTTATCTGTCTCCGTACATCTTTTCATAGTAGTTTTGATATTCGCCGCTGATGATAGTCTCCCACCATTGGCGGTTTTCCAAATACCACTTAATTGTCTTTTTAATTCCGTCTGCAAACTTCGTTTCGGGAAGCCACCCTAATTCATTGTGAATTTTTGTGGGGTCGATTGCATAGCGCATATCATGACCTTTTCTGTCGGTAACGAATGTTATAAGGCTTTCGGGCTTGTTAAGCTCCCTGCATATAATCTTAACTATATCGATATTTTTCATTTCATTATGACCGCCTACGTTATAAACCTCTCCCACTCTGCCTTTATGAATAATAAGGTCAATAGCCCGGCAGTGATCCTCAACGTAAAGCCAGTCGCGGACATTTAAACCCTCTCCGTAAACAGGCAAAGGCTTATCGTTTAAAGCGTTGGCTATCATAAGGGGGATAAGCTTTTCGGGGAAGTGATATGGCCCGTAGTTATTTGAACAGCGGCTTATACTTACGGGCAGACCGTAGGTTCTGTAATATGCCAAAACCAAAAGATCCGCTGAAGCCTTTGAGCTGCTGTAGGGGCTGCTTGTATGAATAGGGGTTTCTTCCGTAAAAAACAGGTCGGGGCGGTCAAGAGGCAAATCTCCGTAAACCTCGTCGGTTGAAACCTGGTGATAACGCTTAATTCCGTATTTACGGCAGGCATCCATAAGAACGCTTGTACCTATAATATTTGTCTGTAAGAATATCCCCGGGTCTTCAATAGAGCGGTCAACGTGGCTTTCCGCAGCGAAATTCACAACCATATCGGGCTTTTCCTCTTCGAAAAGCTTATAAACAGCTTCTCTGTCGCAAATATCCGCTTTAACAAATCTGAAGTTCGGCTTATCCATAACAGGCTCAAGGGTAGATAAATTTCCCGCATAGGTCAGCTTGTCCAAACAAATGATCCTATAGCCGGGGTATGCCTTAAGCATATGGAATATAAAGTTGCTGCCTATAAAGCCTGCTCCTCCTGTAACAATTATTGTCATAATCTTATCCTTTTTTTTAACTATAAATCAGCCTGATTAATTTTTATTATTTTTCAATCAGTGCCAAATATTTATTTACAATTATCAAATCTATGATTTTTAAGCCTTTTTTCAGCGCATTTTACATCAGCAAAAACCGCTTAATAATATGATTGTATCACCCTCATATTGCTTTGTCAATGAGAAAAATATGATTTTTGACGAGAAATTTTCAAAAACACAAATATCGAAATTTATTTTTATATGGATTTTTTATAAAAAATATTGAAATGCACTTTTATAAGTGATATAATTAAAAATGATTGACATTTTTTATATATGTCTGCCTCATAAGTCCTGTGAGGTGAGACTTAAAGTTTTAGGAGAGTGATTTTTTTGGACGACAGTCATGTGGAACTAATAGAGTATATTATACTTATTGTTCTTTTTTCATTATCGGCGTTTTTCTCTTCATCTGAGACGGCTCTTACTTCAATAAGCAAGGTTAAGCTCAGAAGTATGATTGACAACGGAGTTAAAAATTCCGAAATAGTCGAAAAGCTTCTCGACAACAGAAGCAAGCTTTTAACCGCTATTTTAATAGGCAACAATATCGTAAACATTTTGGCAACCTCCATGTCTACTTCAATCGCCACAAGGCTTTTCGGCAGCAGCGGCGTAGGCATAGCAACAGGTATAGTTACTGTAATAGTTCTTGTTTTCGGCGAGATTACCCCTAAAAACTTGGCAGCCGCCAACAGCGAAAAGGTCGCCGCCGCAGTCAGCAAACCCATTTATGCCTGTATGGTTGTTTTAACACCTGTTATTTATGCCCTGAATATCGTTACGGGCTTTGTTATAGGCTTGCTTACAGGCAAAAACACCGAAGAAGCCCCGGCGGTAACCGAAGCGGATCTTATTTCAATGGTGAATGTCAGCCACGAAGAGGGCATAATTGAGCACGACGAAAAGGAAATGCTCAGCAATATAGTTGACTTCGGAGACTGCGACGCAAGAGACGTTATGATTCCCAGAGTTGATATGGTGGCTGTGCCTATCGACGCCGACAGAGAATATGTTGAAAAGGTTTATAAACAGAATAAATTTACAAGAATGCCGGTATATGAAAACACCGCAGACAACATAGTGGGTATATTATCCGTTAAGGATATATATTTTATGCCCGAAAGCGAAAAATTCAGCATTAAAAAGCTGATGAAGGAGCCTTATTTTACTTATGAGTCAAAGCCCTCAAAGGATCTTTTGGCTGTAATGAGAAAGGAAAAAATTTCTCTTGCCATAGTTTTGGACGAATACGGCGGAACATCGGGAATTGTTACCCTTGAGGATATTTTGGAAGAAATCGTAGGAGAAATTTCAGACGACAACAATGAGCATTTTGAAGAAATAACAGAAGTCTCCGAAGGCGAATATGTTATTTTGGGAAATGCAAAAATAGATGATGTAAACGAAACAATAGGCTCAGAGTTTGACGACGAAGACTTTGACTCAATAGGGGGCTATGTTTCCGGCGCAGCGGGACGTTTTCCCAAAGAGGGAGAGGTCATACCGGACGGAGACTATACATTTATTATAGAAAAGACAGACAAAAACAGAATTGAAAGGCTGAGAGTGAAGAAGTCCGCAGCAGAAGGAGATTAAACAATGTTTTTTGGTTCGGATATAGGAATAGATTTGGGAACCGCTACGGTTCTCGTATATGTAAAGGGCTACGGCATAGTTTTAAAGGAACCCTCCGTTGTGGCTATCGACAAAAACACTAAAAGCGTTTTGGCAGTTGGTGAAGAGGCAAGGCGTATGTTAGGGCGTACTCCGGGGAATATTGTTGCTATAAGACCTCTCCGTGACGGAGTAATCTCCGACTATGACATAACCGAAAAAATGCTTAAATACTTCATTAATAAATCTGTGGGAAAGAAGTTTTTTCTCCGTCCGAAAATTGCTGTCTGTGTTCCCAGCAAGGTCACCGGGGTTGAAAGAAGAGCTGTTGAAGACGCAACACGTGAAGCCGGAGCAAGAGAGGTTTATATTATAGAAGAGCCTATTGCGGCGGCTATAGGAGCCGGGGTAGACATAAGCAAGGCAAGCGGAAATATGGTTGTAGACATAGGCGGCGGAACCTGCGACGTAGCGGTTATATCCTTAGGGGGAACCGTTGTCAGCGACTCCGTGAAAATGGCAGGGGACAGGTTTGACGAAGCTATTGTCAAATATATGCGCTTTGAACACAAGCTTTTAGTCGGCGAAAGAACCGCCGAACAGATTAAAATGACTATAGGCACAGCCTACCCAAGAGAAGAGGACATTTGTATGGATGTTAAGGGCAGGGATCTTTTGGCAGGACTGCCCAAGACTATAACCGTTTCATCAGGGGAAATTATGGAAGCTCTAAAGGAATGCACCTCTGTTATTACAGACGCCATAAAGGACGTTTTGGAACAGACCCCTCCGGAGCTTTCGGCTGATATTTCCGACAAGGGAATAATGCTTACCGGCGGCGGCTCTATGATTTACGGACTTGACAGGCTTATAACCAAGGAAACGGGCATAAAGGCTTTTTACGGAGCGGAGGATCCTGTCAGCTGTGTAGCTATAGGTACGGGAAAATATATCGAATTTATGTCAGATAAGAAAACGAAAAAGAAGCGTTGGAGGCTGTGGTAAACAAATATGAACACCAAGGTTTTATACACCCTTGAATTTAATAAAATATGCGAAAGGCTCTCGGAGAAATGCACCTCGCCTATGGCTAAGGAGCTTGCCCGGGGGCTTAAGCCTTATACGGAAATAAATCAAATTAATTTAAACCAAAACGAAACCACCGAAGCGGCGGCGGTTATTCTTAAAAGGGGCAGACTGCCCTTAGGGGGCTTAAGAGACTTAAGCGGTGTTTTAAAAAGAGCCGAAGCAGGGGGAATACTTTCCCTCAGAGATCTTTTAAACGTGGCGGATTTTTTGAGAACCTGCGCCGAAGCCAAGCTTTACGGAGAAAGCGACAACAAAAGAGACAGTCTTGATGTTTTGGGCTCATATTTCGAGGGAATTATACCTGTTCCCGAACTTGAAGCGGATATAAACAGAAAGATTGTTTCAGAAGCTGAGGTTTCGGATCTTGCCAGCAAAGAGCTTTTCAGTATAAGGCAGTCTATAAGAAGCGCAAACGATAAAATAAGAGAAAGCTTAAACGCCATTATTCATTCACAAAGTGCAAAGACTATGCTTCAAAACCCTGTTATTACTATCAGAAATGACAGATTTTGCGTTCCCGTAAAGCAGGAGTATGTTTCAAGCTTTAAGGGCATACTTCATGACCGTTCTTCCACAGGGGCTACTGTCTTTATGGAACCGGCTTCCGTAGTTGAAGCAAACAACAGAATTGCGGCTCTTAAGCTTAAGGAAAAAGAGGAAATAGAGAAAATTCTTGAAAAGCTTACTCAGGGGGTTTATGAGCAAAGCGGAATTATAAGAGAAAACAGTAAAATTTTGGTTCATTTGGACTTTGTTTTCGCAAAAGGCGAGCTTTCCTTAAGTATGGAAGGCTCAAGACCTATATTTAACGATAACAGAGTTATTAACCTTAAAAGAGCAAGACACCCCTTGATAGACAAAAACAAGGTTGTGCCTACGGATATTCGAATAGGAAAGGATTTTAACATTCTTCTTATTACGGGCCCTAACACAGGGGGAAAAACCGTAGCTCTTAAACCACTGGGCTTGTTTTCGCTGATGGGTCAGGCAGGGCTTCATATTCCGGCTTTTGACGGCTCGGAATTAGGTGTTTTTGAAGAAATTTTTGCGGATATAGGTGACGAACAGAGCATTGAACAGTCTCTCAGCACCTTTTCTTCACATATGACAAATATAGTTGACATCATTTCACAGGTCAATGACAGATCTCTCGTCCTTATAGACGAGTTAGGCGCAGGCACAGACCCTACAGAAGGGGCTGCTTTGGCAGTTTCCATAATAAAATATCTTCACAATATGAAGGTCAGAACCGCCGTCACCACTCACTACAGCGAGCTTAAGCTTTTTGCCGTAACGGAAGAGGGGGTTGAAAACGCCTCCTGCGAGTTTGACGTAGATACCTTAAGCCCCACCTACCGCCTTATGATAGGTATACCGGGTAAGTCAAACGCCTTTGCAATTTCAAAAAAGCTGGGGCTGCCGGAATTTATTATATCAGCCGCAAGAGAAACGCTTTCTCACGAAAACGTTAAATTAGAGGACGTTATTTTGGAGCTTGAAACAGGCAAAAGAGAGTCACAGCTTGAAAGAGAAAGAGCTGAAGCCTACAGGAAGGAAGCGGAGAAGCTCAGAGCCGAAATTAAAGAGCAGAACGAAAAGCTTAAGGAACGTAAGGAAAAGATTATTCAAAGGGCTAATGAGGACGCAAGAAGAATTTTATCCGACGCCAAGGACGAAAGCGACAAAATAATTAAGGATATGAGGAAGCTTGCAAAAGAGGGCAACGACAAGAGACTTGAAGAAAAGAGACGAAGCCTTAAGGAAAGCCTTAATAAAGCCGACGAAAGGCTTACTAAGAAAAGCCCTAAGAAGAAGAAAAAGAGTATCGAGCTTAAAAACCTTAAAACAGGAGACAGAGTTTTCATTGACGATATTGGTACTGAAGGGTCTGTTGTTACTATTCCCGACAGCAACGGCGACCTTTACGTTCAAGCCGGCATAATGAAAATCAAGACAAACATTAAGCGGCTTTCACAGGCTGAAACCAAGGAAGCGGATTATTCCAACACAAAGGGTATTTACAGTGCAAAGGTCAGAATGAACAACGCAAGAAGCATTTCAACAGAGGTTGACTTAAGGGGCTTAAGCGTTTATGAAGCTATTGAAAAGCTTGATAAATATCTTGACGGAGCAATGTTAGCCAATGTCAGCCCCGTAAATATTATTCATGGCAAAGGCACAGGTGTTTTGAGAAAAGCCGTTCACGATTATTTGAAGGGTCATTCGGGAGTAAAAAGCTATCGTCTCGGTGAATACGGCGAAGGCGACTCCGGTATCACTGTAGTAACTTTATAAATAAGCTTAAAAAATATATCAAAACTCAAAGGTTTTATGGTAAAAAAAGAAATTTTCAAAAATTTCCGCGTTTCCGATTGAAAAATTTTTTATGTGTGTTATAATATTATGGGGTTACTTTAACCAACAGAGTAAGTCCCCGCCTTTTAGGCGGTGGGTACTTACTCTCCATTCAGTAGGGGGTTCATGCCCCTACTGAATGGGGCGTTGATAAACGCCGTTGGTCATAAGCATATTTGCCAAAAGCAAATATGCGCATAGTCTTTGACAAATATAAAGTATTTTTGAAAGGATTTGACTTAATTATGAGCAATTTTAAAATAACAGACGATGTTGTTTATATCGGCTGTGACGATAAATATTTAGACCTTTTTGAAGGTCAGTATATTATACCAAATGGCGTTTCTTATAACTCATATTTAATTAAAGACGAAAAAATCTGCGTTATGGATACTGCCGACGAAAGAGTTACGGAAAAGTGGTTTAAAAACCTTGAAGAGGCTTTGGAGGGAAAAGCTCCCGATTATCTTGTTGTTTCACATATGGAGCCGGATCACGCTTCAAATATTCAGCGTTTTTCTGAAAAATATCCCGAAGCCAAAATTGTGGGCAACGCCAAGACATTTGTTTTTTATAAGCAGTTCTTTAACGATGACATCACTTCAAAGACTGTTGTTGTCAAAGAGGGCGACGTTTTGGATTTAGGCTCCCACAAGCTTCATTTTGTAATGGCGCCTATGGTTCACTGGCCCGAGGTTATGGTTGAATATGACGAAAAGGACAAAATTCTCTTTTCAGCCGACGGCTTCGGTAAGTTCGGAGCTTTAGACGCAGACGAGGACTGGGCTTGCGAAGCAAGAAGATATTTTTTTAATATTGTAGGCAAATACGGCGCACAGGTTCAGGCGCTTCTCAAAAAAGCGGCTGCCCTTGACATAGAGATCATCTGCCCTCTCCACGGACCTGTACTAAATGATAATTTAGGCTATTACATTGACAAATATAATGTTTGGAGCTCATATACCCCCGAGGATAAGGGCATTATGATAGCTTACGCTTCTATGCACGGAAACACAGCGGAAGCGGCAAAGAAGTTAGGCGAAATCCTTAAAGAAAAGGGTGCCGAAAAGGTTGTTGTGTGCGACCTTGCAAGAGAGGATATGGCAGAAGCTATTGAAGACGCTTTCCGCTACAACAGGCTTGTTGTCTGCTCGCCTACATATGACGCAGGGCTTTTCCCCGTTGTTGAGGACTTTTTATATCACCTTAAGGCAAAGACCTATCAAAGCCGCAAGGTCGGTCTTGTGGAAAACGGAACATGGGCACCCGCCAGCGGAAGGCTTATGAAAGCATATTTTGAAGGAATGAAGAATATAAGCCTTTGCGAAAATACGGTTACAATAAAGTCGGCTTTAAACGGCGAAAGCCTTAAGGCTCTTGAAGCTTTAGCCGAAGAATTGGTTAAATAATAATTACAGATAAAGTACAGAACAGGTTTGCAGATGAGGGAAAAAGAGGTGATATAATGGCAGATAACAGAAACAGAAGAGATCAGTCAGGCAGTAAAACAAACAGAACACCGGCGGCAGACAAAATAGCCGAACAAAGGAGAAGAAGAAACTCTCTCGAAAGCTTAGACGGACCCAGACTTAACAGCTCCGGCAGAAACACGGCTCCCCGTCTTTCACAGTCACGAAATCAGGATACACGCAGAAGTCAAAGCCAAAAGAAAAACACAGGCTCAAAGAATAAAAACAGGTCAATTCAGCCTATTCAAACATTGCCTAATGTTTATTCAAAACAAAAAGCGCCCCAAAAGCCTCTTTTCGGAAGACTTCCCAAGGGCTCGCCTGTTACAGGCGGCAGATTTTTGGCAGGCTTTATAGTTGTGATTTTGGTTTGCTGTGCACTGTTTTCACTGACAAATAAAAATGCCGTTGAGGTCTTTGTTGACGGAGCTTCAATAGGGGTTGTTATAGACAAAAGCTATAACGCCGACAACATAGAAGAAATTTGCCGTCAGAAGCTTGTTTCATCTTTGGGCACAAATGTTGAGGTTACAAGCACAATTGAAACAAAAAAGGTTCACGCCTCTAAAAATGACGAAAATGTGGGAACCGGAGATTATATTATAAAAACCACTACAGACTCCCTCTCTTATAACGTAGAAGCCTGTACGATTATTATAAACGGAACGGAAATGGCTGTTGTAGCCAGCAATGAGGTGGCTCAGACAGTTGTTGACAGAATACTTTCGGAACACAGCCTTTCATATATAGACGATATTTCCTCTGTTATAGAAGGGCCCCTTATAGACGGACTTGAATACGGCTCAAAATATATTGACGGAACTGAAATTATGTCTACTGATCAGGCTTATGAGGTCTTAAGCGGAACAAAATCCCAGCAGCTTACATATACAGTTCAAAGCGGCGACAGCTTCGGCAAAATTGCTTCAATCTACGGCTTAACCGTTTCAGAGCTTTCCGCTTCTAACCCGAGCATAA
Organism: Clostridiales bacterium; assembly: GCA_021200955.1. GTDB lineage: Bacteria > Bacillota > Clostridia > Lachnospirales > CAG-274 > JAJQCI01. The sequence continues at coordinate 11,911 of JAJQFU010000136.1, read as the reverse complement.
CCGACACAACCAGAATTTCCGTAGGGGACGAGCTTACCATTAACGCTACAGTACCTATAATCGACATAAAGGTTGTTACACAGACAATCGACAGATCAAGCGGAACCGCCGTTATTGTAAAAACAACATACATAAACGGCGTTGAAACAGATTCAAGCTCTATCGACAGCTCTGTTGCTTCCGGCGATGTTGAAGAAACAACGGAAAGCGAAGAAGAAGCGGCGGAAGAATAATAAATATACAACATAATCTTTATAATTTGAAAAATTTTTGTAAAAAAAGCCTTTACTTTCAATAAATTTTGCGGTATAATAAAATTATCGGAAAATTTTTAAAAAGTGAGGCTTTTATTTTTATGAAGGAACATATTAAAAAAGTAGTTGCAGGTCAAGATCTCTCATTTGAAGAAGCCAAAGATGCTATGGATAAAATGCTGGGCGGTTCCGCTACCCTTGCACAAACAGCAAGTCTTTTGACTTCTCTTATGATTAAAGGCGAGTCCCTTGATGAAATCGTAGGCTGCGCTACGGTTATGAGAGAAAAGGCAGAGCATATCAACATTAAATCGAAAAATTATGTAGACCTTGTAGGTACGGGAGGAGACGGCGCTTTCACATTTAACATTTCCACAACAGCGGCTTTTGTTGCTGCCGGAGCAGGGTGTGTTATTGCAAAGCATGGCAACCGTTCAATATCTTCAAAGTCCGGTGCGGTAGACGTTCTTGAAAAGCTGGGCATAAACGTTATGCTTGAAGCAGATCAGGTAGCTAAGTGCATCGACGAAAACGGCATTGGCTTTATGTTTGCACAGGTTTTCCACAAATCTATGAAAAACGTAAGCATTGTAAGACGTGAGCTTGGAATAAGAACTATTTTTAATATTTTAGGGCCTCTTTCAAATCCGTCACATGCCGAAAATATGGTAGTAGGCGTTTTCAGCAAGGAGCTTGTTGACCCCTTCTCAAAGGCTATGGCTAAAATGGGCGTTAAAAATGCCATAATTATGCACAGCGACGACGGAATGGACGAGCTTACCATTACAGCAAACAATAATGTAGCCGAAATCAAAAACGGTGAAATTACACAATATGTTCTTGCTCCCGAAGAATTAGGCTTTGAGAGAGCAGACTCTGCCGAGCTTAAGGGCGGAGACGCAGAATACAACAAGGGTATCACTCTTTCAATTCTCAAAGGCGAAGAAAAGGGCGCAAGACGTGACGTTGTTCTTTTAAACGCTGCAGCGGCTCTTTATACCTGCGGAATTGCACCTTCTATTAAGGACGGCTTAAAGCTTGCAGCAGATTCTATCGACAGCGGAAAGGCTCTTGAAGTTTTAAAGAAAACAGCTGAGTTTACACAGAACATTTGATAAATCCTAAGAAATCATAAAAAAGGACTTTTTGTAATTATCACATAATTGATAAGATTTTGGTTAATAATAACATTAATAGCAATAAAGCTTAAAACAAGAGAGTTATAAGCTTTTTAAAGAAAACACCGGTTTTAATTTTCTGCGGTGTTTTCTTATACAAATTTTTCATTAGAAATTTCAGTAAACAGCAACAAGAAAGGGAATGACGTTTTTTCTTGATCCCGTCCAAATAAGTTGGCGTATTGGATAAGACGGAAAGGAGGAATATTATGTTTAACGTAGGTGACAAAATTGTATATCCTATGTATGGTGCGGGCGTAATTGAGGAAATTGAAGAAAAAGAAATCGACGGGAACAAGTGCTTATATTATGCGGTGAATATGCCCGTCAGCAACCTTAAAATAACTGTTTCGGTGGCTAAGGCGGAAACAGTGGGGGTAAGATATATCGATGAGCCTCACAGTGTTATGACAACAATCAGAGAAACTCGCCCCATTGAAATGTCGAGCAACTGGAACGAGCGTTATAAAGAAAACACAGCCAGAATTAAAACAGGAAGTCTTAAAAAGGTAACAGAGGTTTTTAAAACCCTCATATTAAAAGAAAGAGAAAGAAGCCTGTCAAGCGTAGAAAAAAAGATGTTAAGCAATACAAAGCAGATTATAGTCAGCGAACTTATATTGTCTCAGGGTATCGAAAAATCAGAAGCGGAAAAGCTTCTTTATGATATAACCCTTACAAAAGCTTCAGCTTAAGAATATCCAGCCTTAATATTCTCAAAAGAGAGTATTAAGGCTCTTTTTATATGTACTATTGGACTCCGACAAGTCTCCCCTTGAGGGGAGCTGTCAGCTACGACTGATTTTTGAAAAAAATCAGCGACAGCTGACTGAGAGGTGTTATCATTTTAACAATATCATTATTACCACTAAAATATAAATTAAATTCCGGCTGTTATCATTTATATTTTGACTGACAGTACGTCTTTGCAGGCACTCCTGATCGGTATCATAAACCCCGTCATCATTTACAGATGGCAAAGAAGCGGCGACAACCTTATTTTCATCCGGTATTTTGGTTTTAATGTTATTAATGGCTTTTGCCGCTGCTGCGGCTTCTATAATACTGTCCATAACCGGGGCGGCTTCGGCGGCATAGGGCTCATATAAAAGTCTCAAATCGTCGGAGGGGTGAGCCTTTTGGCGGTTTATTTCTGCCGAAATTATTTTATTAAACCTGTCAAAATACTTTTTTCTGAAATAATCCGCAGTAAGCTTTTTTATTTCGTTTAGGTCGGTTTCAATTGATTTTTTGTCCGATAATAGTCTTACAATATCATAAACACTGTTTTGTTCCATAAATTGCCTCCTTTATATTTTTAAGGGTTCAACGCTTAAAAGTCTTTCTATATTTAAAAGTCCCCAGCCCTGCCGGTTTTTTGAAAAGCCCAAATCATCTGAGGTTACTTTAAAATGATATTTTATTTGGTTTGGGGTTAAGTCGGGATATTTTTCAAGAAGAAGGGCTGCTGCGCCTGACACTATAGGGGTTGACATAGATGTGCCGCTTAAATGTATAAGTTCACCTGTGTTTGACACAGAAACAATTTCAGCCCCCGGGGCTAAAATATCCGGCTTAACTATACAGTCCTTGGTAGGTCCTCTTCCCGAAAAATCTTTTACATTGCTTCCCCAAATGCTTAAATGACGGTCATCGTCTAAACAGCCAACTGTAATGACCTTTCGGCTTGTTCCCGGTGATGTAACAGAGCAGGGTTTGGGACCTTCGTTTCCGGCTGCTGAAATCACTGTTATACCCTCATCCCACAAGGCTTCGACGGCGGCTATAAGAGGGTCGAAGCTGTCTGCTGTTGAAGTCCCAACAGAGAGATTAACAATTTTTATGTTATAATTCTTTCTGTTGTCATAAACCCAGCTTAAGCCTTCCAAAAGGTTGGCTGAAGAGCCTTTTCCGCTGCTGTCCAAAACCTTTACACAAACCAAGCTTATATTCGGGGCTATTCCCGTGACCTTCCCCTTTCCGCCTAAAATTCCGCAGACGTGAGAACCGTGGGAGTTGTCATCATAGGGGTTCAACCTTCCCGAAACAATATCCTTAAATGCTTTTATTCTGCCCGAAAATTCAGCCAAAGGGGCTATGCCTGTGTCTAAAACCGCGGCGGTAACACCTTTTCCCGTAAAATTACAGCCTTCGGGAGCATTCACACGCCTTTTTGCCCTTTCAATCTGAGCCGTTACGGCAGCGTCCTTTGAAATTTTCACCCTGCACCCTGATTTTTTTATTTTTTCCAGACTGCTTTCTTCTATTTCTATAATACAGGAATTTATAAAAGGCAGATTTTGAATAAGCTTTCCTTCCTTTAAAAATAAAGATAAACATTTCTTATCCGTTGTGTCGGCTATTATTTTAGGCATATTTCCACCTCATTTTGCTTGTTTAAAAATCAATTTTATTTTCTTTATTTCAGAATATTCAATTAACAGTGTTTTTGAACCTTGTCAACCTTAATAAAGACTCCCCTTGAGGGGAGCTGCTGAACGAAGTGAAGCTGAGAGGTGGAGTATTTCCCATTTTTTATAAAATTTCTTTATGCTAAATACATATTTTTAATAGGTATAATGCAAAAAAATATGTATAAACTGTTTAAATATTCAGAATTATAAAACGTTTTAATAACTAATCTCTTGACATACGGTTCAAAACAGTTTAAAATTATGCCTATAGGAAGTTTACAATAAATAAGCAGGGAGGTTATGATATGTTTTATTTCAATAAGCGGCATAATTTAATAGAGAGAAGAGAATTTTCATATCCATTGCAGGACGTTAAAGAGCCGAATTTACACAAAAATCTTTACAGCTATGATGAAGTGCCTAAAATTGCCTTTAACCGCAGAACAGTGCCTATGAATATGCCCGACGAAATTTGGATTACAGACACAACCTTCCGAGACGGTCAGCAGTCAAGAGATCCTTATACTGTAGACCAGATTGTTACGATTTATAAAATGCTTAAGGAATTAGGCGGGCCTAAGGGTAAAATCAGACAGAGCGAATTTTTCATTTATTCGAAAAACGATCAGGAGGCTGTTTATAATTGTTTGGAACTGGGCTATGAATTTCCCGAGGTTACAACATGGATAAGAGCCACAAAAGAGGACTTTGAGCTTGCTAAGGCTATAGGTATAAGAGAAACGGGTATTTTGGTTTCCTGCTCGGACTATCATATTTTCGAAAAAATGAAGTCCACAAGAAGCAAAATCATAGACAAATATATAAAGGTAATAAGCGACTGTATTGAAATGGGTATTCACCCCCGCTGTCACTTTGAGGATATAACAAGAGCCGATTTTTACGGCTTTGTAGTTCCCTTTGCAGACAGGCTTAACCAGCTTTCAAAGGAGTCGGGAGTGCCTATTAAAATAAGAGCCTGCGACACTATGGGCTACGGCGTTTCTATCCCCGGTACTGTTATGCCCCGAAGCGTTCCCGGCTTAATCTACGGCTTAAACCACCACGCCTCTGTTCCCTCAGAGCTTTTGGAGTGGCACGGACACAACGATTTCTACAGAGCCGTTACAAACGCAACCACTGCATGGCTTTACGGCTGTTCATCGGTAAACGCTTCTCTTTTCGGCATAGGCGAAAGAACCGGCAACACACCTCTTGAGGCTATGGTTATGGAATATGCACAGCTGAGAGGAACTCTTGACGGTATGGACACCACTGTTATAACGGACATCGCCGAATATTTCGAAAAGGAAATAGGCTATGAAATTCCTCCTATGACACCCTTCGTAGGAAAGAACTTTAACGTAACAAGAGCCGGAATTCACGCCGACGGAATACTTAAAAACGAAGAAATTTACAACATATTTAATACGGAAAAGCTTCTTAAAAGACCTGTTAAGGTTTCCGTTTCAAAAACATCGGGACTTGCGGGAATTGCCTACTGGCTTTCTTCCAATTATAAAGACAGAGAGTTCGGAAAGAGAGACAATATTACAAGAGCCCTTAAGGCTTGGGTTGACCATCAGTTTGACAAGGGCAGAGTAACCGCTATTGGCGACGATGAGCTTAAGAAAATCGCCGACAGAATACTTATTGACGGGGATAAGAAGTTTGCGGACAAGCTTCTTTTAGGCGAGGAAGAAGAGTAAACAAACAACCTAATATTAAGGAGGTTATGGCTTTGGCTGAATTGGGAAAAGTAACAGCTTGTCAAGGTGACTTGGTTACACTCACATTAAAAAGACGTGAAGCCTGCGGAAAGTGCAGAGCCTGCTCCGCAGGACTTACCGAAAAGGATATGGAAATGAAAGCAAAAAACCTTTGCGGTGCAAAGGTGGGAGACAGGGTCGAGGTTTTTATTGAACAGACTAACTTTATGAAAGCAGTCTTAATAATGTACGGCGTACCCTTTGTTTTCTTTATGATAGGTATTATAGGCGGCTATTACGGAGCTTTGCATTTCAACATTGGCAACGAGGTTTTAATTTCCGCCGCTTTGGGGGTTATTTTGACAGCGGCAGCCTTTATAATTATTCATATGAATGAGGACAAATGGTCAAACGGCGATTTTCTGCCTGTGGCTAAAAGAATAGCAGACGAAAACGAAGAGGAAGAGTAGGCTTTACTCTTCCTCTTCTTTACTTTCTTCATCTTCCGTATACAGATACCAAACCTCCGAGGCTTTGTTGCTTGAAAGAGCCGGTGTAAAAACAAGCCCTGTGTTATCGTTTATAAGCTCATAGCTCACTGTTTTATCAACCATATCCGATTTAAAGCGTATTTTGGAACCGCCCTTAAGCTTCCACTTAAAGTCCTCCATAGTTGAAGTCAGAAGTCTCGATGAAAATACATATTCCGCATTTTTGTTTGATATGTTCAAAAAATAGGAATAACCTCCGTTCAGCTTTGAATCTATTCTATACCAGCTTCCTTCAAGAGCCTTTCTTCGGCTGCTGTTTATTAAAAAAGATGTTAATGCTAATATAACTATAATTACAGCGGCAGCTATAACCGCCGCCCTTTTTTTATTTATTTTCATTTTTTCCTCCTCTTGTAAAAGTTTGTTCAGACTAAAAAATATTTGCCCCACCTCTCAGTCAGCTGTCGCTGATTTTTTTCAAAAATCAGTCGTAGCTGACAGCTCCCCTCAAGGGGAGCCTTGTAACTTTTCAGACCATCTATCAATGTTATCCTTCATCATATTTAATAGAGTTTGATTTCCTTCTATTTCAATATCCTCCCCTAAGCTGAAAATCCACCCCAAAAGAGTTGAGGATATATAATCATCGGCATAAGCCCTCATTTTTCCGTTAGGCAAAGGGCTGACCCTTATATCTCTGCCGTAGCGGTCATAAACCACATTTTCAATCTGCTTTGTAAAAGTAAAAACAATTGTTCCCTTTTCACCGAAGGACATATCCTTGCTTAAATTAATCATATCTTCAAGCTCTTCCGTATTTTCACAGGGAGTAAGCTTCTCGTCAAGTATGGTTATTTTCTTAATTCTGTCCAGTCTGAAGCGGCTTATATCCGTATCGTGTTCGTGACACTTTCCCAATATGTAGGTTCCGTCGCTGTTTGTATGAAGCTTATAGGGGGATAGTGTTCTTTCTTTAATTTCGTTTTTGCTGTTGTATTTAAGAGAAATTTTCAAGCCCTTTTCAATTGCTGTGTTAATTTGATCCAAATACCAGGAAACAGTTCCCGAATTTTCGGAATTATTTTCTTTTTTTGAAAGCGCCGGAGCAAATTTTTCAAGGCTGTGACGGCTCAAAAGTGAATAAAGCTTACCTTTAAGGCTTTTTATATCCTTCTTAGTAAGGGATTTTACCGAATTTAGAGCCAATGACATCATTTCAACATCGGTACAGTCCACAGGTCTGTCAATAAGCTTATAATGGGTTTTTCGGTTTTCAATATAAGAAACTATTTCCATATATCGGCAATATGACAAAAATTCATTAATAGATTCTATACTGAGGGGAATTGTTCTGGGGTTAAGGCTTATATCGCATTTTTCCAAATACTCCGCTATTTCAGCCGTTGTTACGCCGTGTTCCTCGTCTGTTTCTTCAAAAAGATATTTTAAAATATAAAGAGAAGCGTCCTTCTTTTTAGACATTATTTTCTCCTTTCTCCCAGCCTTATTCCCGGAACGGCGTTTAAGCTCATATCGGCTAAATTACCCTCTGAAAATTCGTAATATGCTGCGCTGCCTATCATAGCGGCGTTGTCAGTACAAAGTATAAGGCTCGGAACATAAAGCTTTATGCCCTCGCTGTCACAGGCGTTTTGAAGGCTTGCCCTTAAGGCGCTGTTTGCGGAAACGCCTCCGCAGGCGGCAAGCTTATTTATTTTAAGCTCCCGGCAGGCTCTTATTGCCTTAGCGGTTAAAACATCTATAACAGCCTTTTGAAAAGAAGCCGCTACATCTGCGTCATTATAGGGAATGTTTGTCATTTTGCACTTGTTAATATAATTCAAAACAGAGGATTTTAAGCCGCTGAAGCTGAAGTCATAAGACCCCTCTTCAAGCATAACCCTGGGGAATTTTACTGCATCGGGATTTCCCTCTTTTGAAAGAGCGTCTATTTTAGGACCTCCGGGGTAGGGGAGCTTAAGACACCTGGCTACCTTGTCATAGGCTTCACCTGCCGCATCGTCTCTTGTCTGACCTAAAATTTCAAACTCGCTGTATGACTTTATGTGAACCAAATTTGTGTGTCCACCCGAAACAACAAGACACACAAAGGGTGGTTCAAGATCCGGATGTTCAATATAATTTGCGGCAATATGCCCCTCTATATGATGAACGGGAACAAGGGGCTTGTCTAAGCCGAAGGCAAGGCTCTTTGCGTAGGAAACCCCCACTAAAAGAGCGCCTACCAGCCCGGGCCCGTAGGTAACCGCTATTGCGTCCATATCATCAAGAGAGGTTTTTGCGTCCTTTAAAGCCGCCTTAACGACCCAATCTATATTTTCAATGTGCTTTCTCGAAGCAATTTCCGGCACAACTCCGCCGAATTTTTTGTGAATATCTATTTGAGAAGAAATTATGTCCGACAAAACCTCTCTGCCGTTTTTAACCACAGCCGCCGAAGTCTCGTCACAGGAGGACTCTATCGCAAGAATTGTTATATCCTTTTCCATTTTTATCAATCCTTTTTAATCGTTATATAACTATCCGTTTTCTCGGCAACATTATTGTAGCATAGTCGGAGATTAAAATCAATAAAAAAGAAAAATTATTCCTTTTAAAGCATTTAAAAACGGATACCCGATTATGAGTATCCGCTTCTGTAATTTTATTTATTATCAGTAGTTTTCTGCCTTAATTTCGAAGAAGCTCTGAGGATGAGCGCATACGGGGCAAACCTTGGGAGCTTTTGTTCCGATAACTACGTGACCGCAGTTTCTGCATTCCCAAATCTTCACGCCGCTTTTTTCGAATACTTCCTTAGCTTCTACGTTATGAAGCAAAGCTCTGTATCTTTCCTCGTGCATTTTTTCGATAGCCGCTACGCCTCTGAACTTAGCCGCCAAAGCTTTAAATCCTTCTTCCTCGGCTTCCTTAGCCATACGGTCATACATATCAGTCCACTCGTAGTTTTCGCCTTCAGCTGCTGCAAGAAGATTTTCCGCTGTGTCTCCAAGCTCGCCTAAAGCCTTAAACCAAAGCTTAGCGTGTTCCTTTTCGTTTTCAGCTGTCTTTAAGAAAAATTCCGCAATCTGTTCGTAGCCTGCTTTTTTAGCTACAGAAGCGAAGTAGGTATACTTATTTCTTGCCTGAGACTCGCCTGCGAAAGCTTCCCAAAGATTTTTTTCTGTTTTTGTTCCCGCATATTTGTTTTCAGCCATTTAAAAGCCCTCCTTTTGTTTTAGTGCTTCAGTTTTAATACATTCGGGGCAGACACAGCGCATACATAATTCATAAGAGGTTAAAACCTCGCCGCTTTGTTCCTCCAGATAGCTTTTAAAACCCTCTAAGGCGATGTCTCTTATGCTTCCGCAGCTTGTGCATACAAGATGACCATGGGGTTTTGTTGACTTGTCATATCTTTCAACGCCGTCTCCCACGGATATTTTTTTAATAAAGCCCTTGTCCGAAAGTATATTTAAATTACGGTAAACCGTAGCTATGGAAATATTTTCGCCTATACCCTTTAAATGCATAAATATTTCCTCTGCGCTTAAATGCTTATCGGAGCAGACTATAACATTTAAAATTTCATCTCTCTGCCTTGACATAAAATCAGCCCCCTTATTAAAACTGAGACTTATTCTTAATCTTAAAATTATATTACCATAAACATACTATTCTGTCAATACTTTTTTATAAAATTTTTGTAAAAAATAAAAGCCTATTACTAAGGGCTGTAATAAGCTTTTTTATTTCATATAAATAGGTCGGAATGAGTTCCTGTTCGAGATAAAAATAAAATTAAATCTTCTCCGTCAACACGATATACAAGAAGCCAATCCGGCTGAATATGACATTCTCTGAAGTCAATATAATCTCCGGTTAGCCCGTGGTCACGATTTTTCGGTGGTAACGGCTTTTGTTCTGCAAGAGTGTTTACGATTTCATCTAAAAGATCTAAATTATAACCTCGTTTTGCTGCTAACTTTAAGTCTTTTTTAAAACGATTGGAAGAAATAATTTCAAGCATCTCTGAGAACCTCATCTTTTAATTCACTGAATGAAGAATATTTCTTATATTTTTCAGGATTTTTCTTTATATCATAATATTCATTTAATGCAGCAATAGTCTCGGCATTAGGATCATTACGCTTAACAGAAAAAGGTATACCCTGAACTCTAAGTGCCTGTTTAATAAAAATTGTCACCGCTGTAGATAAATCAAGTCCCAAATCAGAGAAAAGCTCCTGAGCTGCTTTTTTTAAATCAGCATCAAGACTTATATTAGTACTTATTTTAGCCATTTTAAGCACCTCCTTGTATATATTATATTATTTATAGTGCGATTTGTCAATACAATATATACATAATAAGCATATTTTTTAGTAAAATAAAAACAGCGGCTTAAAACAAAACCGCTGTCGTAGTTTATATTATAATTAAATGTTAGCCTTTGCTGTTTCAGCAAGTTTTGCGAATGCGGGCATATCTGTAACAGCCAAATCAGCAAGCATTTTTCTGTTAATTGAAATGTTTGCGTTTTTAAGACCGTTAATCATCTTAGAATAGCTTATTCCGTTCATTCTTGCAGCTGCATTGATACGAACGATCCAAAGCTTACGATAGTCACGCTTTGTCTGCTTTCTGCCTGCAAATGAATGAGCCATTGCACGCATAACCGACTGCTTTGCAACTCTGTACTGCTTGCTTCTTGCGCCTACAAAGCCCTTAGCCATTTTCAATACTTTTTTATGCTTTTTACGTGCATTTAATGCACCTTTAACTCTTGCCATTTTATATTTCCTCCTTGAATAAAAGCCAGCTTAAAATCAGATGTAAGGCAGTTCTCTCTTAATTTGTTTCATATTTGTAGAATCGCAAAGAGTTGCTTTTCTTAAAGATCTCTTTCTCTTCTGAGCCTTTTTTGTAAGAATGTGCTGCTTATTGGCTTTAAATCTCTTGATTTTACCTGTACCTGTTACAGATACTCTCTTAGCAAGAGCTTTTCTTGTTTTTAACTTAGGCATTTTAAAAATCCTCCTTGATTGCCGGTTAAGCCTTGGGAACAATGAACATAGTCATGGTTCTGGCTTCAACCTTTGGCTGTTTATCTATTGTGCCGAATTCTGAAACCTGCTCGGCAAAATCTTTCATTATACCGACTGCCATATCGGCACGCCCCAATTCTCTGCCTCTGAAACGAATTGAGACCTTAAGCTTGTTGCCGTCTTTTAAAAATTTCAGAGCATTTTTTACTTTTACCTGAACATCGTGGGTATCGATATTTGGTGAAAGCCTTATTTCTTTAACAGTAACCGTTTTTTGTTTCTTTCTTGCTTCCTTTTCCTTCTTCTGTGTGTCAAACTTATATTTGCTGTAGTCCATAAGCTTGCATACAGGGGGTTTTGCGGAAGGAGAAATTTTTACAAGATCCAGCTTTTTTTCATCGGCTATCTTCTGAGCGTCTCTTGCTGACATAATACCCAGCTGAGAGCCGTCATTTCCGATAAGTCTGATTTCCCTATCTCTGATTTGCTGGTTAATCATTAAATCTGTAATAGCAGACACCTCCTAAAATGAATATAACCCTTTGGGCTTGCGCTTTTTTAACACTGCCCTTTAATTTATAAAAGTAAAAAAGACAGGTATGAAGAACCTGCCGACACTCTGAAACACTTCTTTTGAGCAACAAACTATGCCCTCTGAAATTTTGAGTAACCTTAAAGTATAAAAACCGTAAGGTGAGAATCGGAATCCTTCTTTACAGACAATTATTGTAGCACAGTATATCTTTATTGTCAAGTAAAATTTTGATTTTTTTCACAATTTTTTTATTCATTTTTTTCTTAAAATACTTGAAATAATATA
>JAJQFU010000002.1 GCA_021200955.1 Clostridiales bacterium | reverse complement strand
TGGAGAACCTTACTATTTTTTTATTTTTGTTACCTATCTATTGTACCTCAACATTTTTTAAAATTGGTATAAAAATTTTGTGAAATAATTTTGTTAATCTAAAGGGAAAGCACCCCTCAGTCACACTGCGTGTGACAGCTCACCTTAAAAAGGGCGTCTTTGTTGACGCCCCTTAGGTTTTAATTATATTTTTTTGTTGATAGCTTTATTATCCAAGACCGGCTATTTGAGGCAAAATCATACTTACGGCAGGAATATAGGTTACTGCCAAAAGACCTAATATAATTGCGCCGTAGAAAAGCAGCATATAGGGCAGGGTTTTTGCCAGAGTTGTTTTTCCTACCTTTATGGCAACGAAAAGTGTGTTGCCTACGGGAGGAGTAATGTTGCCTATGCAGAGGTTATAAACCAGCATAAGTCCGAAGTGAACGGGGCTCATTCCGAAGCTTTCCGCAATAGGCAGAAAGAGGGGAGTGAAAATAAGGATTGCAGGGGTTACGTCCATAAATGTACCCGCAACAAGCAGAATTACATTCATAATAAGAAGGAGAATATACTTGTTTTGCGTAATTCCCAAAAGAACGGCTGAAATAGCCTGAGGAATTTGCGTAAACGCCATAACCCAGCTTAAAATGTTTGAAACGCCTATTAGAAAGACGATCATACCGCTCATCTTAGCGCTTTCAACCATAATTTCCTTAAAGGACTGCCAAGTTATGTTTTTGTAGAGCAAACCCAAAATAAGGGCGTAAACTACGGCGATTGCAGAGCCTTCGGTAGCGGTGAAGATACCGCCGACAATACCGCCGATAACTACAACTATAAGTGACAAAGCCGGTATAGCTCTTAAGGTTGCCTTGCCGAGCCTTGCAAAGCTGAAGGAACCCTTTGCGCCTACGTAGCCCTTCTTTTTAGCCAAAATTACGGCTACAACCATACAGCATACAGCCCAGATAATTCCGGGAATGTAGCCTGCAAGGAAAAGAGCGGCTACAGATGTTCCGCCGGAAACAAGGGAATAAGTAATAAGAGCGTTTGAGGGAGGAATCAAAAGACCCGATGGAGCAGAAGCACCGTTTGCCGCAGCGCAGAGAGCCTTGTCATAGCCCTGTTCTTCTTCACCTTCTGCTACCATATTGCCTACTGCAGCAGCTGCAGCGGAAGCAGAACCTGAGATTGCGCCGAAAAGGGCGTTTGCGCCTACGTTTGTTACAAGAAGTGAGCCGGGCAGTCTGCCCAAAAGAGCATTTACGAAATCAACAAGTCTTTTTGCAATTCCGCCCTGATTCATAAGGTTGCCTGCCAAAATAAAGAAGGGGATAGCCGTTAAGCTGAACTTGCTCATACCTACGAAGGTTCTCTGAGCAGCGGTTACAACGGAAACGTCTAAGGACATTGTCTGAACAATTGCCGCAAGGGCGGAGATTCCTATGGCGTATGAAATGGGAACCCCTAATGCAAGCAGTACAAAAAGCACCAATAAAATTATAACAAGAGCCTGTAAAGCCATAAATTAAACCTCCTTCCCCCTGCAAATATCGATTATATTAAGCAGGGCATAAATCATATTCAAAACTCCGCAAAGAGGCAAAACAATGTAGAATATGCCTATTGCAACGCCTAATGAAGATGTAAGCTGACCCATAGCCAAAACCGTTATTTGGATACCGCCGTAAACAAGAATAACAGCTGCAAACACAAAGGCTATGACCTCAGAAAAAACAGCTAAAACCTTTCTTCCGGTAGGTCCGAATTTTTCAGCAAGTACGGGAATGTTCATATGACCTCTCTCGCCTGTTACAACAGAAGCTCCTATAAGAGCCATCCATGCGAAAAGGTAAGAAACAAGCTCCTCTGACCATGAAGAGGGGTTTTGAAGTATATATCTTGTGAATACCTGCCAACAGGTAAGAAGAACCATTGCTCCGAAGGATATGCCCGCAAGAAGGTTCAAAAATTTGTTAAGTCCTGTTCTTATTTTATCCATAATGTTATACCCCTCCTTAGCCTAACTTTTCGTTGTACTCTTGAATTGCTTCATAAATAGGCACAATGTCGGGGTTTCCTTCAAGCACCGATTCATGAAGAGGCGCACAGGCGTCTACAAAGGGCTGCTGATCGGGGTAGTTAAAGGTTACGCCCATTTCGTTTTGAGCCCTGTCTTTGGCTGCTTCTACGGCGGAAGTCCATTCCTCACGCTGAACCTGATTTATAAGCTTAAAGCCTTCCTCGAATATTTCTCTTTCGTCCTCTTGCAGATCGCTTAAGAAGCTGTAGTTGCCGATGAGAATATCGGGCACCATTTGATGCATATCGTAAGAATAATACTTGCAGACCTCGCCGTGACCGTTATCCGTTAAGGCAAGCTCGTTGTTTTCAGCACCGTCAATAATCTTTGACTGCAAAGCCGTGTAAACCTCGCCGAAGCCCATAGGTGTAGCAGAACCGCCCAAAAGTCTCATCATTTCAACGTTTGTGGGAGACTGCTGAACTCTGATTTTAAGACCCTTGAGATCCTCGGGGCTTTCAATGGGCTTTGAAACTGTGTAGAAATTTCTCGTTCCTGCGTCAAGCCAGGTTACGGATTCAAAGCCTGCTTTCTCCGTTGACTTAAAAAGCTGATCGGTAATTTCGGTGTCGTCCATAACGGCGTGATAGCTTTCTGAGCTTGCGAAAAGATAAGGCAGATTGAATATTTCGTAGTTTTTGCTGAAGGTTTCCAAAATGGCGTTGCTTGCTACGCAGAAGTCAATAGCCCCGGTCTGTGTAAGCTGAACCATATCTGTCTGAGAGCCTAAAAGCTCGCTGGGATAAACCTCAACGTCATATTTGTCGCCTAATTTTTCTTCAATAAACTCCTCAAACGCCAAAAGACCTATGTGAGTAGGGTGTTCCTGTGACTGATTGTGACCTATTCTTATAATTCTCTTGCTTTCAGTTGAACCGCAGCCCGTCAAAACGCCGAAGCACAAAGCCGAGGCTAAGGCTGCCGTCAAAATTTTCTTAAAAACTTTCATTTATACAACATCCCCCTTTCGATTATACGCCGGAGTAAGCTGAAAATCCGCCGTCAATGGGTATTACAACGCCTGTTATAAAGCCGGCTGCTTCATTGTTTAACAGGAAAAGAAGAGTTCCGTTAAGCTCTTCGGCTTCGCCGAATCTGCCCATAGGTGTAGCGGCTAATATTTTTTCCGTTCTTTGGGTAGGGGTTCCGTCCTCATTAAACAAAAGCCGTCTGTTTTGGTTTGTTACGAAAAAGCCGGGGGCAAGGGCGTTTACTCTTATACCCACCTTTGAGAAGTGTACCGCAAGCCACTGTGTGAAGTTGCTGATGGCTGCCTTAGCTCCGCTGTAAGCCGGTATTTTCGTAAGAGGTGTAAAGGCGTTCATTGAGGAAATGTTGAGAATGTTGCAGCCCTTTCTGCCAAGCATATCCTTAGCAAATTCCTGTGTGGGGAGAAGAGTTCCCACGAAGTTTAAGTTAAAAACGAATTCTATGCCGCTTTTGTCAAGGTCGAAAAAGGTCACTGTGTCTGAATCAATGTCGCCGTCGAAATAATATTCCTTGTCGGTGTTGGCTCTGGGATTGTTGCCTCCTGCGCCGTTTATAAGAATGCCGCATTTTCCGAAATCCTCTAAAACAGCGGTGTGGCACTCCTTAAGAGAGTTCTTATCGAGAACGTTTGCCTTATAAGCCTTTGCAGTGCCTCCCGAAGCGATTATGTCGGAGGCCACTGTTCCGGCAGCCTCAAGATTAAGGTCGAGAAGAGCAACCTTTGCTCCGGCTTTGGCAAGGGTTTTGGCAAACATTCCGCAGAGAACGCCGCCCGCACCTGTTACAACAGCTACCTTTCCTTCAAGATTAGTTCCAAAGCATAAATCCATAAAAATTTACCTCCTTTAATGATTTTTATTACTGTTCTGTTTTTCACAGGCTTCCCAAAGACCGTTTATGTAGGCTGAGCCTAAAGCCCTGTCATAAAGTCCGTAGCCTGCTCTGCCTGTTTCGCCCCAGATCATTCTGCCGTGGTCGGGTCTTATGTAGCCCTTAAAGCCGTTGTCATAGAGAGCCTTTACAATGGCATACATATCGAGAGAACCGCATTTTGAAAGGTGGGCTCTTTCTTCGAAGCCGTTGTCTAAAACAGCTACGTTTCTTAAGTGTGCAAAGTGTATTCTGCCCATTTTTGCGTATTTTGCAGCCATTTTTACTACATCGTTTTTAGCCGAGCAGCCTAAAGAGCCTGTGCAAAGCGTAATTCCGTTATGAACATCGTCTACAAGCGACAAGAACCTGTCAAGGCTTGCTTCGTCAACGATTATTCTGGGCAGTCCGAAAATGCTCCAACAGGGGTCGTCCTCGTGAATAGCCATATTTACGTCACATTCAGCAGCGACGGGAATAACTCTTTCAAGGAAATATTTAAGGTTAGCCCATAAATCCTCTTCGCTCATAGCGTTGTATTTTGCCACAACGTCCTTAAGCTCTTCTCTTGAATAGCTTGTGTCCCAGCCGGGGAGAGTTAAGTCGCTGTCGCTTTCAAGGGGGTTCACCTTGTCAACCTGTTCCTGATAATAAACAAGGGAGGTTGAGCCGTCGGGCAGAACGTGGTCAAGCTGGGTTCTTGTCCAGTCGAAAACGGGCATAAAGTTGTAGCAAATGCACTTAATTCCGGCTTTTGCAACACGTCTAATGTTTTCGCAGTAGTTATCGATATAGCGGTCACGGGTGGGAAGACCAAGCTTTATATCCTCGTGAACGGGTATGCTTTCGATAACATCGAATGAAAGACCTGCGTCCTCCACAAGCTTTTTAAGCTTTGAAATGCTTTCTTCACTCCAAACCTCGCCTACGGGTACGTCATAAACCGCCGTAACAATTGACTCCATTCCGGGGATTTGTCTGATATTTTCAAGTGTTACCTTGTCGTCCTCGCCGTACCACCTAAATGACAGTTTCATATAAAAATTCCTCCTTTCGGATTTGGCAGAAACACTGCCTTTTTCCGTAACTTCTTTTATAATGATTATATATGTAATTTGTTCATAAAAACATTGTTTTAGTTGTTTAAAACCTTGCAAAAGTTGTTGTTTTAATATATAATGAATTTAACAGGCAAAGGCTTTTTGTTAATATTTCACAAAGAGGGAAGTGATTTTATGGCAAATAAGACGAAACACAAAT
Source organism: Clostridiales bacterium (assembly GCA_021200955.1). Taxonomy (GTDB): domain Bacteria; phylum Bacillota; class Clostridia; order Lachnospirales; family CAG-274; genus JAJQCI01. The sequence continues at coordinate 934 of JAJQFU010000002.1, read as the reverse complement.
CCGCTATTTCCTTTATAAGGCGTCAGCAGCTTAATTCGGGAGATTTTGAATGCTTCTATTATAAGGATTTAAAATTGGACAACATTATTTCACACTGTCACTCTCACTATGAGTGCTATTTTTTTCTTGAAGGAAATGTGGTTTATTCCGTTGAAGATCAGCTTTATGATCTTAAAGCCGGAGATTTTCTTATGATTCCGCCTAATACTGTTCACCACCCTAAAACAATAGATGAAAAAGTGCCTTACAGAAGGTTTGTTTTGTGGCTTCATAAGGACTTGCTTGACATAATGTCGCAGATTTTCCCCGAAGTCTTTTTCGGCTTTGATTTTTCAAAGGAAAACAGGGAATATCACTTTAATTTGGACTATTTTTCTTTTAATGATCTTTTCGGCAGCCTTTTGGATCTTTGGCAGGAAAATAATGAAAATCTGCCCTTTAAAAACGTAACCTGTATAAACCATATATTAACCGTTCTTTTGAAAATCAACCGTATAATTTATGAAAAAAGCAATAAAATAACTTCACCGCCTCAAAAGGATTTGAGTGAGCTTGTATTTGAATATATAAACGCAAACATAACAGAGGACTTGACTTTGGAGCAGATAGCAGAGCATTTTTTCGTCAGCAAGTATTATGTTTCCCATATTTTCAAGGATGCCTTGGGAATATCCCTTCATCAGTATGTAATTAAAAAGAGACTGAATGATTGCCGTTCCGCAATAGCTGCCGGAGAGCCTATTACCCTTGTGGCTGAAAAATTCGGCTTTTCTGACTATACTGCGTTTTACAGAGCCTTTAAAAAGGAATACGGTGTGTCGCCTAAGGACTACCGCAGTCAGGTGCTTTTGAAGTAAAAAGGTTAGCAGCAGCTAAAAATGAAAATTTAAAAAAATATTTATTGACAGATTAAAATGTATGTATTATAATATAT
>JAJQFU010000044.1 GCA_021200955.1 Clostridiales bacterium | reverse complement strand
AGTTTTGAAATGTTTTTGTTATTTCAAGTGTCTACTCTAAGGGGATTATATCAAATTTTCATAGGTTCTTTTCTTATTATTTATTTTTTCTTTTTTTAATTTTTGAAAGGTCGATACGCAGCATAGCCCTGTGCAGAGCGGCTTCTGCACGCTCTTCATCATAATGAGCAATGTTTTTGCCGTGGGTTTCAATTCTGTCTTCAGCCCTGTGCATACTTTCAACTGCCCTTTCAACGTCAATTTCATCAGCCCATTCGGCAGCGTCTGAAATTATGGTAAGCCCCTGCTCGTTGACCTTGGCAAAGCCCCCCAAAAGGGTGGACATCGTTTCGTCTCCGTCATTTATAATGCGTAAATAGCCCAGGTCAAGGACGGTTGTCAAGGGCTGATGCCCATATAAAACGCCTGTGTCGCCGTCAATGGTTTTCATAATAACCATATCGCAGTCTCCGTCAAAGAAAACGTGAGACGGGGTTACAACCTTCAAATGAAGTTTATTTGCCATAATCAATCACCTGCTTAAGACTGCTTTTTAAAGCGTTCAACAACCTCGTCAATTGTGCCTGCGCTTAAGAACATAGACTCGGGAATTTGGTCATGCTTACCTGCCAAAATTTCCTTAAAGCCTCTGATAGTCTCTTCGATAGGCACGTACTTACCGTCCATACCCGTAAATTCCTTAGCAACAAAGAAAGGCTGGCTCAAAAATCTCTGAATTTTTCTTGCTCTTGCAACAGTCAGCTTATCATCCTCAGAAAGCTCGTCCATACCCAAAATAGAGATAATATCCTGAAGCTCCTTATATCTCTGCAGAATTGCCTGAACGGCTCTTGCGGTTTTATAGTGATCCTCGCCTATTACCAAGGGATCGAGTATTCTTGAGGTTGATTCAAGAGGGTCAACAGCGGGATAAATACCCAGTTCTGAAATAGAACGGGAAAGAACCGTTGTTGCGTCCAAGTGGGCAAAGGTTGTTGCCGGAGCAGGGTCAGTTAAGTCATCGGCAGGCACGTAAACAGCCTGAACCGAAGTGATTGAACCTGACTTAGTTGAAGTAATTCTCTCCTGAAGAGCGCCCATTTCCGTAGCAAGTGTAGGCTGATAGCCTACTGCCGAAGGCATACGTCCCAAAAGTGCCGAAACCTCAGAACCTGCCTGTGTAAAACGGAAAATGTTGTCGATGAACAAAAGCACGTCCTTCTGTTCCTTATCTCTGAAATATTCAGCCATTGTAAGACCCGTCAGAGCAATTCTCATTCTTGCTCCCGGGGGTTCGTTCATCTGACCGAAAACAAGGCTTGTTTTGTTAATAACGCCTGAATCGTTCATTTCGTGATAAAGGTCGTTGCCCTCACGGGTACGTTCGCCAACGCCCGAAAAGACGGAATATCCGCCGTGTTCTGTGGCTATGTTTCTGATAAGCTCCATAATGAGCACTGTTTTGCCTACGCCTGCACCGCCGAAAAGACCGATTTTACCGCCCTTTGAATAGGGACACAGAAGGTCGATTGACTTAATACCCGTTTCCAAAAGCTCCGCAGATGTTGTCTGCTCGCTGAAGGCGGGGGCTGCTCTGTGGATAGACCATTTTTCACAATTTTGGGGAGCAGTCTTGTTGTCGATAGGCTCGCCGATTACGTTAAACATACGTCCTAATGTGTCAGGGCCTACGGGAACTGAAATAGGCGCGCCTGTGTCAACAGCGTCTACCCCTCTGACAAGACCGTCGGTAGAGCTCATAGCGATACACTTTACAATATCATCGCCAAGGTGCTGAGCGACCTCGGCAACTATCTTATTGCCTTTATACTCAATCTCTATGGCGTTGTTAAGAGCCGGCAAACAGCCTGCCTGAAATTTTATATCAAGTACGGCGCCGATAATCTGCACTACCTTGCCGATATTTTTTTCAGCCAATGCTTTCACTCCTTTTTAATTTAATGCGTTGCTTCCGCTGACAATTTCGGTTATTTCGTTTGTAATAGCACTCTGACGAACTCTGTTATACATAAGGCTCAGGCTTTCAAGCATTTCTTCGGCATTATCCGTAGCTGCGTCCATAGCCGTCATTCTTGCGCCCAGCTCACAAACGGAGCTTTCAACAAGTGCGCCGTAAATAACCGTATTTATATAATGGGGAACAACATAGTCCAAAACCTCTTCTTCCGACGGCTCATAGAGAGTAAGAGCCGAGCCGCTGCCCTTTGAATCTTCAAATTCGTTGGGGTCGGCAGGCAAAAGCCTAATAGCCTTGGGCTGTGAACTTAATGTGGAAATAAATCTTGTATATACCAAATAAACTCCGTCAACCTCCCCTTCTTTAAAGAGGTGAAGGGCTCTTTGACCTATGTTTGAAGCGTCGGAATATTCAAATCTTTCCGAAATACCCGTTAAAACGGTATCGAACTCAAATTCTCTGCGCTTAAAAAAGTCTCTGCCCTTACTGCCGACGGTTATAAGCTTGGCTTCCTTGCCTTCGCAAAGCTCCAAAGCCTCCTTGCAGACAGCGCTGTTATAGCCGCCGCAAAGACCCTTGTCGCCTGTTATAACAATGACAAGTGCCTTATTGCCCTTGCATTCGTGGCTGAACATAGGGTGTTTAAGTCCCCCTGCCGCTTCCGCAATTTCAGCAATAACCTTTTTTGTCTCTTCGGCAAAGGGCTTAGTGCCTTCCATTCGCTTTTTAGCCTTTGCAAGCTTTGAGCTTGCCACAAGATTCATTGCCTTTGTTATCTGTCGGGTGCTGTTGACGCTTTTAATTCTGCGCTTTATATCACGCATAGAAGCCATAAAATCACCCTCCTATACAAAATTCTTCTTAAAGAACTTAATTGCCTCAATAAGTCTTTCTTCCTTTTCGGATGAAAGAACCTTTTCTGTTTTGATGCCCGTAAGAACATCGTTATACTGAGCTTCCATAAAGGATAAAAACTCTGTCTCAAATTTGGCAATCTTATCCAAAGGCACATCATCAAGATATTTATTTGTTACGGTGTAGAGAATAACAACCTCTTTTTCAACCTCCATAGTGCTGTATTGGGGCTGCTTTAAGATTTCCATAATTCTCTGACCATGGTTAAGTCTGTCTAATGTGTCTTTATCAAGGTCTGAACCGAACTGTGAGAAGCTTTCAAGCTCTCTGTACTGAGCAAGCTCAATTCTGATAGGGCCGGCAATCTTCTTCATAGCCTTAATCTGTGCAGAACCGCCTACTCTCGATACGGAAAGACCTGCGTTTATGGCAGGACGGAAGCCTGAGTTGAAAAGCTCGGTTTCAAGGAAAATCTGTCCGTCGGTAATTGAAATTACGTTTGTGGGGATATATGCCGAAACGTCGCCTGCCTGTGTTTCGATTATAGGCAGAGCGGTAATAGATCCTCCGCCGTAGTTTTCGTTAAGTCTTGCGGAACGCTCCAAAAGTCTTGAATGGAGATAGAATACGTCGCCGGGGTAAGCCTCACGTCCGGGGGGTCTCTTAAGAAGCAGAGACATAGCTCTGTAGGCAACGGCGTGCTTTGAAAGGTCGTCATAAACAATAAGAACGTCCTTTCCCTGTTCCATAAATTCCTCAGCTATAGCTACACCGGCATAGGGAGCGATATATTGAAGGGGAGCAGTATCCGAAGCTGTAGCAGCCACAACAAGAGTATAGTCGATTGCTCCCGTGTCTCTTAAGGTTTTAACAATTCTGGCAACAGTAGAGGCTTTCTGACCGATAGCTACATAAACGCAGATACAGTCTTTGCCCTTTTGGTTAATGATTGTGTCTATGCAAAGGGCGGTTTTGCCCGTCTGTCTGTCGCCGATTACAAGCTCTCTCTGCCCTCTGCCTATAGGCACCATAGCATCGATCGACTTGATACCTGTCTGAAGTGGTACGTCAACAGATTTTCTGGTAATAACACCGGGAGCTACTCTCTCGATAGGTCTTGTTTTATCGGTTTTAATAGGGCCTTTGTTGTCAATGGGCTGACCGATAGCGTTTACAACTCTGCCGATCATTGCGTCGCCGACCGGAACCGAAGCAACCTTCCCCGTAAGCTTAACGGGGTCGCCCTCTTTAATTCCCTCGTCGGAGCCTAAAAGCACACAACCGATATTATCCTCTTCAAGGTTTTGGGCTATTCCCATTACACCGCCGGGAAACTCCAACAGCTCCCCTGCCATAGCGTTTTTAAGCCCGTAAACTCTTGCGATACCGTCGCCAACCTGTATAACCGTTCCTGCCTCAGACACACTGAGCTTATTTTTATAGCCCTTAATTTGCTCCTTAATTACGGAGCTGATTTCTTCAGGTCTAAGATTCATAGTGGGTTACACTCCTTTTATGCAAGTCTGTGTTCCAAAAGCATTTCCTTAAGCTCGTCAAGACCTTTTTTGACTGTTCCGTCAATAATATGACCGTCTGCGGTAATTTTAACTCCGCCGATAAGCTCGGGATTTACCTTTGTCTTTACAATAATTTGCTTATTCAAATTTGCGGAAAGCTTAGCCTTGATTTCTTCAAGCTGTTTGGGCTTAAGCTCAACAGCCGACTCAACATAGGCGTTTACAATGCCCTTATATTCAAGAACCTTTTCAATAAACGCTTCGCAAATCAAGCCTAAATCTTTTTCTCTGTTTTTATTAAATATTACTGAAAGAAAGCCCAAAAGTTCAGGCTCAAGCTTTCCCTCGAAAATTCTTTCAAAAAGCTTAAATTTATCTTCCGATGATATTTTTGGATTTCTGATAAACTCTTTAACCTCACCGTCCTTACAGAGACAGTCGTTTACAACCGTAATTTGGTCATAATAAAGATCAACTGCGTCTTTCTCTTTGGCTAATGAAAAAAGAGCCTCGGAATAACGTGAAGCTAACTTTGCCATTTAACATCACCCAAATCCTTAATTACATCGTTTACAAGCTGCTCCTGCTTTGCCTCTGTCAGGCTTTCCGCAACAAACTTGCCTGCAATAAGGGAGCTTACCTGTATAATTTGAAGTCTTATTTCATCTCTTGCCTTTTCCTGTTCTCTTTCAATCTGAAGCATAGCTCTTGACTTAATTTCGGCAGCCTCCTGTTTAGCGGCGTCCAAAATAGCCTGTTTGTTGGCGTTTGCCTCCTTGTTCGCTTCGTCTAAAAGAGCGGCACGCTCTGCGTGAATTTCCGCAAGCTTTTTGTTATATTCGGCAAGAGCCGCATCTGCGTCTTTAAGCTTGTTGTCGGCATTTGAAATCTCAGAAGCTATTCTCTCACGTCTTTTCTTCATAAAGTTAAGAACAGGCTTATATAAAAGCTTACTCAAAACAAGACAGAGAATACAGGTGTTTATGAGCTGAATACCTATATCAACAAGCAAATTTTTATCAAGCGTTAAAATAAAGCTTCCCACCGATAAAAAAACACTGTTCAAGGCTCAAAACCTCCTTTCGGTTTAAATTGATTTTCTGTCCGAAGGGGTTATTAAGCCTTGGGAACAACAAGGTCAACAAGGGGATTTGCAAAAAGCAGGATGATAGCAACAACAAGACCGTAGATACCTGTTGTTTCGGCAACGGCTGCACCTAAAAGCATAGTTGACATAATTGTGCCTCTTGCTTCGGGCTGACGGCCTACGGCTTCAGCACCCTTACCTGCGGCGAAACCCTGACCTACACCGGGTCCGATACCTGCTATCATAGCGCAGCCTGCGCCTATAGCGGAACCCATAAGAACCAAGGCTCTCGCATTCATAATCGCCTCGGCGGAAATACCGTATTGTTCAATAATTTGAGCAAAATCCATAATAAATTGCCTCCTTAAAATAATAAAGATTAAAATCAGTTTTTAACCTGATTGTAAAAATCAGATTGCAAATAAACCTATCGACATATTTAAGCAACAATGTTTCACTGACCATAAAAGCAAACAATTTGCTAAAACGGAACGTTTTTTCGACACGACGTTAGTCGTTATCGGCGATTTTGTCACCTATAAATGCCATAGAAAGCATTACAAAAATGAAGGTTTGAAGACAGCCCGAAAACACATCGAAATAGATGTGAAGAAATGCAGGAACCCAAACCCTGATAACCATAGGAATTGAATAAACAAGACCCATAATAATCGTTCCGCCTAAAAGATTACCGAATAGACGGAAGGAAAGCGAAACGGGCGTAGCGATTTCGCTTATAATGTTAAGGGGTACCAAAAACGGAACGGGTTCAAAATAGCCCTTAAAGTATCCGAGCTTACCTGTGATAATACCCATAAAGTGGATAAGAACAAAGGTAGTCAGTGCCAAAGCGGCAGTTGTTCCCAAATCGGCAGTAGGCGCACGGAAGCCTAAAAGTCCGCTTAAGTTTGAAATGAGAATAAAGGCAAACACGCCGAAAAACCAGTTTCCGAAATATCTGTATTTTTCTCCCATATTGCCTGCAACAAAGTTATCCATGCTTTCCACAATCATTTCAATAAAGTTTTGAAAGCCTGTCTTAGGCACGTCTTCAAACTTGTTAAGCTTGTGTCTCACAATAAGAGCGAAAATTATAAGCCCTGCCATAATTATCCAGGTAGTTATAATTGTTTCACTAAGCCTAAAAGTAAATGAGCCAAGCTGCAGTTCAATATAATTACTGCCAAAATCCATATTGTTTCCCTCCCTTCATAAAATAAATATTATATATTAACAGCATTTATAAGGAAATGATGATTTTCCGTCATTTCCCTTCGCCGCAAATATCATTTTTCTTTTTCTTTTCTTCCGGCTATAAGAGCCGCAGGCTGCAAAAGCAGCAGACCGAAAAACATTCCCAAAAGACTTATTTGGGGAATAACGGCACTTGCTCCCAAAACCACAAGGGTTATAAAATATCTTGCCATATACATAAGCCTTGTGTAGTTTGAAGCTCCGTCCTTATCCATTTCGACACTTCTTTCAAGGGTCTTTTCAAGCATAAAAAGCTTTGCACAGCTGAAAATATAGCCCAAAGCTATGCCTAAAGCATATGAGCCGAATGTGGGTGCAAGGCTGAAGCCTATGTCAAAGGGCAGAAGCACTCCCCCTATTACAAAAACAGCGAGACACAGCCCCAGCTGAATTAAACACACACTTTTATATGTTTCCGAAAATTTCATTTTAATCACTTCTTGCCTGTAATTTTTTTAATGTCCAAAGACTTCTCTTTTTTGTCTCTGAGTTCGTCCTCTTTAACGGTTTTCATACAAAAAACATAAAGGCTTCTGAAAGCGGCGCCTACCCCCAAGACAGTAAATATTATAAGAAACAATACATCCGTACCCAAAAGCCCGTCCAAAAAATGACCGAAAACAATGCAGAGGAGTATGGGCGTAAGCATAACCAAAGCCACCTGGGGCAAAATCGCCCAAGCCTTTATAAAATTTCTCAAAAAATCATCTCCGTTAATTCAGCATATTTGGAAAATTTTTGTTAGGTTTTACCAATAGACCTTCCAACTCTTTCCCAAAACACTAACATATATTATATATTCTTTTTAAAATTCTGTCAATAAAAAGCAGGTGAAAAATTTGTTATATTTTTACGTGCCAAAAACAACTTTACCGCCCACAAATGTCTTTAAAACCTTTCCCTTAACCTTCTTCCCCTCATAGGGCGTATACTTTGCCTTTGAAATAAACTCATTTCCCTTAATTTCAAAATCCTTTTTAATGTCGCATATAACAAGGTCTGCGTCATTGCCCTTTTTAATTACGCCCTTCTTATCAAGCCCCAAAATCTCCGCAGGTCTTTTTGACATAACTCTGCACAAATCCGAAAGAGAAAAATTCTCGCCGCAGAGAGCCGTAAAGCTAACGGGGAAGGCAGTCTCTAAGGAAGAAATTCCGCAGGCGGCAAGATCGAATTCCACAAGCTTTCTGTCGATTGAAGCCGGAGTATGGCCGCTGGCAATAACGTCTATAACGCCGCTGTAAATACCTTGTTTTAAAGCTTCGGCGTCCTTTTTGGTTCTCAGAGGGGGATTTACCTTTCCGAATGTATTATAACCGAGGATTTCCTCTTCGGTCAAAGTAAAATAATGGGGAAATGTGCCTGCACTTAAGCGGCTGTTGTGCTTTTTGCCCTCATTTACAAGAGCAACGGAAAATTCCGTTGTTATAACAGGCAGATGAAGCTTTGCCCCGGAATATTTGCCCAAAATCATATTTCTTGAAACGATTACTTCCTCGGCTTCTCTGGGGCTTCCCGACAAGCCCAGCCTTGTGGCGACAATGCCCTCGTTTACAGCCTTTCCCTCCGCCAAGCTGTCGTCAAGACCGCCCGAAATTACGGGAACGTCAAACATTTTCGAATACATAAGCACGTCTCTCAGAAGAGAAGCGTTTTCAATCATTCCGCCGTGGTCAGAAATGCCTATAATACCTTTTGAAAGCATTTTGCCTATTTCCGCAATATCCTTTCCCTTACAGCCCTTAGTTATACTGCCGTAGGGATAAATATTTACACTGCTTTCGCTTTTAATTCTCTGAATAACATAATCAACAACGGTTTTGTTGTCAATTACGGGCTGAGTGTTTGGGGTTATGGCAAGAGTAGTAAAGCCCCCTGTCGCCGCAGTTGCCGAAACAATCTTAAGGTTGTCCTTGCTTTCATAGCCGTCCTCGCAGATTTTGCAGTTCATATCGATAAGCCCGGGAATAAGACAGCAACCGTCGCCGTCATAAACAGTGTCGCAAAGCACATTTATGTCGCCGATAGCTTCGATTTTTCCGTCGGAAATAAGAAGGGAGTTCAAGACGTCAAAATCGCATTCGGGTGAAACTATATGACAGTTTTTAATAAGTGTTCTGCTTTTCATACATTTAACCCCCTTCCCAAAGACAAAAGATACATAATAGCCATTCTGACAGCTACGCCGTTTGTAATCTGGTCGTCTATTATGCATTTGTCGCTGTCTATAATGTCGGATTCAATTTCTATTTTTCGATCCGGTGAACCGGGGTGCATTACTATAACGTCCTTTGCCGCAACGGAAACAGTGCTTTGGTCAAGCTTAAAAAAGTCCTTATATTCGTCGAAGGACGCAAGCCTTGAACCGTAGCTTTTTTCCTCTCTCAGCTTAAGATACATAATAACGTCAGCACCTTCGCAGGCTCTCTTTATGTCATAATAAACTTTTACATTAAATTCGTCTATGGCATAGGGCAAAAGCGTGGGAGGAGCCGCAACACGAACCTCAGCCCCAAGTTTAAGCAAGCCCCAAATGTTGCTTCTGGCTACTCTCGAGCCTGCCACGTCTCCGCAGATAGCCACCTTCAAGCCCTTAAAGCCTCCTTTAAGCTCTTTTATGGTCAAAAGGTCTAAAAGCGCCTGTGTGGGGTTTTCGTTAAGACCGTCTCCGGCGTTTATAACGCTTGCCTTAACTCTTTCCGCAAGGTAGCCTGCTGAACCCGAATAAGGGTTTCTCAAAATAATGAAGTCTCCGCCCATTTGTTCGATAGTCCGCCCCATATCAAAAAGCGTTTCGTCTCCTGAGTTGAGAACATTTATTTCAACACAGTTTGCGCTTAAATACTGAGCCGCAAGCTCATAGGAAAGCTTTGCCCTTGTGCTTTTCTCATAAAACAGCAGAATGACAGACTTCCCCTGTAAATAAGGGGCTTTCTTGTTTTTCTGGCTCAAAACCACCTTCATTGTTTCGGCGGTTTCCAAAATATCCTTTATTTCGTTTTGCGACAAATCCATAAGACCTATAAAGTCTTTTCGCTTAAAATCCATTCTTTCATCCCCAATCTCTTAAGTACTTCTCTGAAATATTCCGGCAGATCAGCCGAAAATTCTATATATTTATTTGTTGAAGGGTGAACAAAGCCCAAAACCTCGGCGTGAAGAGCCTGACCCTTAAGATTATAAGGGCATTTTTGAGGACCGTAGACCGGGTCGCCCAACAAAGGATGACCTATGTGGCTCATATGCACCCTTATCTGGTGGGTTCTGCCTGTTTCAAGACGAAATTCCGCAAAGCTGAAACCGCCGTTGGCGTCAATAACCCTGTAATGGGTTACGGCTCGGCGCCCTCCGGCTTTCAAAACCGCCATTTTCTTTCTGTCTCTTTGGCTTCTGCCTATTTGGGTTTCGATTGTTCCCTCAGGCTCTTTAAAGCCGTTGTAAACAATGCCCTTATAAATACGCTTCATACTGTGCTTTTCAAGCTGTTCCGCCAGTGCTTTATGGGCAAAGTCATTTTTCGCCGCCACCAAAACGCCGCTTGTGTCTCTGTCTATTCTGTGGACTATTCCCGGACGCATAACACCGTTTATGCCCGATAATTCACCCTTGCAGTGATACATAAGGGCGTTTACCAGCGTTCCCGAATAATGCCCGGGGGCAGGGTGAACAACCATTCCCTGGGGCTTGTTTATAACAATCAGGTCGCTGTCCTCATATAAAATGTCAAGAGGAATGTTTTCGGCATTAATTTCCGCTTCAACCGCTTCGGGAAGAGTCACCGAAACCTCGTCGCCGACTTTCAGCTTAAGGCTTTTCCCGGCTTTTTTGCCGTTTACAAAAACATATTCATCTATAAGCTTTTGAACCCTGCTTCTTGTTACGTCCGGGAGTTTAAGGGATAAAAAGCTGTCAAGACGCATTCCCTCTTCTTCTATGCCGCATACAAATTGTTCTGTGTTCATAGAAAACCTCACATTACATTTTCAATGTAGCAGATTACGTTTCTGCCCCCTGCTTCAACATAGCGGATGTATAAAAGCTGACCGTCGCCGGTAACAACTCCGCCGTTATCTGCGGATAAGTCATAGCCCAAGCCCGAACCTACATAGTTTTCAAAAACAACACCGTTTATAACAAAGCTTTCTTCTTTGGCATCGCTTTGAAAGCTGCTGACAGTGCCTGCAAGATCTGTAAATTTGCCTTTATAATATGAGCTGTAAACACTGATTGTGGGATAGCAAACCGCAAAGAAAAATACAAAAAACACAACGAGGGTGCTGGCTATGACTGTGAGCTTATCCTTAAAAATTCGCTTAACAACAGCAAAGTCGATTACGCCGAAAAGTATGGGCGTAATAAATTTAAGTGAAAATTTGGGGGTCATACTGTATAAAACCGTTCCGCCGTAAATTCTGGCAAATGCAGTCTCAGCAAGCATTAAAACAGCAGTCAGGGTCAAAACAGCCCAAAAAGAAAGCTTTTTCATTTTTTATCTACCTCCGATTTATCTTCAAACAATATATAAAGACACAAAAGTCCTGTTCCGCAAACCACAAGTATATCCGCAAAGTTAAACACAGCAAAGGAGTGACCGAAAAATACAAAGTGCAGATAGTCTACCACATAGCCAAGGCGTATTCTGTCGATAAGGTTTCCCACTGCTCCGGAGGCAATCATAACCGCCGAAAGACGAAGCAAAACAGGGTAGCTTTTTGTTCTGCATTTTAAGAAAAAGGCAAATATAACCGCTAAAATTATGACAGTAAAAGCCACGAAAAGCCATCTTGCCCCGGAAAGAAGCCCGAAAGCCATTCCGCTGTTTTCTACATATGTTAAATAGAAGAAGTTGTTGATTACACTGACCTCTCCTACGGGCTGAAGAAGCTTCACCACAAGCTGCTTCAAAAAAATATCCTCAGCCACGAAAAAACAAAAAAGCAAAATAAACACAGTATTAAGCATATTTTTACCTCTCGACAACAGTCTCTATTGCTTCAAAAATATCCCCGGTGGGAACATTGCTGTCTCTGTAAGCCTTGCCTATTTTTTCAAGCAAAACAAGGGTAACAACATTGTTTTTGGTCTTTTTGTCCTTAAGCATCTGGCTGTAAACCTGTTCGGCATTTACCCCGGAAGCCTTTGTTTCAAGCCCGAAATATTGTATTAAATCAATAATTTCGTTATATTCCTCTTGAGTAATAACTCCCCTTTTAAGGCTCAGACTTAAAGCCGCCGCCATACCTATTGCCACACATTCGCCGTGAAGAAGCTTAAATTCCAAAAGGCTCTCAACTGCATGACCGAAGGTGTGACCGTAGTTTAAAATCTCTCTTAAGCCCGTTTCCTTTTCGTCCTTAGCTACAACTGATGACTTGGCTTTGCAGGAGCCGTAAAGAACCTCTCTGACAGCGCCGGGCTTTAAAGCCTTTATGTCTGCCTTGTCTCTTTTGAGCATTTCAAGATAGTCACTGTCGATTATAAGACCGTGCTTAATGACCTCAGCCATTCCGGCGGCGACCTCTCTGTAGGGCAGAGTATTCAGAGTTTCGGTGTTCATATATACGAATGAGGGCTGATAAAAAGCCCCTACCATATTTTTATTTCCCATAAAGTCAACGGCTGTTTTGCCCCCGACCGAAGAATCAACCTGGGCAAGGAGTGTTGTAGGGATTTGAACGTATTTTATACCCCTCATATAGGTAGCCGCTGCAAAGCCTGCCATATCGCCCACTACGCCGCCGCCTAAGGCTATAACAACGGATTTTCTGTCAAGACCGTTTTCAACCATTGTTTTGTAAAATGTAATAATTGTGTCAAGGTTTTTTCTTTCCTCTCCGGCTTCAAAGGAGACAGAGCAGAGAGACAAAAAGCTGTCCTTAAGAAGTTCCTTAACCTGTTCCGCATAAAGCCTTTCAGTGTTTGTGTCGCATATAATAATTCCCTTAACACCTGTAAGATGAGCCGTCTCAAAGGCTTCAAGAAGCCCGCCGAAGCCCTCTTCTATATATATGGGGTAAGCCCCCGATTTTGCATTTACCTCAAAAGTTTTCATATATTAAACCTGCCTTGTAGTAAAAATTCTGTTTTTGAAACAACATAATATTATTAATATTATCATATCACAAACAGTCTTTCTTTTCAAGGCAAAACCTGTCACTTTTCCTAAATTTTCAAAAAGAAAACCCGGCACAAACAAGAGCCGGGTTGTATACTTAAAAAACGAAAGTGCTTTTGCAAAATTTCAGGAAAACAAGTCGAGGATGTCCTCTTCCGTCATATCCGAAAGGAAGCCTGTTTCAAGGTTCAAAACATCATTAAAAAGCTGTTTTTTCTTTTTTTGAAGCTTTAATATTTTTTCTTCTATGGTGTTTTTGGTTATAAGGCTGTAGACGTTGACTCTCCTTATTTGACCGAAGCGGTGGGCTCTGTCTGAAGCCTGTTCCATAACCGCCGGGTTCCACCACTGGTCAAAGTGAATAACAGTGTCTGCCCCTGTCAAGTTAAGTCCCGTTCCTCCTGCTTTCAGAGAAATCAGAAATACAAAAGCTTTGTTTCCCGAGTTAAACTCATTAACCCTTTCAAGGCGTTCGGGAGGGGGCGTTGCGCCGTCAATATAGAAATACTCTATGCCCCTAAGTGAAAGCTTATCCTTAATTATGGCAAGCATTGACGTAAACTGTGAAAAAATCAGAACCTTGTGACCTCTTTCGATAAGCCCTTCCAAATTTTCCATAAGATAGTCCAGCTTTCCGCTTTCGCCCTTATAGTCCTCTAAGAAAAGAGAGGGGTGACAGCAGATTTGTCTCAGCCTTGTTATTTCGCTTAAAATTTTTATGCGGTTGATTTTGTTGCCCTCAATGTCGGTTTTAATCATTCCCCTTGCCTTTAAAAGCTCAGCCTTATAAAGCTTAGATTGCTCCTCAGTCATAAGGGTATATCTGTAAATTTCCGTCTTTTCGGGCAAGTCTCTTAAAACGTCGCCCTTTTCACGCCTTAAAACAAAGGGGGAAATAAGCTTTTGAAGGGCTGTCATTTTGCTTCTGTCATTGTTTTTGACAATAGGCTTTTCAAAATTAGTCACAAAGCTTTTATAGCTGCCCAAATAACCGGGCATTATAAATTCAAAAACAGACCAAAGCTCGCTTAATGAATTTTCAAAAGGAGTACCCGTTACGGCAAAGCGAACCTCGCTTTTAAGAGCCGTTAAGGCGGTAAAGCTTCTTGTTGCCCTGTTTTTTATAAACTGGGCTTCATCAGCCAAAATTACCGCAAAATCCATATTTTTATATATTTCAAAGTCCCTTTTAACTGTTTCATAGGACGCCACGAAAATCTGAGTTTTCTTTTTCAGAATTTCCTTTCGTTTAGCCCCTGAGCCGTAAACCACTTCATATTTAAGACCGCCGCCGAAGGTTTCAAGCTCCGCCTCCCAGTTAAAAATAAGAGATGTGGGGCAGATCACCAAAGAGGGCTTTTCCTCTCCGTCGAAAATGTTTTTCTTATCATATTTGTCATAGAGATAGCTTATAACCTGAACGGTTTTGCCCAGACCCATATCGTCCGCCAAAACGCCGCCGAAGCCGCATTCTCCCACTGACTTGAGCCACTTAAAGCCTTCCTTTTGATAATCCCTTAAAATGCCTTTATAATACTGCGGAACGGAAAGATCCAGCCCCTTAAGCTCGTTAAATCTTTCAATAAGCCCTCTTGAAGCCTTGTCAAAGCTGATTGAGCTTTTTTCGCCTTCGTCAAAAAGCCTGTCGAAAACAATAAGCCTGCTTGCCCCTGTTTTATAGCTGCCCTTTGAAAGCTCGCTTTTAGAGGGTGAGAAAAACTTTATAAACTTAAGGAAGGTTTTGTTGTCATCAATGCTTAAAAATCTTCCGTCCGAAAAACGGTAATATTTCTTTTTATATTCATAAGCGCTTAAAACCTCTTTCATTTCATCGAGGTTAATTGTGCTTAAGTCAAATTCCGCGTCAATAAGTCCGCCCTCATAGCGAACCCCTATGCTTATAGTCTTTTCAGCCGACTTTCTTATTGCCTTTAAGTCCTCGCTTAAAAACACCTCTGTATTCTTTTTAAGGGCTGAAATTCCGTATTTCATAAAGCTGAAAATATCGTCCTCGGAAGTCATTAAAAAGCCCTCGGAGCCGTTGTCGAAAAAGCCCATTCCTTCAAGACCCAGCTTGAAAACAGTCTCCGCTCTGTCGTTTCGATATTCTCTGTATGCGCTTTTGTCGTTATAATCTATTACTGTGTCGCCGTAAATATATTTGACCCTTCCGCAAAGTGCTTTACCTCTTCTTTCCAAAAAAATCTGGGGCTTAAAGGGGGTCATTGAAAGACTGTCGAAAATCTTTCCCGGTTCTTTCAAAAGGTCATATTTACATAAAACGGGTATGCAGTAATCCACAAATCTGCCTAAATCCGAAGCTTCGAAGATGATTTCCTTTCCTCCGGCAATATTAAATGCCGCTTCAATATCTCTTATTACACAGGCATAGTCAACGGAGGTTCTGTAGAATATATTTTCAAGCAAAATATAGCCGTGGGTGTTTGTTATATAAACACCTCCGGGCTTAAAATTCTTTTTAAGCTTAACCTTTCCGTCTGAGGCTGCGGCTTCAATAAAAATTAAGGGGTTTTCCTCCCTGAAATTAAGCTTAAACTTTTCATCCCCTTCAACCGCTGAAAGACGGCTTTTCGAAAACAGGTCAAAAAAGCTGTCTAAAGATACCTCAGACAAAATAAAACGGCTTTTGTCCTCGCTTAAATTAGACAGGGCAATAAAGCCCGCTTTAATTTCGGAATGGCTGTATATAAAATTCAATATTTTTTTGCTTTCATCTGTGAAGCTGTTTATGTTATAGCCGTAGTCTCTGAAGTTTTTGCCTGTGTTTCTGTCTACGTTTATGGCAAATTCAAATATATCTTCAATGGGCTTTTTCCGTCTGCCTTTTTTGATAATATAAAGGGCAAGCTCCGCTCTTTGGGGGCTGAAATATACCTCGGGCTCGATTCTGATTTTTTCAGACGCAGCAAAAGAAAGCTGCCTCATATCCTCAAGTCTCAGCTTTTCAAGCATATCGAGAAAATTTTTAGACGCTACATAATTTGCGCTTAGGTCGCCGCTGTGAGAACCCTTGTCGCTCATAAGCTCAAACAAAAGGGCGGCGCAGTGGCGGCACCTTATGCCCTTTCCGCAGGTACAGCGGCAGCTTGAAGGACTGCCGTTTATGTCAAAGCTAACCTCAGCAAGGTATTCGCCCTTTGGGTTTTCGTCAACAACCTTCCCCGCGAACTTTATATTATCGCCGTCAACAAAGCGAACCCCTTTCACCTTGCCCTCCTGCGCTTTTTTTCTGCCTAAAAAAAACTCCTGACCGTCATTTATAAACCGTCTTATACCGAATTCCGTTAAATTAAGCTCCAATTCAATTACCCCGTAAAAATAAAAATAAAAAATCTCCGATGAAAATATTATAACATAAAAAATTCAGGTTTAATGTTACCGTTTGATTACAATTTTGCATATGGATGTATAAAAAAACAGCCTGCCGAGAATTTTTTGACAGAAAAATCTCAGCAAGCCGTCTTTAGAAAATCATTATTAAATTTTACTCTTCTATAAGTTTTAAGATGTTATACATGATTACTGCCGTCTGTGCTCTTGTGGTGTTTGCCTTAGGTTCGATACCCTCGTTTGTTCCGCTGACAACACCCATTGAAACCATTGCGGAAACAGCTTCCTCAGCATATGCTGAAATGTCGTCCTTATCTGCGAAATCGTCTAAAACTGTTTCGTCAGCTGTGTCTGTCTCTGCGTCTGTCATTGAGGTGAAGGCTCTCCATGTAAGAACCATCATATCCTGACGTGAAATATAAGCCTCGGGAGCAAATGTTCCGTCGGAATAGCCCTGTGCAATGCCCAAATCCTTAGCAAGACCTACATAGTTTGCATAATACTTGTCGGCTCTTACGTCTGTTAAATTGCTTTCGGCAGTTCCGCTTATTCCCAAAGCGTTAAGAAGCATAATAATGAAGTCTGCTCTTGTAACATTGTTTTTGGGAAGGAAGCTTCCGTCGGTATAGCCGTTTACAACCTTAAGCCCGGCAAGATAGTTTATGGCTTCAACAGCCCAAGGGGTCTGGTCAATGTCTGTGAAGGCATATTCAACTGTTTCGTCTGCTGCTGCCTCGTCGGAACTATCAGATGTTGTGTCTGAAGTATCGTCATCTGCCGCTGCTTCCGTTGTGGCTTCGGTGGTGCTGTCGGTTGAAGAAGAACCTGAGGAACCGCCGCCGCCCGATGAGCCTGAAGAACCTGAACTTGAGCTTGACGATGAGTCTGAAGATGTGCCTGAAGCTGTTGTTGCTTCGGCTTCAGCCTCAGCCGTTGTTTCTTCTGAAGAAGATGAAGAAGCGGTAACATATACGCTGCATGCAGTAACGTCTGTGTCAACAGCGCCGCTGTTTGTTGAAGCGAAAATAGCGGAAGCCGCCTGAACATCGATGTCGGTTGAGCCTGTGCCTACAACCTCGAAGGTTGCCGCAAAAATAATACCGCTGTCTGTAATCTGATAAAGACCGCCCTTTCCGCCGAATGTGCCTGTAATGTTAGCGCACTTTATTTCACCGAATTCGGCGCAGGTAAGCCCGGAAGCAGAGCTTTTGTAGTTAAGAACAGTGCCTGAAGAGGCTGCTCTTGCCGCTGCTGAATTAATAGCTGAGGGGCTAACAAAATAGCTTTCTGAGGTGTCTGAAATGGGGAAGGTCATAGCGTCGCTCTTGTCAACGTCAATTGCTTCCTTAAACATAACAACGTCCGGGTCGTAGGTTACATAAAATGTTACTGAGTCGATACCCTCTGAGTTGTTTTCAACGTAAAACTCAACATCGAAGGTTTCGCCGATTTGGCTTTCTTCAAAGCTGTAGGAAGCTGTAAGAGGATAAATATTAGCCTCAGCCCCGTAAGCCAGCGCCGTTCCTGCGCAGAAGGTCAGCGCAAAAGCAGATAATAAACAAAAAAATTTCTTTTTCATACCTTTCTCCTTTGCAAATTTTAAAATTATACTGTTCTTTTATTCTACAACAAATCACAGAACTTTTCAACTGTTTTAGAGAAAAATTTTATTGCAAAAATATATTAAAGGCATTATAATAGAAGAAACGGAAGAAAAAACAATAATCATTCGGAGGTATATATGAATAAATATAAGCAGTCTGTATTGGAAAGAATTTATCAGTCATTTGTCTGCGGCGGCGACAAGCTTAATTTCAGATATAAAAAAGAGCCTATTCCCGAAAATCTTCTTAAAGCCTTAGAGGAGCTTGAAGAAGAGGACTATATAAACATAGTCTCTAAAACAGAATCGGGCGTAAAAGCCGAAATCACCGATAAGGGTATAGCCTTCGGCAATTCCGCCACATAAGCCGTAAAAAGTTACAGTTCAGCTAAATAATTCGTATAAAAGGTCAAATCCCCCTGCCGTTTCGGCAAGGGGATCTTTTTCGTCAGTAGTTTAAAACATTTGTTCCGAGCTGTTTATAGGTAAAGTTTGCTGTGTTTATATTGTTCGAAGTGAAGTCAGTTATATTTTCTTTGGTTTCAAGCTTTGTAATTTCAATTTCAGGTTTTATGTATGATTTTTTCATTTTGCTTAACCCCCTTATTCAGCATTTATTGTTAAGCCCGTAGTTGCCGATGTTACGAAATAGAGAACATCGGTGCTGTCGGCAGTTTCTTTGGTCACAACAGCACCTCTGACGGAAGCGTCTGTCTTTTCGCTTTCTCCCAAAACAGGGAAGTATGCGGAATTGCTGCTGTCTGTTTCGACACCGCTATCATCTATATAATAATAGTTGTTAAGGGTGTAGAACGTGCCGTCAACAACAGCACCGACCTCATCAAGATAAGCTGCACCTGAACCGCCGTAGGCAGTAGTGTCAACAGCTATTCCCGAAAGAGCCAAGCCGTCATCTTTAACGGAAATTCCATCACTTACAACATTGGCATAAACCTCTGAACTGTCATCACTTCTTGTAAGCTTAACAACAGGAAGGCTTTCTGAGCTGAACACCGCAAGACAGGGCTTAGTGTCTGTTCCCAAAGTCTGAAGCCAGTCCATTCCCTCAGCTTCGCCGCTTAAAAGCCAAGCCGCATAGCCGTTTTTAAACTGAGCTTCCGTTAAAATCTCGGCTGCTCCCGTTTCACTTTCAGTTGAATCAAGAACACCGTTGGAAGCCGTTCCGTCAAGATAGCAGCAGTTTGTTACAGTGCCGCTGATGTTAGTGGCAATTGCTGTTTCATATGAATTGGCGGTTATTTTTCCCGTGTTATAACAGCCTGTTGTTGTATCATACATTGACATACCGCAGATACCGCCTGAAATTTTGTCCGCACTTATATTTCCTGTATTATAACAGCTTGAAATTGAACTGATTCCGCCGTTCATTCCACTAACGCCGCAGATACCGCCGGCATATGCATTAGCTGCAGTTATATTTCCCGTATTATAACAATTTAATATTTCACAGTTATCGGCATAGCCGCAAATTCCTCCTACATAGTTATATCCCGAAAAATAATTATTTATAACACCTACATTTGAAATTTTTGCTCCGTCTGCCCTAGCAAAAAGTCCTATATTATTATCGCTGTCAGATGAATAAAAAAGACCGCTTATTCTGTGTCCCTGTCCGTTAAAAGTGCCTTTATAAGGATATGTCTCAGTACCTATAGGCGTCCAAGTCTTCCAATTGTTTTCGGATGTACCGTTCCAGTCTGCTATACTGCCGCTGTTTACAACTATATTGTTTGTAAGTACGGCACTTGTGTTTTCATCTGATAAACCATAGTTTACATATGAGGCAAAGAGATAAAGAGAAGCCGAATCGGAAATTTGAATAACTCCGTTCTCATCTGTTACAATGTCATCAAATATTGAAGGGTCTGTAGCATTGCAGTATTTGCAGTATCCGTTTTCATATGTGTGATCTTGGTTTTCATAAACGTCAGAACCGATTAAATTTGAATAGCTCTTTATTTCGTAATAATCGGGACAGGAATAATATTTAATGCCGTAAACAACAGCGTGTGAACTGTCGAGAACGGGATAGCTGTCTGAACCTATGTCTTGATACCACGAAATACTTCCGCTGTTTGAGCTGCTGCCGTTTAAAAGAAAGGTTACTTCACCGCTTGCAAACTGGTCTTCAGTTTTTATATAGCTTGTATATCCAGCAGTAGTTCCGTTGACAAAGCCGCTTGCTGAGGCTGCATGATAATAGCAGTCGGATATATTAATTGTGTCGTTGTCATCGCATTTTCCGCATATACCGCCCTGTGAAGAGGAATCCTCAGCTTTTACCGTTCCTGTGCTGTAGCAGCCGCTTATTGATGAACCAACATGCAAATATCCGCTTATGCCCCCTGCATGGGATGAGGCAATTATTGTTCCCTCGTTACAGCAGTTTGTTACTGTACAGTCGTTGAGAATACCTCCGCATATACCGCCTACATATGCACTTCCGCACAAATAGCTGTTTTCAATGCCTACATTTTTAATTTCCGCATTTTGAATTGCACCGAAAAGACCGACAAAGGAATTAGTTGCATCGTTATAGTAAAGTCCGCTTATTGTGTGTCCCTGTCCGTCAAAGGTTCCCCTATAACAATCGTTCTCTGTACCTATAGGCGTCCATTCCACCCACTCGGATGATTTATTTCCTTCGCAGTATGATATATAATTGTCTGAGCTTATATTTACAACAATATCCGCTGTCAAAACAGCTCTTGCGAAAGTGTCCTGTGTCGCACGAGTATCATCCGGAAGAGTGTCGTTTACAAGATCGGCAAACCAGTATAACTCTTCAGCCGTTCCGATTTGATAAATGCCGTATTCGTCTTGATCCGGCTGCTGTGCCGTAATTTCAGCCGCTTCGGCAGTTATACTGCCTGTGGGGAAGTACCCCCGCCCGACTGAAAAAATTACAGCCGCCGAAAATAAAACAGCTGTGACCTTTCCTATTCTTTTTGCGGTCATTAAAAAACCTCCTTTGCAAAAATCTTTTCTCAATGATATAAATAAAAATTTTACTTCTAATCCAATTATACAAAATTATTTTTTAAAGTCAAGTAACTATGCGTAAATTATAGTTATCTTCGGCTGATTAAAAGTCAAAAATGAAAAAATATGAACTAATTATTAAGCTATTGACATACGGTGATTTAAGAGATATAATTAGCATACTACGTATTATGAGGAAAGGAGTGACTGCGTTTGGAAAATTCCGATGAAAACGATTTAATAAGCGTTGAAATTCAAGACAGAATTTCAGAAGTCCTTAAATGTATTCATCTTATTTTTGAAAAAAGCCTTAACAAAAAAATTTCCGAAATGAATATGACCGGCGGTCAGCTGAAGGTGCTTATATATTTAAGCACATTTTCCGGCAAAGAGGTAAACCCGGTGGATATTGAAAGGCGGTTTGAGCTTTCACGCCCTACGGTAACGGGAATTTTAAAAAGGCTTCAAGGAAAGAGCTTTATAGCCTTTAAGCCCAGCCAAAAGGACAGGAGATATAAGCAGATTGTTTTAACCGACGAGGGAAAAAAGCTTATCTGCAGCGGTTTTGAAAACCTTAAGTCGATAAACCGAAATCTCTGCGGCGGCTTTGAAAAGGCGGAGCTTGAAAGCATTTACGGCGCACTTTTAAAAATGCTTGAAAATTTAAAGGAAAGTGAGGAAAATATATGTTAAAGACACTTATGGGCGAAATTAAGGAATTTAAAAAGCCCTCTATTTTAGCCCCCTGTATTGTGGCGATTGAGGTTTTTATGGAAATTCTCATCCCCTTTTTAATGTCTAAAATAGTTGATACGGGGGTAAACGGTGCTGACGGCGGCGACCTTAAGAGAGTTGCGTCAATCGGCGTTGTTATGATAATTGCGGCGTTTATAAGCCTTTCGGCAGGCGCAGGAGCAGGTCACTTTGCGGCGGTTGCTTCGTCGGGCTTTGCCAAAAATTTAAGAGCCGCTATGTTTAGGAATATTCAAAAATTTTCTTTTTCGAATTTGGATAAATATTCCACATCGGGTCTTATTACGAGACTTACCACAGACGTTACAAACGTTCAAAACGCATATATGATGATTATAAGAATGTGCGTCAGATCCCCTCTTTTGCTTATATGTGCATTTGCAATGACCTGTGTAATAAAACCTTCACTGGCTCTTGTTTATGTAGGGGCAATTATCTTTTTGGGCATCGTTCTCTTCTTCATTATGTCGCATGCCCACAAGGCTTTCAAAGCCGTTTTTGAAAAATATGACGATCTTAATGCCAGTGTTCAGGAAAATATAAGCGGCATAAGAACCGTCAAGGCATATGTCAGAGAGGATCACGAGGTCAGAAAGTTCAATATTGCGGCTGAAAATGTCTACAATATGTTTTTGAAGGCAGAATATCTTGTTGTGGCGAATATGCCTGTTATTCAGTTTACTGTTTATACCTGTATTCTTTTGATTTCGTGGATAGGCGCTCATATGATAGTCTCCGATACACTGACAACCGGTCAGCTTATGAGCCTTTTCACCTACACAATGAACATACTTATGAGCCTTATGATAATTTCAATGGCTTTCGTTATGATTTCAATGTCAAGGGCTTCGGGTGAAAGAATTGCCGAGGTTATTAACGAAAAAACAGACCTTGCAGCTCCTGTTGACAGCATAACCGACATTAAAAACGGGTCAATCGAGTTTAAAAACGTTTCCTTCGCATACAAAAAGGACGGCAACAAGTGCCTTGAAAACATTAACCTTAAAATCAACTCAGGCGAAACTATCGGTATTATCGGCGGAACAGGCTCTTCAAAGTCAACTCTTGTTCAGCTTATACCCAGACTTTACGACGCCACAGAGGGCGAGGTTCTCGTCGGCGGTCTTAATGTCAAAAACTATGAGCTTAACGCCCTCAGAAGCAGCGTGGCTATGGTATTGCAGAAAAACGTTCTTTTCTCAGGAACGGTTAAAGACAATCTCCGCTGGGGAAACAAAGACGCAACAGATGAACAGCTCATTAAAGCCTGCAAATATGCCCAAGCGGACGAATTTGTCAGCGCAATGCCCGACGGCTATGACACATGGATCGAACAAGGCGGCGTAAACGTTTCCGGCGGTCAGAAGCAAAGACTTTGTATAGCAAGAGCCTTGCTTATGAACCCCAAAATTCTTATTTTAGACGACTCAACCTCGGCTGTGGACACAAAGACCGACGCTATGATAAGAAAGGCTTTCAGAGAGGAAATTCCCGACACAACAAAGCTTATTATTGCTCAGAGAATAACCTCGGTTCAGGACGCAGACAGAATTATCGTTTTGGATAACGGCGAGGTCAACGGCTTCGGCACTCACGATGAGCTTTTGGCAAACAACGAAATCTACAAAGAGGTTTGGGAGTCACAACAGAAAGGGGCGCTTGAATAATGGCTGATAAAAAAGAAAAACGCAGAGGCGCAAAGAACCCCTCTAAAATATTTTTTAGGCTAATGGGTTATATTTTTAAATATTTTAAAGTCAGATGTTTTTTGGTTGTTGTTTTCATAGTTATATCAGCCCTTGCAAATGTTAGGGGTACTATGTTTATGAAGAGCCTTATAGACGATTATATCACCCCTATCATTATAAGCGGTGAAAGGGATTTTGCTCCCCTTTTGGGTGCAATCGGCATTATGGCGGCAATTTATGCGGTAGGCGTATTCTCCGCATTTATTTACAACAGAATTGTTGTGGGAATAACTCAGGGAACACTTAAAAACCTTCGTGAAGAAATGTTTGCACATATGGAGAAGCTTCCCGTTAAATATTTCGACACTCATGCCCACGGCGATATTATGAGCCTTTACACAAACGACACCGACACATTGAGACAGCTTATAAGCCAGAGTATTCCTCAGCTTATAAACGGAATTATGACTGTTGTAAGCGTTGTTATATGTATGTTCGTGTTAAGCGTTCCCCTGACCCTTATGACCTTTGTTATGGCTTGCATAATGCTTGCTGTCACCAAAAAGGTCGGGGGCTTAAGCGGAAAGTATTTCGTCATTCAGCAGAGAAAGCTGGGCGACGTAAACGGCTATATTGAAGAAATTATCGAGGGTCAAAAGGTTGTAAAGGTTTTCTGTCACGAACAGGAAAGCGTCAATGACTTTATTAAAATAAACGATGAGCTTTTCGACGCAGCTAAAAACGCCAACAGCTTCGCAAATATGCTTATGCCCATTTTGGCAAACATAGGCAACATAAGCTATGTTTTTACGGCTATTTTCGGCTCTGTTTTGGCTATAAGCGGCTTCGGCGGCTTCACAATAGGCTCGCTTGCTTCATTTTTGCAGCTTAACAGAAGCTTCAATATGCCTGTTTCGAATATGTCTCAGCAGATTAACTCAATCGTTATGGCTCTTGCCGGTGCAGAGAGAATTTTTGAGCTTTTAGACGAAGAGCCTGAGCCGGACGAAGGAAAGGTAAGCCTTGTAAGGGCTAAATTCAGACCTGACGGCTCAATTGAAGAATCACCTATAAGAACAGGCGTTTGGGCTTGGAAGTACGTTCACCAAAGCACGGGCGAGGTTGAATATGTTCAGCTTAAGGGCGACATTATTCTCGACAAGGTTGATTTCGGCTATAACCCCGACAAGACAGTTCTTCACGACATAGAGGTTTACGCAAAGCCCGGCGAAAAGGTAGCCTTCGTAGGGGCAACAGGCGCAGGCAAAACTACAATCACCAACCTTATTAACCGCTTCTATGACATTCAGGACGGAAAAATAAGGTATGACGGAATTAATATAAACAAAATCAAGAAAAGCGAGCTGAGACGCTCTTTGGGAATGGTTTTGCAGGATACAAGCCTTTTTACCGGAACAGTAACAGAAAATATAAGATACGGCAGACTTGACGCAACGGATTCCGAGGTTGTGGCGGCAGCTAAGCTTGCGGGGGCTCACGAGTTTATAAGGAGACTGCCCGACGGCTATGACACAATGCTCACAAACAACGGCTCTAACCTTTCACAGGGTCAGAGACAGCTTTTGTCTATCGCACGTGCCGCAGTAGCCAACCCCCCTGCCCTTATTTTAGACGAAGCTACATCTTCGATTGATACACGAACGGAAAAAATCGTTCAGGAGGGTATGGACTCCCTTATGAAGGGCAGAACCGTTTTCGTAATCGCCCACAGACTTTCAACCATTAAGAACTCCGACGTTATTATGGTTATGGATCACGGCAGAATTATCGAAAGAGGCAACCACGATAAGCTCATTAAAGAAAAAGGCGTTTATTATCAGCTTTATACCGGTCTTTTGGAACAAAGCTAAGCGTTCTCCAAACTATTTATAAAGAAAGACTGTGCGCATTCACTTAGGAATTGTGCATAGTCCTTCTTTTTTGCAATTTTTAATAATTTTGAGTTTTAGACACTGTACAATTCGTGAATTTTATATTATAATAAATATTGATTTAAGGGTACTTTATTTAAACTAAAAGATTGCTGCCACACCTCTCAGCTTCACTGCGTTCAGCAGCTCCCCTCAAGGGGAGCCTTGACGATAACTTCACCACTAAAATATTTACAGGATTGATTAATATGAAAAAAATATCAAGAATAAGATTGTCGCCGCTTCAAATTGCGGCACTGGGGTTTATACCCGTTATATTTATAGGGACACTGCTTCTGCTTCTGCCCTTTTCCACAAGATCGCCTGATGGGATTTCATTTTTGGATGCCCTCTTTACGGCTACATCGGCGGTGTGTGTGACGGGCTTGGCGGCAGCTGACACTGCAAGCTGTTTTACGCCCTTCGGTCAGGGGGTTATTTTGCTTATGATACAAATAGGCGGTATGGGGGTTGTGACGGTTTCGGTGTTTTTCGCCATACTTTCGGGGCGTAAGATAGGGCTTATGCAGAGAAGCACTATGCAGGAGGCTATAGCGGCTCATCAGGTGGGAGGAATAATTTCCCTTACCCATTTCATTATTGCTGTGGTTTTTTCTGTCGAAATTTTGGGAACGATTGCCTTAGCCCCTGTTTTCTGCAATGAGCTGGGCTTTGTCAAAGGTATGTGTTACTCTGTTTTCCACTCCGTTTCGGCTTTCTGCAACGCAGGCTTTGATCTTATGGGCATAAAAGAGCCCTACTCTTCACTGACATATTTTCAAAGCAATACTTCCGTAAATATAATCATTATGGCTCTTATTATAGTCGGCGGAATAGGCTTTCTCACATGGGAGGACATTAAGACCAACGGCTTAAGGTTTAAAAAATACAGGCTTCAGACGAAAATAATTCTTACTGTGTCATTTCTGCTTATAGCTTTTCCCACTGTATATTTTTATTTTGTTGAGTTCGGGGGTTACCCCTTAAAGGAAAGGCTATTGCTTTCCCTTTTCGCAGCGGTAAGCCCACGTACAGCAGGCTTTAACACATCGGACTTAAACGCTATGTCCGAGCCGAGCCTTCTTGTTACAATAGGGCTTATGCTTATAGGCGGCTCGCCGGGGTCAACTGCCGGAGGTATGAAAACCACAACGGCGGCGGTTATTGTTTTGTCCGCATTTGCGGTTTTCAGGCGGAAGGAAAGCCCTTCGCTTTTCGGCAGACGAATTTCGGACGAAGCGGTTAAAAATTCATCGGCTATACTTTTTATGTATTTGTCTCTGTTTTTGACCGGCGGCGTAATTATTTCATTAATAGAGGGGCTTCCCCTTTTGACCTGTCTTTTTGAAACAGCCTCGGCAATAGGTACTGTGGGGCTTACACTGGGAATAACCAGGGATTTATGCGTAATTTCGAAGCTGATTTTAATATTGCTTATGTTTTTGGGCAGAGTCGGCGGCTTAACTGTAATTTTCGCCGCACTTTCGGGCTATAAAAAATACCCCTCGAAGTACCCGTTGGAAAAAATCACTGTGGGATAAGGAGGATAAAATTCTATGAAATCCGTTTTATTAATAGGCTTAGGCCGTTTCGGCAGACATATCGCCAAAAAGCTTAATGATTTGGGTCATCAGGTTATAGCGATTGACCAAAACGAAGAGGACGTAAACAGCGTTTTGCCCTACGTCACAAACGCCCAAATAGGCGACAGCACAAACAAGGCTTTTTTGATGTCGCTCGGCGTAAGAGATTTTGACCTGTGCATAGTTGCCATAGGCGATAACTTTCAGTCGTCTTTGGAGACAACCTCTCTTTTAAAGGAGCTTGGGGCAAAAATGGTTGTTTCAAGGGCCGCAAGAGGTGTTCACGCAAAGTTTTTGCTGAGAAACGGCGCAGACGAGGTTGTTTACCCCGAAAAACAGCTTGCAAACTGGACTGCTATCCGCTATTCCACCGACCACATTTTCGACTATATTGAATTAGACGAAAATAATGCTATTTTCGAGGTGGCTATTCCCAAAAAGTGGTACGGAAAAACAATCGGCGAGCTTAACATAAGAAAAAATTATAACCTTAACGTTTTGGGCACAAAGCAGGACGGAAAAATAAGCGTTGTAATCGACCCCAACGTACCCTTAGAGCCTGACAAAACACTTTTGGTTTTGGGCAGCCACAAGGACATTCAGAAATATTTTAAGGGATAGAAAGCAGGCGTATATATGTCAGAAAAAAAATTTACTCATCTTCACGTTCATACCGCATACAGTCTTTTAGACGGCTCTTCGAAAATAGGAGAGCTTATTTCACGTACAAAAGAGCTGGGTATGGACGCAATCGCCATAACAGACCACGGCGTTATGTACGGCTGTATCGATTTTTATAAGGAAGCTTTAAAACAGGGCATAAAGCCCATTATAGGCTGTGAGGTTTATATTGCCAGCGGCTCGAGGTTTAACAAAATAAAGTCTGATGACAATTTTTATTATCACCTTGTTTTACTTGCCAAAAACAACAACGGCTATAAAAACCTGTCAAGGCTTGTTTCTTTAGGTCAGACAGAGGGCTATTATTATAAGCCCAGAATCGACCTTGATATTTTGAAAAAATATAAGGACGATTTAATTGCCCTTTCAACCTGTCTCGCAGGGCCTGTAGCCAAAACAATTTTGACCTCCACCTATGAAAAGGCTAAGGATATGGCTTTGACCTATCAAAGGATTTTCGGCGATGACTTTTATTTGGAGCTTCAGGATCACGGCATAGCGGAACAGAAAACAGTAAACAATGCCTTAATGCGTATTCAAAGCGAAACAGGCATTCCTCTTGTAGCCACAAACGATCTTCACTATGTAAACAGGGACGACGCCTCGGCTCACGACTTGCTTTTGTGCATACAGACCGTGACCAATATTTTGGACGAAAACAGAATGAGATATGAAGGGGGAAACTACTACCTTAAGTCCCCCGAAGAAATGTACTCGCTTTTCCCCTACGCCGAGGAGGCCTGTGAAAACACAAATAAAATTGCGGAGCAGTGCAACGTTACATTTGAATTTAACAAATATAAGCTGCCTGTTTTTGACGTTCCTGAAGGAAAAACAGCCTATGAATATTTATGTGAGCTGACCCAAAAGGGCATAAAGGAACGTTACGGCGACCCCACCGACGAAATAAAGGAAAGGCTTCAGTATGAGCTTGACACAATTAAGCAAATGGGCTTTGTGGATTACTTTCTTATTACGTGGGATTTTATTCGTTTTGCAAAGGAAAACGGCATAAGTGTCGGCCCGGGCAGAGGCTCAGCCGCAGGAAGCGTTGTTTCATACGCACTTAAAATTACCGACATCGACCCCTTTAAATACGGGCTTATTTTCGAGAGGTTTTTGAACCCCGAAAGAGTAAGCATGCCCGATATTGATATTGACTTTTGCTATGAACGGCGTCAGGAGGTTATTGACTATGTAAACAGAAAATACGGCTCAGACAGGGTTGCTCAGATTATCACCTTCGGAACTATGGCGGCAAGAAACGCAATAAGAGACGTAGGCAGAGCCCTTGCAATCCCCTATAACGACGTTGACCGCATAGCCAAAATGGTGCCTATGGAGCTTCACATAAGCATAAAGCAGGCACTTGAAAAGAATTATGAACTGCGGCAGGAATATGAAAACGACCCTCAGGTCAAAAACCTAATCGATATGTCAATGAAGCTTGAAGGGCTTCCCCGTCACGCTTCAACCCACGCAGCGGGAATTGTTATCTGCGACAGACCTATTATAGAATATGTTCCTCTTAACAACAATCAGGGCGTTGTTACGACACAGTACACAATGACAACCTTGGAGGAGCTGGGGCTTCTTAAAATGGACTTTTTGGGCTTAAGAACCCTGACTGTAATTCAGGATGCCTTTGACGATATTGAACGGCAGTATCACAAGGGGCTTACCGTAGACAGCATAGATTACAGCGACGAGAAGGTATTTGATCTTATTTCTTCCGGTCTGACCTCCGGGGTGTTCCAGCTTGAAAGCGCAGGAATGCAGTCCTTTATGAAGGAGCTTAAGCCCACAAGCCTTGAGGACATAACCGCCGGAATTTCTCTTTACCGTCCCGGCCCTATGGACTTTATACCCAAATATATTGAGGGCAAAAACAATAAGGACAAAATAACATATCTTCACCCTTCTCTTGAGCCTATTTTAAAAACCACCTACGGCTGTATTGTCTATCAGGAGCAGGTTATGCAGATAGTCCGCGAATTAGCAGGCTATTCATGGGGCAGAAGCGATCTTGTCCGCCGAGCTATGAGCAAGAAAAAAGCGGACGTTATGGCTCAGGAGCGAAAAAACTTTATTTACGGCTTGGGTGAAGATGTTCCCGGCTGTATCAAAAACGGCATTCCCGAGGACGTGGCAAACACCATATTCGACGAAATGACTGACTTTGCCAAATACGCCTTTAACAAGAGCCACGCCGCTGCATACGCCGTTGTCGCTTACAGAACCGCATGGCTTAAGTGCTATTACCCTGTTGAATTTATGGCTGCCCTTTTAACAAGCGTAATCGACAACCCCGGCAAGGTTGTGGTTTATATCGAAGAAGCCAAACGAATGAATATAGAAATTCTTCCTCCCGATATAAACAAAAGCTGCAACCGCTTCAGAGGTAATAACGGAAAAATAAGATATGCCCTTTCGGCTGTCAAAACTGTAGGCAGAGGGGTTGTTGACGACATAGAAGCAAGCCGTGAAAGAGACGGAGACTTTACAAGACTGACCTCTTTTATTGACAGAATGTCGGGAAAGATAAACTCAAAAGCCATTGAAAACCTTATTAAATGCGGTGCATTTGACTCCTTAGGAGGCAAAAGAGCCGCTTATATGACCTGCTTCCGTCAAATTTTAGACGGCTTCACTCAGGCGAAGAAAAACAACGCAGAGGGTCAGCTGAACCTTTTCGATATTTCAGAGGACAAATCAGCCTATGAGGATCATCTTCCAAACGTAAAGGAATTTGAGGAAAAACAGAAATTGGCCTTTGAAAAGGAAATTTTGGGGATTTATGTAAGTGGTCATCCCCTGTCACAATATGCCGCAACCTTAAAAAAATATGCTTCTGTCTCAACTCTTGATTTCCCATCTGACGACACTGAAGAGGGAAAGGTCAAGGACAACGAAAAAATAAAATTAGGCGGAATTATAAGCAAAGCCACTATTAAATTCACCAAAAACGATAAAACAATGTGCTTTCTTCAGCTTGAAGACCTTTACGGAATGATTGAAATAATAGTATTTCCCAATGTATATGAAAAGTTTAACAAATACATTGCTGAGGACAGCGTTATTTTGGTGGAGGGTACGTTACAGCTTTCGGAAAATCAGCCCCCTAAGGTGTTGGCGAATAAAATTATTCCCTATGAGGAGCTTGAAAACAGGTGCAGTGCCTTGTGGCTTAAGCTGGCTAATCAGACGAAGGACATCCCTTCCGAAATAAAGCAGATTATGAGAGCCAACCCGGGACAAACCCCTGTAAAGATATATTATCAGGACACTAAAAGGCTTATGACAGTAAGCAAGGGAATTTCCCTTAATTCCAACGCTTATGACGATTTAATTTTGCTTTTGGGAAGAGAAAATGTAAAGAAAGTGTAAACAGTTCAATATTTTACTGCCGATTTCAAAATTTTATGTTGAAAAATCAGTTACAATGTTTTATAATAAAATTTAGCACACATAAGCTTGAGAAAAGCTTGAAAGGAGATAAAAACGATGTATAAAATTGTCAGTAAACGTTATCTGACCGACAATATTATTTATATGGATATTCTTGCACCCCGTGTAGCTAAGGCGTGTAAGCCCGGTCAGTTCGTTATTGTCATTAACAATGAAAAAGGCGAAAGAATACCCCTTACGGTAACAGACTACGACCCCGTTGCAGGTACTGTTGCAATAGTATTCCAGACTGTGGGTAAATCAACCTATGACCTTGCCAAATATGAGGTAGGCGACAGCGTAGAAAGCTTTGTAGGCCCCTTGGGCAGACCCAGCGACCTCTGCGGCTTAACAGTGGAAGAGCTTAAGCAGAATAAAATTATTTTTGTCTGCGGCGGCGTCGGCACAGCCCCTGTTTATCCTCAGGTTAAATATCTTCACTCTTTGGGGATTGACTTCGACGTAATTATAGGCGCAAGAAGCGAAAGTATTCTTATTTTAACCGAGCAGATGGAAAAGGTAGCTACAAACCTTTATATAGCTACCGACGACGGAACAAAGGGCTTTAAGGGCAACGGAAGCGCCCTTCTCAACAAGCTTGTTAAAGAGGACGGAAAGGAATATAACCACGCCGTTGTTATAGGCCCTATGATAATGATGAAGTTTACGTCAATGACCACAAAAGAGCTTGGCATACCCACAATTGTCAGCCTTAACCCCATTATGGTTGACGGAACGGGTATGTGCGGAGCCTGCCGTGTTACGGTGGGCGGCGAGGTTAAATTCGCATGTGTAGACGGCCCCGAATTTGACGGACACAAGATAAATTATGACGAAGCTATGAGACGCCAGACAATGTATAAAACAGAGGAAGGCAGAGCAATGCTTAAAGAACAGGAAAAGAACGATAATCACAAGTGCGGCTGCGGAGGTGACAAGTAATGGCTGTTAAAATGAATAAGGTTCCCGTTAGGGAGCAGGACCCGAAGGTAAGAGCCGGAAACTTTGACGAGGTTTGCTTAGGCTATAACGCCGAAGAAGCTATGGAAGAAGCCTCACGCTGTTTGAACTGCAAAAACCCCAAATGCGTAAGCGGCTGCCCTGTTTCCATAAACATTCCGGCTTTTATAAGCTGTGTTAAAAACGGTGAGTTTGAAGAGGCGGCTAAGGAAATCGCCAAATATTCGGCTTTGCCTGCTATCTGCGGTAGAGTCTGCCCTCAGGAAAGTCAGTGTGAAGGCAAGTGCGTAATGGGTATTAAGGGCGACCCTGTTTCTATAGGCAAGCTTGAAAGATTTGTTGCGGACACATCTTATGAAAACAACTATGACTTAAGCACTAAGGAACCTTCCAACGGCAAGAAGGTAGCCGTAATCGGCTCAGGCCCTGCAGGGCTTACCTGTGCCGGTGATCTTGCCAAAAAGGGCTACAGCGTTAAAATTTTCGAAGCACTTCACAGAACCGGCGGAGTTTTGTCCTACGGCATTCCCGAGTTCAGACTTCCCAAAGACAAGGTTGTGGCTAAGGAAGTCGAAAGCATTAAAAAGCTCGGCGTAGAAATCGAAACAGATATTATTATAGGAAAGACCTTAACAATCGATCAGCTTTTCGAAGAGGAAGGCTTTGACGCTGTTTTCATCGGCTCAGGGGCAGGTCTTCCCAAATTTATGGGTATTCCCGGAGAAATCGCCAACGGAGTTGTTTCCGCAAACGAATATTTAACGAGAGTAAACCTTATGAAGGCATACAGAGACGACTATGACACCCCTGTTAAGCCTGCTAAAAAGGTCTGCGTTGTAGGCGGCGGAAACGTAGCTATGGACGCAGCCAGAACAGCCCTTCGTTTGGGAGCCGAAACCCACATTGTTTACAGAAGAAGTGAAGCTGAGCTTCCTGCGAGAGTTGAAGAGGTTCACCATGCTAAGGAAGAGGGAGTTATCTTCAATCTTCTTACTAACCCCACTGAAATTTTGGTTGACGAAAACGGATGGGTTAAGGGAATGAGAGTAATAAAAATGGAGCTTGGCGAACCCGACGCCAGCGGCAGACGCCGTCCCGTTGAAATAAAGGGCTCAGAATATGATATTGAATGCGATATGGTAATTATGTCACTTGGCACAAGCCCCAACCCCCTTATTTCCTCCACCACAGAGGGTCTTGAAGTAAACAAACGCCACTGCATTATTGCAGAAGAGGAAACAGGCAAGACCACAAAGGATAACGTTTATGCCGGCGGCGACGCAGTAACAGGTGCGGCAACTGTTATTCTTGCAATGGGTGCAGGCAAAAAAGCGGCTGCGGCAATTGACAAGCAATTGAGAGAAGCTTAAAACTCTTAATTTTAAATGCACATTAACAAGTGAATATAGGAAAGGAGAAAATTTTATGGGAAAAAGCAAAAAAATAATTAGCGTACTGCTTTCTGTTTTTATGGCTTTTACGTCCTTGGCTGTTTTTGCCCTGCCTGCTATGGCGGCGACAGGCATAAGAGCCGAGGGCTGGCACGAAAGCCTTTATGCTGAATGGTATGACGCCGACCCCGAAAGTGCTTCCGTCAGCTACAAGCTGTCCGGCGAAACAGCTTATACTGCGGCTGACAGTGAGCTTATAAGGGAAAAGGAAAGCGGAATTGCAAGAGTTGACATACCGGGGCTTACACCCGGCAGCTATGACGTTGTTATAACCGCGTCCGACGGAACTGAAATTTCATACAGCGGAATAACAGTTGATGAATATGACCGCTCAGGCTATGCCCACTTTAACTATACAAGCGGAGTAGGCGCATATAACGACGACGGAACATTAAAGTCAAAGGCTGTTGTTCTCTATGTTACAGACGAGAATAAAGACACTGTTGAACTCCCCTTCCCCAACGACCCCACTCATATCGTTAAGGGTATAGGCAACATCCTTAACTCAAGAGGTGCTTCGGGCTCAAGCGACGGGCTTGCCAACACAAACGACGGAATTATTCTTGCTTATTCACAGGCAGGTATACCCCTTGACATTCGTTTCATAGGCACAGTTACCGCGCCCGAGGGCTTAACAGCATATGACTCAACCGACTACGGCGGATCTGAAGGCGACAACGGCTATATGGCACGAATGAGAGACGGCCTTAATATAACAATTGAGGGTATAGGCACAGACGCAAAAATATACGGCTGGGGTATTCACTTTATAGCCTCATCGGCTTATCAAAGCTACGGAAAAAGCTTTGAAGTCAGAAATCTGACCTTTGAAAGCTACCCCGAGGACGCTTTGGGTATGGAGGGCGTTCAGTCCGGCAGCAGTCTCAGTGCGGCTGTTGAACGCTGTTGGATTCACAACTGTTCATTCCTTCCCGGCTATTGCGCAAGCCCGGCTGAAAGCGACAAAAAAGAGGGCGACGGCTCATGCGACTTTAAGCGCGGCGGCTATTATACTATGAGCTACTGCTATTATTACGGCTGTCACAAGACCAATCTTATAGGCGCATCCGACACGAATATTGAATACAATATTTCGTTCCACCACAATTGGTGGCAGGACTGCGACTCAAGACAGCCCCTTTTGAGATATTCTAATATGCATATCTACAACAACTATTATCAGGGCAGCTCATCAAAAACTATGGACACAAGATACAACTCTTATGTTCTCAGTGAAGCAAACTATTTTGACAGCTGTAAAAACCCTGTTACCACAAAGACAAATTCCGCAGTTAAGAGCTATAACGATATTTTCTATAACTGCACAGGCACAAATGCGGCGACAGTGGTCACTGCAAGAGACACAGAGGTTTCAAATAACAACACCTACCCCTCTTTCGACACAGACCCCTCGCTTTTCTATTATAACTCACTTACAAAGACATCGAACTGTTATCTGACAGACGCTTTGACAGCCAAAGCGGAATGTATAGCCTACAGCGGAGTTTTAAAGGACGAACAGTCCGAAGCAAGTGTAACTCCGGTTATAACAGCGGTGCCCGAAAACGCAATAAGCTATAACTATTCAATAGCCTTTACTGCTGAGGACGCCGGAGCAAGAATGACAGCGGCGGGAGTAGAAAACCTAAGAGGCACAAACGTGGTTTTTGAGGACGTTCTCTATAATGCCACCAGCGACTATAAGCCCTCTACAACCTACGGCTATCTTAAGTCAAAGGGCTTAGGGGCAGTTATATTTAAGCTTGACAAATCCGCAACGGTAACAATCGAATGTGCCGATGCCGCAAGCTACGGCTTATCCCTTATAGATAACTACGGCTTACAATATGCCAACGCAGCCGTAGGCGGAACCGCTTCAGCTGTTGTTCCTGCCGGAATTTATGCTATTCAGTGCGAAAACACAGAGAAGGAAGCTTATATAGCGAGCTTCTCACTGACAGCACCCGGTGAGGAGGTTGAAACAACCACCGAAGCCACTACTGTGGGAACAGTTGATATAGGTACATACAACATAGGCACAGACTGTGAGGGCGAAAACGATTGTACAGACACAGCCGGAACTTTCGGCAATATTGCCTATGACCTTAACTCTATAGCAGCAAATTACGGAACAGTCAACAACAACGGCGACTCAGGCATAAGCTTCAGCGTAGCCGAAACAATGAATTTAACTGTGGTTTCTTCAGACGCTTCGGCGGTTATAGAAGCCTACAGCGGAAAGGTAAACGACACATCTTCCGTCACACTGGAAGCAGGCACAAACACTGTTAAGCTTTATGCCGGAACATATGTTATAACAGGTGCGGAAAGCACTAACGCAAGGATTTATTCTCTGACCTTTGCGGAATATGAGGAAATAACCACTGAAACCACTACCGAAACAACCACATATTCAACTCCCGTTGATGTAGGAGAGCCAACAGAGGACGGCGACAGCTGTTATGTTCAGGATAACGGAAACGGAACATACACTCTTATCGACAATTCCTCTTCCGTTGCCTGCCGCTGGTATATACCCTTTACGGCTCAGACAAGCGGTCAAATCGTTATTAACGGCGAGGTTACCCTTAATAAGGTCTCAGGCAGCTGGCCCTTCATTCAGGTAGGCAAGACCGACAGTTCGGGAAGCTTCACCCACGCTTTCGGTTTCGGCTCAAATTCAAGCAAGGTGCTCGGGCTTTATTCCGAGGACAAATCTTACGTTTCATTGGGAGAAGGCTTAACCAAAAATCAGACCTACAGCTATGAATTTATAGTTGATATGGACAAGAAAACCGTAACCCTTACCGTAGACGGCGATCTGACGGCTTCATCAACCTTTACAGCGTCTTCAATCGACACCATTATGATGCAGACTGCCAACTCAGACACAGAAAGAACAGTCACTGCCACAATTCCTTACGTAGGCATATTGGGCGAAGCCGAATATATTTTAGGCGACGTAACAGGCGACGGGCAAATTCTCTCCGATGACGCAACGAGAGTTTTGCTCTATTATGCAAAGCAGATTGAGCTTACAGACGCACAGCTTAAAGCAGCCGATGTAACAGGGGACGGACAGGTTCTTTCCGATGACGCCACAAGAATTTTGCTCTATTACGCAAAAAGAATAACTGAGTTTTAATCATTAACCAAACAGCCCTGTGCCTTTCACATTTTCAATGCACAGGGCTGTTTTATAAGAAAGGTATTTTATGAAAAAATTTGCTGCTTTGCTTTTTGCCGCTGTTATTGTTCTCTTTGCAGGCTATATGGCTTATTCGGAATTTACTCAAAATTACGAAGCGGTTTTTGCCTTCAATAAAATAGAAGAAACAACAGAGGAAACCACCGAAACAACCACTGAAGCCGCAACGGAAACCACAACATCATTTACGGAAATAAATTTAATGATGGTGGGGGATATGCTTGCCCATGAGGGCGTTTACGGAAGCGGCAGACAGGACGACGGAAGCTATAACTTCGACCATCTTTTCGCCCATATAAAGGACGACATTAAAAATGCCGATATGGCGATTATAAATCAGGAGGTTATATTAGGCGGAACGGAACTGGGGCTTTCAGCCTACCCTCTTTTCAACAGCCCTACGGAATTGGGAGATTCCATTGCGGCGGCAGGCTTTAACATTGTTCTACACGCCACAAACCACACTCTTGACAAAGGAGCGCAGGGCGTTGACAACACAATTAACTTTTGGAAAACAAAATATCCGGACGTTGCCTTTTTGGGCATTCACGATACACAGGAGGACTATGACAAAAGAAGCGTTTATTATTTCGAAAAACAGGGCTTAAAGGTAGCTGTTATGAATTATACATACGGCACAAACGGAATACCCCTGCCCTACGGACGTGAATATATAATCAATCTTTTAGATGAAGAAAAAATAAAAGCCGATATGGCGGCGGCTAAGGAAAATGCCGACTTCATAGTTGTCTGCCTCCATTGGGGAACGGAATATGTCACAAGTGCCACTGAAAGCGAAAAGCAGTGGGCGCAGTTCTTTTCCGATAACGGAGCAGACCTGATTATAGGCACTCACCCCCACGTAATTCAGCAGGTGGAAACAATTACAGGCTCAGAGGGAAACAGCACCCTTGTTTTCTACTCCCCCGGCAATTTCGTCTCAAATCAGGACACCAACCTGACTATGCTCGGGGCAATGGCTAAGGTCACAATTTCAAACGAAGGGGGAAACGCCCACATTAAGGATTATGAGGCTGTTCCTCTTGTGACGCATATGCTTTTCGGAAAAGGACTTATAACAACCTATAAGCTTTCCGACTATACTCCGGAGCTTGCGGCTGAAAACAAAATTCACCTTTATGACAGCGGCTTTACAATAGATTGGCTTAAGGAAACAAGCCGTTCTGTTTTGGGCAGCGCATATAAGGAATAAATTCACAGACTAAAAAAGAACTCTCGCTTATATATTTTAAACGGGAGTTCTTTTAAATTGCTTACGTAATTAATTATTACTTGCCTAAGTACAGGTCAACAAGCTCACTGCCTGCTGCTTCAGTAATTGTGTCATAAATATCCTGTGAAGCGGCAATCATTTCTTCTCTTACCTCGTCCGAAAGAGTGACGATTTCTGTGCCGTTTTCAACGATTGTGTTTATTCTGCCTTCAATTCTTTCGTCTGAAGCGTTTCTGGAATATTCAAGAGCCGTCTGAGCCGCCTGATCTATAATCGCCTGCTTTTCGGGCTCGAGTGAATTATAGAAGTCGTCGCTGACAATAAGGGTTATAAGGTGGGGCAAATGATTTGTTTCTATTACATAGTCCTGCTGTTCATAGAACTTTGAAGAAACAACAACCTCATAAGGGTTCTCCTGTGCGTCGATTGTGCCCTGTTGAAGCCCTATATAAACCTCACTGAAGGTCATAGGTGTGGGGCTTGCGCCGATAGCCTTCCAGAATGCAAGGTGATAAGAGTTCTCCATAGTTCTTATTTTCTGACCCTTAAAGTCATCAAGGCTTTCTATTTTTTTGTTTGTTGTCATAACTCTGAAGCCCTGATCGGAAATGCCCAAAAGCTTAAGCCCGGCATTTTCGTAAAGAGGTTCTATTTTCTCCAAAAATTCGGGGTTATCCACTGCTTCACGAACAGCCTCGATTGAGTCGAAGGCACAGGGCAGGTCGAATATACAAAGTTCGGGAATAAAGCTTACCTGAGGAGCTGTGTTCTGAACCAAAAAGGGAACAGACCCTTCCTGTGCACACTCTATAAGCTCTCTGTCGCCGCCGATTGTGGAATTGGGATAAACCTGAATTTTCATAGTGCCGTCTGAAAGTCTGCTGACCTCTTCGGCGAATTTCTCAGCGTAAATCTGTGTTACTGTGTCCTCGGGGGAGCTTGTTCCCAAGGGCCATGCATAACGCTGAACCTCTTCGCCGTCTTTTGAAGTGCAGGCAGTTAAAACCGATAAGCACATAAGCGCCGCCAATAAAACAGCTGTAAATTTTTTCATCTTAATTACCTCACTTTCATTAACGAACAAGAAGCAGACTGACTATGGGAATATAGGTTATTATAAGCAAAGCTATAATAAAGTAGCCCAGCATAGGCAGAGACTTTTTGGAAATTTCCATAACGGGAATTTTGGTTAAGGAGCTTGCTACGAAAAGGTTTACGCCTATAGGCGGAGTAACAAAGCCGATAGCAAGGTTTACTACCATAATTACGCCGAAGTGAACGGGGTCAACCCCTACCGCCGTTGTTATAGGCAGAAGTATAGGCGTAAGAATAAGAATAGCCGGAGTTGTATCCATAACCATACCCACAAGAAGAAGGAAAATGTTTATAACAATGAGGATTATAAACTTGCCCGAGAATGTGGATAAAATCCATGCGCTTATTATCTGGGGAACCTGCATAAGTGTCAGAACTCTTGAAAAAGCCATTGAAGCCGCAAGTATAAAAAGAATAGGTGCGTAGGTTCTGAGAGTTTCCGCAAAAACCGATATTATTTCGCTCGGTTTTATTGTTCTGTAGATAAAAAGGCTCACAATAAGAGCATAGAAAACCGATATAACGGCGGCTTCTGTAGGTGAAGCTGCGCCCGAGTAAATACAGCCCAAAATTATAACAGGTGTCAAAAGAGCAAAAAAGCTGTCTCTGAAAACTCTTAAAAAGCCTTTTTCTTTAAGTGCGCCTACAGTTTCGTTAATCT
>JAJQFU010000017.1 GCA_021200955.1 Clostridiales bacterium | reverse complement strand
ATATAATATAACCCAAAGATAAAATTTGAAAATTCAAGTATTTTTGAAAATCTGCAAAAGGGGAAAACGGATATGATCAGCACAATAATCGGATTTATAGAGATGATAATAGGCGGTGCGTTTGTTATTGCAGTAACACTGGGTAAATATGTTGTGGTGTTTATGTTGTGTGCAGCGGTGATGTTAGTGCAGAACTTTGTGCCTGACAGTGTTAAAGACAATTTTGCAGACTATTTTACGGAAAAATATAATTTAGACGATAAAATGTATGAAGCCCTGGAGAATAAAAACTGTCAGGCTTTCGCAGAAGCCGTTAATGAAGGCTCAGACCCCAATGAATTTGACTATAATTTTTTCACAACCACCCATTCCCCTTTGGTATATGCCGTAAATGAAGTCGGGTCAAAAAGCATAATCAGAACTGTTTTGGATTATGACATAGACCCGAACCTTGTTGACAAGTCGGGAATGACAGTTTTTTATGAGGTTTTGGAAAGTGATGAAGCTTATAACAGGCTGCTGCCGAAAGCCGACCTGAATTTTGTAAGTAAAAAAGGTGAAAACGGCTTTGACTATTTGATAAAAACCGATTCAGGCGCTCTGTGGGAAACAGGAGTTAAAAGTGCAAACTTTAAATCCTTGACGGAAGCCGGAGCTGAGGCAACAGCGGAAAACATAGAAAGAATGACAGACAGAATCAAAGAATACGGTGTATCATTATCATATTTATATGACTTAAAGGTTCTTATAGATAACTGCGGCTCGGCAATTGATGATGAAAATGTGTATGCAGCCTTTAAGGGTACATTTTCAGAAAAGAATAAGTGCGACAGCGACCTCGTTTTATACGGGCTTGCGGCGGGCTGTAAAAGCAGTGTTTTAAGCAAGTACATAGATGATGACAGCAATTTGAATTTTCTGCTTCAAACGGCAATTGTCTGCGGAAATTTAGACTGCGTCAAATATTTGACGGAAAAGGGTGCGGAGCTTATATACGAAGCAGACGGCACCAAAAAATATAATATAAGGCTTGCGGCTCAGTATAATAATACAGATGTGCTTGATTATATTATATCCGTTGACCCAACAGCAATAGACGATTGTGTTTATTTGGCTGCCGAAAACCGTAATTTGGATATGATTAAGTTTCTTATGGGGAAAGGTGCTAAAATTTATAACAAAAACGCCTTTGACAAA
Source organism: Clostridiales bacterium (assembly GCA_021200955.1). Classification (GTDB taxonomy): domain Bacteria; phylum Bacillota; class Clostridia; order Lachnospirales; family CAG-274; genus JAJQCI01. The sequence goes on along the minus strand of JAJQFU010000017.1, from coordinate 4,982 downwards.
GCCCTTCAAAACGGAGATAATAAAATCATAAAATATTTTATCGATAACGGCTTTAACATAAATGACGTGGGAAATAACGGTCTTTGTAAATATATGGTTGATATATACAGCCGCTGTGATATTGATACTATAAAAACAGCGGAAAAATATGCGGAAGAATTAAACAAAAATGACATTGCAGCCGCAATTTATGAATGTGCCCATTCCGGAAACTACGATGGTCTTGTATATCTCAAGGAGTCCGGTATCAGTGATTTTAACGTTTGCGACACAACATATAATAGCGAAACGGGAGAATATTCCTATTTTAAATCCTATACTCCCTTAATGACATCTGTCGAACATGGATTTTATGAAATTATACGGTTTTTGGTTGAAAACGGAGCAAATACAGGAGGTTATACAGACGGTATGAAAGAACAGCTTATATTATGCGCAGGAAAAAGCGATGATATTTACGAATATTTAAAAAGCAAGGGAATTATTGAAGCCGAAGAAAATGAAGAAGATTTAACGGTTTTTGAAGAAGCCCTAAGAGACTATGAAGAAAGCAATAAAAAAAGCCGACCCATAACCGATTTTTGGAAAGAGCTTGATTTATAAAATGCTTAAAAAATGACAATAAAAGACGGCTCTCAAAGGAATTATATCCTGCGGGAGCCGTTTGTGTTTGTATTAAAGTACTTTATCCAAAAATTCCTTTAAGCGGTCGCTTTTGGGGTTTGTGAAAAATTCGTCGGGGGTGTTTTCCTCCAAAATTTTTCCGTTTTCCATAAAGATAATACGTGAGCCTACTTCACGGGCAAAGCCCATTTCGTGGGTAACAACAACCATTGTCATCTTCTGTCTTGCAAGCCCCTTCATAACGTCCAAAACCTCCCCTACCATTTCGGGGTCGAGGGCTGAGGTGGGCTCGTCGAAAAGCATTACGTCGGGCTCCATACAAAGGGCGCGAACGATAGCTATACGCTGCATCTGACCGCCTGAGAGCTGATTGGGGTAGCTTTCGGCTCTGTCTGCAAGCCCTACCTTTTCCAAAAGCTCCATAGCCTTTGCTTCTGCGTCCTTTTTGCTCTTTTTGAGAAGCTTCATAGGCGCCAAGGTCAGGTTTTTCATAATTGTCATATGGGGAAACAGATTAAACTGCTGAAAAACCATTCCCATTTTACGGCGGTGTCTGTTAAGATTGTTTTTGGGGTCGGTTATGTCTGAGCCCTCAAAGTAAATGTGACCGTCTGTGGGTATTTCGAGAAGGTTTAAACAGCGGAGAAAGGTGGATTTTCCCGAGCCTGAGGGACCTATAACAACCACAACCTCGCCGTTGTCGATTTGATTATTTATGTGGTCAAGGGCTAAGGTTGCGTTGCCAAAGTCCTTAGTGAGATTAACTACTTTAATAAGAGGTTCCTTTGCCCCTGTTTTATCAGCGTTTGTCATTTGAGGTCAGCCTCCTTTCAAGCTTGTCAAGCACGGTTCTCAAAATAGTAACCACAATCAAATAGAGTGCGGCTGCGGCAAGAAGAGGCATATAAGCGTCATAGGTTGAATTTCTGATAATAAGAGCCTTTGAGAGCAGATCCTCAAGAGCAACCATACTTGCAACGGAGGTTTCCTTAAGAAGGGTTATAAGCTCGTTGCAGAGCATAGGCAGGGCAATTTTGATTGCCTGGGGGAAAATTACATACCACATTGTACTGACAAAGCCGAAGCCGAGACTTCTGCCGGCTTCCATCTGACCCTTGGGAACGCCGTTAAGACCGCCTCTTATAATTTCGGCTATGTATGCGCTTGAGTTTATGGTGAAGCCCAAAATAGCTATAGCCACCTTGTTGCGGCTGTTGGCGAAAATACAGAAGTAAATAATCATAATCTGCACGATTGTAGGGGTACCCTGAATTACGATTAAATAAACCTTGCAGACGGCGTTAAGAACGGAAAGAAGAATGTTTCCCACTCTTTGGGTAAAGGAGTAACGGGGCAGCTTTTGGCGGCTGTCGTGGGTAGCTCTGATTATGGCTATAAGCGAGCCCAAAGTAAGACCGAAAATGAATGAGAAGAATGTGAGCTTCAGAGTTACCCATAAGCCCTGAAGAAGCCACGTCCAACGGTCTTGATAAATAAAGTTGTTGTAAAAGTTTTTAGAGATTTTTTCAACCCACTCGGGAGATGTGAAAAAAACCAAAATGTTGTATAATATTTCTTTCATATTTATTCCTCAAATATTTCGAAAAAGAGGGTGTGAAAAAGTTCACACCCTCGGTAACTTAAAGTAATCAGTCCTCTACAAGATATTCGTCAAGAATTGCCTGAAGTGTTCCGTCGGCTTCCATATCTGCAAGAGCTGCGTTGATAGCGTCAAGAAGTGCTTCGTTGTCCTTGCTTACGCAGATAGCATACTGCTCTGATGTAAGAGGCTCGGGAAGAATTTCAAGACCTTCGTTTGCGTTTACAATGCTCTTTGCAGGCTGATTGTCGATTACGATAACCTCAATCTTGTTTGAAAGAAGAGCCTGACCAGTTTCAACAGCGCTTGAGAAACGCTGAATTTCAGCTGCTTCGATTCCGTTTTCAGCGTCTGAAACATAGTCGTCGCCTGTTGTTCCTCTCTGAACGCCGATGATCTTTCCGTTTAAGTCCTCAACGGATGTGATGTCTGAGCCTTCGGGAACAACGATAACCTGACCTGCTTCAACGTAAGGAGTAGAGAAGTTTACGTTTACAAGTCTTTCTTCGTTTACTGTCATACCGGCGATACCGACGTCGATTTTTCCGCTTGTAACGGCAGGAATAATAGCGTCAAATTCCATATTTTCAACAACTGCTTCAAGACCTAATCTTGCGCCCAATTCAGCAGCTATGTCGGCGTCAATGCCTACCACCTCGTTGTTGTCAATTGATTCATAGGGAGGGAATGATGCGTTTGTTCCCCAAATGAACTGACCTTCTTCAACTGTAGTAACAACAGCCTCTGTGTCATCGGAAGCCTCGTCTGTTGCTTCTGCTTCAGCCGATGTGTCGGCTGATTCTGCTGTGTCTGTGCTGCCGCCGCAGGCTGCAAGTGAAAGTGTCATAGCCCCTGCAAGTACAACGGCTGTTAATGCTCTGAAATATTTCATAATTAATTTTCCTCCTTGGATGATTTGATATTATACCGATATTTCGGTTTAAACTTATCTTTAATCATTCTATTACATATTTATTCAAAAGTAAAGTACTTTTTTTGAATTTTTTAAAATTTTAAGCAACAGTTCAGCCGTGTCTTTTATTTTCAGATTTTTGCATATTTATATGCATAAAATCTGAAAATAAGACACGAGCGGAGCGCCAAATAATGAGCTAAACAGAGTAGCGTAGCTACGAAGGATGCGAAGCAGACGTTTAGCGAATTATTGGCTGAACTGTTACAATGTCAACAGTTCCCCCTTATCCTTTGCTTTTTTGCATATAAATATGAAAAAAGTAAAAAATATGTCACATCTGAACTTTTACGTTCATTTCGTTCACAAAATCAACAAAACCCTTCACCAATAATAATTGACTTGTCTCAGATTTGACTGTATAATATTTTTAGGAAAATATGTGCATTGCGGTATAGCTGCGGCTGCCGGGCTTTGGGCTGTGCATCCTGCAAACAAAGGCTGAGGGCTTTGCCGGCGGCTGTTAAATGCTATTTAAAGGAGGCATTATTATGGACGGAGTAAAAAAACAAAACACATCATTAGAAAATTTCAGAAGAACACTGAACAGTATGAAATCACAGCTGACGAACAACAGCAGCCAGCAGCTCATAAGCCAAATTGCTGAAATGGAAAGCCGGCTTCAGAGCATGCAGAGTGCTGTTGATGAAAGAGCAGCCATAATAAATGAGAAACCGGATTTTGATAATAAAAGAGAGGAATTTAATAATTTACTGCAGCAGAAATATGCTGAAAGAGAAAAACTCTTTGCCGACAGGGAAAACTTTCAGCTGCCTCATAACATGTGGACTGAAAGTCATGAACAGATCCTTGATGAAATAAAGAAGACCGAAGATAAAATAAAAGAAATGCAGGACGGCAAAAATGAAGTTAAAAATAATAAAGAAAAGTCTTCAAGTGACAGAAGAAGGATTGAAAGGAATTACGATGAATCGATTAAAAATCTGAATGCTGATTTAGCAGGTTCGAAGGAAGCCTTAAAAAATAACACCGAATCGCTTGAAATGGTCGGCAACAAGCTTAATGAAATAAGCGAAAAAACCAGAGCGGTCAGCAAGGAAATTAATGAAATGGAAGCCAGAGCCGCCAAATTCGACGGCTTCGATCAGACGAAGATGGAAACGGATATGGATAAATCCATTGCCGAGTTTCAAAACTCAATGAACGATTTAAGCAAATCCTTAAGCGCCGATCGTGAAAGGATTAATAACGAGAGAAAACTGGCAGAAGAAGCGGCTGCGGCTGAAAGAAATGAACTAAACCAATACAGAAGAGACATTACACATGGTGTGGACACCTATGAAACCCCCGTAAATATTTCCGACAAGGATTTAAAAGGGCTTCAAAATTTCAAAAAGAGCTTTGAAGGCGCTGTCAGCCATATTATGAGCGGCTTAAATGCAGACCTTTCAGAGGCTTTGGATATGGATGTTGATAAACGCACAAAAACAGCGAACAATGTCAAGGATGTTAATAATGCAGTTAAGGATTTTGAAAAGCTGATTGAAGAGGATAAAAAGCTTCTGGCTGATAAACAAAAGCATGCCGATGATCTTTCCGCCAAATATAAAAAGGAAATGGATGCTCTTCTTAAGAAGAGAAACGACCTTATGCAGGAAAGAAATGACGTGTTAAACGAAAGTGAGAATGTCAGAAAAGGCTTAAGAGAAGCGGAACTGAACGGAAAAACCTCCGGAATCGGCATATATTTTCAGCGAAACAAAGCAGATAAGTGAACCATAGTCAATAAAGTAGACAGAAAAAGAGAAAAATTTTACCTACCGG
>JAJQFU010000032.1 GCA_021200955.1 Clostridiales bacterium | reverse complement strand
ATACATAATTCTTTTGTTATTTGCTCTGTCTACTTGACAGGGGTGGGTTCAAAATGTGCTTACAATACAGGGTGGTCTTTTTCATTGAGCAATATTTTCAATAACAATGCTATGTACTTTACATCGTATACAGTTTGTATAATAGTAAAGTAAGCAAAAATTATATCAAATGCAACCATTAGCGACACCTCCTTATAATAAAAGTCCGATAGGTACTAAAATTATAACAGAAGCTCGCCTAACCAACCCGTTAGCGATTACCTAATTGGCATTATATCAAAAAAATTGTCTGAAGTAAAGATAAAATGAAATATTATTTTTCACAATTTTAAATGTGTTTTTACTTTAAAGCAAATTACAAAAGCAAATCACAACAGTTCAACTAACTAATTCGCTAAACAGCTGAACTGAATTAAAAAAATTAACAATATAAACCTATACAAAACTCAAAAAAAATGTTATAATAGGCTTTAATAAGTGTCGGCGTGTAAAGCCGGTGTACTGAGAACAGGGTGATAAAATTGGCACAGAAGAAACAGGAGGCAAAAAAGACCTCCGGGCAGACGGCAAAGAAAACCGCCGCAAAGAAGAAAACAACGGCTAAGTCTGCCGCAAAAAGCAATAATAAATCAAATACAAAAACAACAGCCAAGAAAACGACGGCTAAAACAAGCAAGCCTGCAAAGACGGCAGAGAACACAAAAGCAGAGCCTAAGGTAAAAAAGACATTAAGCCCGGCAGCCTTTGAGGCCTGCTGTATAATGGCGGCAGGTTTCGGAATTTTGGTTATTTTCAGCCTGTTCTTTGCTTCAGACACAATTTTCGGTCAGGTTATGCTGTCTGTTTTAAAGGGGTTTTTCGGAATAGGGGCTTATATTTTCCCCTTTGCCCTTATTTTGGCGGTAATCGGGCTGTTTATGATGGAAAACAGAGAAAGAGCCAAATATAAAGCCGTTCTCTGCAGTCTGCTGTTTATAGCGGTTATATCTCTTATACACGTTTTGGTAAGAGAGGGGGCTGAGGGCTTTGACTTTTCGGCTCTGACCGGGGGCTTTACGGATTCAGACTATATAGGCGGCGGTTTTTTCGGCGGTCTTTTAGGTGAGCTTTGTCTTTTGATATTTAAAAAGGCGTGCAGTATTATAATATTCGTGTTTTTGATTGCGGCGCTTTGCTTTTTAATTTCGGGAAAGAGCATTTTCGTTATGGTTTCCGACTTTTGGCACTTTATTTCAACCACAATTATGGGGGGAATATACAGAGAAGAGGAATATTATGACGAAGATGAATATTATGATGAATATGACGATTATTATGACGATGAAGTAGGGGATTATTACGGCGATGAAGAATATGAACCGCCCGCAAGGAAAGCCCCCAAGAAAGCTCCCAAAATCAGCCGAAGAGAGCCTGTTTATGATTATGAATATGAAGAGGAAGAACCCGAAAGCGATTATTATGAAAAGCTCAGAAAAGAAAAAAGCTATAAGGACGCTAAGCTTGTAGACATAAGAAAGAGAACCGGGGAGAAAAAGCCGAGCCCCGACATTATGTCAAGGCGTGTTGCCGAAGGCTCTGCACGAATTGAAAAGGAAAAAGCCGAAAGCAAAAACGACAGCTTTGAATTTTTGAAGCAGGATAAGCCACAGCGTACCTCTTCGTCATACATTCCCGAATTTTTAAGAAGCAAGCCAAAGGCTTCGGACGAATACGCTGAAGAATATTCAGACGGCGGGAACGGTGAAGAAGCTTACTCGGAGGGTGTTGAGGAAGAAATACAAACCTACCCCGAAGAGGTCTTTGAACCTGAGGTTAAAAAAGCCGAAGAAACGGTTGATACAGAAGAAATTGAATATATTGAGGAAGGCGAAGAACCGGACGATATTATAGAAGAAGATGAAGCTGTTAAGGCTGTCGAAGCCGAGCCCTTATCCGACACAGGCTCAGATGTTAATGAAACGGCAGTTATAGACATACCCCCCTGGGAGGATCAGTCTGAAGAGGTTGTTGTACCCCAAGAGGTCAAAGACAGGGTTAAGGTTGTGGAAGGGGACGCAGCTACAGTTAAAAAGCTGTCTCAAAGCAGACAGTCGGAATATAAATATCCCAAGCTCAGCTTTTTGGATAAAAACCCCGACCTTAAAAAGCAGGAAAATAACAGAGACGAGCTTATTAAAAACTCACATATATTAGAAGAAACTCTTAAAAGCTTCAGGGTATCGGCGACTGTTGTTGAGGTAAGCCAGGGGCCTACAATTACAAGATATGAGCTTGTTCCGGCAGTTGGCACTAAGGTCAAAAGCATAGCCAGCCTTGACAAAGACCTTGCAATGCGTCTTGCGGCTGAAAAAATTATGATTGAAGCGCCTATACCGGGGAAAACCGCAGTGGGTATAGAAATTCCCAACGAACACCCCATAAACGTTCACTTTTCCGAGGTTGTGGCAAGCAAGAAATTTCAGTCTGCAAAGTCAAAGCTGACCTTTGCCTTAGGCAAGGACGTAGCCGGCAACGTAATTGTAAAGGACATTGCCAAAGCGCCCCACTTCCTTATTGCCGGGGCTACAAATTCAGGTAAGTCCGTTTGTATAAACACCCTTATAAACTGCCTTTTATATAAGGCAACCCCCGACGAGGTCAGACTTATTCTTGTAGACCCTAAAATGGTTGAGCTTAATGTTTACAACGGTATTCCCCACCTTTTGATACCTGTGGTAACAGACCCCCACAAGGCTTCGGCGGCTCTGAACTGGGCCTGTACGGAAATGATGCGCCGCTATAAGCTTTGCGCAGACGTAGGGGTCAGAAACCTTGACGAATATAACGAATATTTGGAGAAACAGGGTCAAAAGCCACTTTACAAGCTTGTTATAATTATAGACGAGCTGGCGGATCTTATGCTTGTTGCCAAAAAAGAGGTTGAAGGTCATATTCAGCGTTTAACACAGCTTGCGAGAGCCGCAGGCATTCACCTTATTGTGGCGACCCAGCGACCCTCTTCAGACGTTATTACAGGCGTTATTAAGAGCAACATTCCCTCACGAATTGCCTTTTCAGTTGCTCAGGCTATAAACTCAAGAATTATTCTTGACGAGTCAGGGGCTGAAAAGCTTATAGGCAGAGGTGATATGCTTGTTAAAACCGTTGAAATGGACAGAACTCTGAGAGTTCAGGGCGCATTTATAACCAACGAGGAGATAAAGAGAATTGTTGACTATATTAAAACCGATGAAAACAACTACGATATGTCGGTTATTGAAAGCATTGAAAACGCCGACAGAGAGGATATTGCTTCTGTAGGCGGTTCATCGGGGGGAAGAGGGGGCAGCGACGAGCTGACGGACGATGTAATAGCTTATATCGTTAAAAGCAAAAAGGCTTCAACCTCACTTATTCAGAGACAGTTCCAAATCGGCTATAACCGCGCCGCAAGAATTATTGACGAGCTTGAGGACAGAGGTATTATAGGTCCCGAAAACGGAGCAAAGCCAAGGGCTGTTCTTATGGACAAAGAGGAATGGAGAGAATATTCGGAAAGACGCAGCAACATGTTTTAATAATACTGTATATTATAAAAGGAGGAGCTTATTAAATGAAAACAGATATTCAGATTGCACAGGAAGCGGAAATGTATCCCATAACAAAAATAGCGGAGGACTTTGGCATAAGCTCCGACGATTTGGAGCTTTACGGAAAATATAAGGCAAAGCTGTCAGACGAGCTTTATAACAGAACCTTGGCAAGCGGTAAAAAGGGAAAGCTTGTTTTGGTAACAGCCGTAAACCCAACCCCTGCCGGAGAGGGCAAAACCACCACCACAATAGGTCTTGCTCAAGGCTTAAACAAGCTGGGTAAAAAAACAATGGTTGCTTTGAGAGAACCCTCTTTAGGCCCATGTTTCGGAATTAAGGGCGGAGCAGCCGGCGGCGGATATGCCCAGGTTGTGCCTATGGAGGATATTAACCTCCACTTTACAGGGGATATTCACGCAATGACAACAGCCAACAATCTTTTGAGTGCAATGCTTGACAACCACCTTCAGCAGGGCAACGAGCTTAACATTGACCCCAAAACAATTACATGGAAAAGAGCTTTGGATATGAATGACAGAGCTTTAAGAAGCATTGTTATAGGTCTTGGGGCAAAGGCTGACGGCGTTGTAAGACAGGACAGCTTTCAAATAACCGTTGCGTCGGAAATTATGGCTATTATGTGCCTTGCGGAGGATATAGCTGACCTTAAGACACGTCTTGCTAAAATTATTGTAGGCTACAACTATTCGGGTGAGCCTGTTACTGCCGGAGATTTAAAGGCGGACGGAGCTATGGCGGCTCTTCTTAAGGACGCCTTGAAGCCCAACCTTGTTCAGACATTAGAGCATACACCGGCAATAATTCATGGCGGGCCTTTCGCTAACATCGCCCACGGCTGCAATTCGGTAAAAGCCACTAAAACAGCTATGGCGCTTTCCGAAATAGCTATTACGGAAGCGGGCTTCGGCGCAGATTTGGGGGCTGAAAAGTTCTTTGACATAAAATGCCGTTTTGCAGGCTTAAAGCCCGACTGTGTTGTTCTTGTGGCAACTGTCAGATCACTTAAATATAACGGCGGAGCAGACAAAAACAGCCTTAACACACCTAACCTCGAGGCGGTTAAAAAAGGCTTCTCTAATCTCGAAAAGCATATTGAAAATTTGGGCAAGTACGGCGTGCCTGTTGTTGTAACTTTGAACTCATTTACCGCCGACACTGAAGAAGAAACAGACTATATAAAGACACGCTGTGAAGAAATGGGCGCAGACTTTGCACTTTCGGAGGTTTGGGCTAAAGGCGGCGACGGAGGCATTGAGCTGGGCAAGAAGGTTTTGAATGTTCTTAAGAACAAGCCTTCAAACTTCAAGCCCCTTTACCCCGACGATATGTCCATAAAGGATAAAATCGAAACCGTAGCCAAGGAAATCTACGGAGCTGACGGTGTTGACTATACCCCTAAGGCTAAGAAGGACATTGATAAGATAGAAGCAATCGGCTATAAAAATGTGCCCGTGTGCATAGCTAAAACACAATATTCACTTTCGGATAACCCTGCTCTTTTAGGCAGACCCACAGGCTTTAACATTAGTATTAAGAGTGTAACCCTTTCAGCCGGAGCGGGCTTTGCAGTAGCTATTGCCGGAAGTATTATGACTATGCCCGGGCTGCCCAAGAGACCTGCGGCTGAAAATATTGACGTAAACGACAAGGGCGAAATTACGGGACTGTTTTAAGGTGAAGCTATGAAAATTTCTTTTATTTCATTGGGCTGTGATAAAAATTTGGTTGACTCTGAAATAATGCTGGGGCTTATTGACAGAGAGGGCTATGAAATTACGCAAAATGAGGAAGAAGCGGATATTATTGTCATAAACAGCTGCGGTTTTATAGCCGACGCAAACAAGGAAGCAATCGACAATATTTTAAGAGTTGCCGATTATAAAAAAAGCGGTGTTTTAAAGGCTATTATAGTAACAGGCTGTATGGCAGAGAGATATAAAACCGAGATTTTTAAACAACTGCCGGAGGTAGACGCAGTTGTGGGGACAGCTGCTTTTGAAAGCATAGGCGAGGTCATAAAGGCTTTGACGGAGGGTCAAAAACGTGTTGTCAAAATCGAGGACAAGGACAAAAAACTTGACGAAACACTGCCTAAGCTTAGAATGATGACAACACTGGGCGGCTTTGCATATCTTAAAATAGCCGAGGGCTGCGACGCTCACTGCACATACTGTACAATTCCATCTTTAAGGGGAAAATACCGCAGCAGAAGCCTTGAAAGCCTTGTTGAAGAAGCTCAGATGTTAGCCGACAAGGGCGTAACGGAGCTTATTCTCATAGCCCAGGACACAACCCTTTACGGAAAGGACATCTACGGCGAAAGCAGACTTCATGTTCTTATAAAAAGGCTTTCGGAAATAGAGGGCATAGAGTGGATAAGAATTTTATATGCCTACCCCGAAAACATAACTGACAGCCTTATTTTTGAAATGGCTCAAAACCCCAAGGTTTGTCATTATTTGGATATGCCCATTCAGCACGCTTCGGACACTGTTCTTAAAAAAATGGGCAGAAGAAGCCGAAAGGAAGAGCTTAAAGAGGTAATAAATAAGCTGAGAGGGGCTATGCCGGATATTTGCTTAAGAACCACTATAATAGTGGGCTTTCCTCAGGAAACAGAAGAGGAGTTTAAGGAGCTTAAGGACTTTGTGGACGAGGTTTCATTTGACCGCTTGGGTGTTTTTGAATATTCAAGAGAGGACGGCACCCCTGCCGCTAAAATGAAGGGTCAGGTTCACCACAGCACAAAGTCAAGACGTAAAAGAGAGCTTTTAGAGCTTCAGCAGGAGATCTCAAACAGAGTCTGCAAAAGCTTTGTGGGAAGAACATTAAAGGTAATTGTAGAAGGAAAGCTTTCGGGAGAGGATAATATTTATATAGGCAGAAGCTACCGTGACTGCTATGAAATAGACGGCTATGTTTTCTTCCGCTCGGAGAAGGAGCTGCTGTCCGGAGATTATGTAAACGTGCTTATAACGTCTTATTCGGATTATGACCTGACGGGGGAGGAAGTGAACACCTCTCCGTCAGCTGTGTAAATTTTTTCAAAAGAAAAAATTTACATTCAGCTGCCACCGAGAACCCGAAATACATCGAGCGCTGAAAGCGGTTTTTCAAAGCAAAACTTCTGAACGCCCTCAAGGGGAGGCTAAATTAAGGAGGGATTTTTATGAACCTGCCAAACAAGCTTACGATTTTCAGAATAATATTAGTGCCTGTGTTTTTGGTTTTGCTTTTATGCCCCCTGGGGCTTCCCGGGAGCTTAAACAGATACCTTGCCTTGGGCGTATTTATTGTAGCTTCTATTACAGACTGCTTAGACGGCTATATTGCAAGGCGTTATAATCTTGTAACGGATTTCGGCAAGTTTATGGATCCTCTTGCAGACAAGCTTCTGTGCTGTTCAGCTATGATAGCCCTTATAGGTATTCCCGACGCAGTTGTGTCTCTGCCCTCTGTGGTGGTTATTATAATAATTGCCAGAGAATTTTTAATAACCGGCTTCAGAAGCATAGCCGCCGAAAAGGGGATTGTTATAGCAGCTTCAAAATGGGGAAAGCTTAAAACAATTTCACAGATGATAATGTTAATTTTGCTGATACTTAACTTAGATATTCAAGTCTTTAAAATAATAACCGTTGTTATAATGGTTTTGGCGACGGCTTTGACAATAATTTCGGCAGTTGATTATATTTTGAAAAACAAGGACGTTTTAAAGGGGTGAGCAGATGAAGAAAATTTTTTTGTTGTTGACGGCGGCGGTGCTTGCCCTTAATTTTGAGACTGCTGCTTTCTGCGCCGAAAGCGAAGCGGCGGAGGATGTCGAAGCAACAGACATTGAAACCGCCGAAGAGGACGCCAACTATTTCGGCGACTATGTTTCCGCCGGGGGTTACCTTGCCGGTGTAATAGAATATATTGAAAAGAACTATGTGGGCGGAGAAATCGACACAGAAAAGCTTATTGCCGCCGCTGTTGCCGCAATGGCAGAAACCCTTGACGGATATTCCGAGTTTTACACCGAAGACGAATATGAAGAATTTCTTCACAATGTGTCAAACGAGGTTTACGCCACAGGCTTCAGCTTTGTTATAACAGAGGACTATCCCCAAATTTCGGAAATTATAGACCAAAGCCCGGCTCAGGCGGCAGGGCTTCAGGCAGGGGATAAAATAACCGTTATAAACGGAGAATCGACCCTTTATAAAAACGCAGGCGAAATCGATTCTATGCTGACAAAGGTTGAGAGCCCCAAATATTCTTTCACAATACTGAGAAACAGCAAAACCTTTGATGTAAACTTTGACCTTGAAGCGGTTAAGGTAAGCTCTGTGTTTTATAAGGAAATGGACGACCTTCTGACTGTTGACAAAAGCACCGACTGGGACGCAATTTGTTATATTCAGATTACTGCTATAGGCTCAGGCACAGCCGAGGAGTTTAAAGAGGCTCTTAAGTGGGCTAAAAGCAAGGGCATGAAAAAGCTTATTTTGGATCTGAGAGGAAACGCTGGAGGAATTGTAGACGAAGCCGTTGAAATCTGCCGTCAGATTGTTCCCGAGGGCAGAATAATGTATACTCAGGACAAAACCGGCAACACAGAGGAAACCTTTTCAGACCTTAAAAAGGTGCCTTTTGATGAAATTGCCGTTCTTACCAATTCAATGACAGCTTCGGCCGCCGAAATTATAGCCAGTGCAATAAAAGAGTCGGAAGCGGGCTTCACCGTAGGCACAACCACCTACGGAAAGGGCGTTGTTCAGACAATAGCCAGTCTCCCCAGCTTGGGAATGCTGAAGCTCACCACCCTTGAATATTTTACACGAAACGGAAATATTATAAACGGAGTAGGTGTAGAGCCTGATATAACCATTGCTTCTATGTCTTTAATTACTGAAAATGACGAGCTTGAATCAGACAAGGTTAAGGATATTTTGAACTATTTGGGCTATAAGGTCGTTACGGACAGCAACGCAAAAAGAGCCTTGGCGACCTTCCAAACCGCAATGGGCATACCGGCTACGGTTAAGCTTGATGCGGAAACAATAAATTCTTTAAATCTTGCGGTTTACGCAAGGTCGCAGGAGCATGACGAGGCTTTGGAGAGAGCCTTTGAGGAGCTTTTAAAACTGAATTAACCGGGAGCTGAAATTATGACAGAGCTTTATAAATATGTGTGGCTGTTTTATATATATGCTTTTTTAGGCTGGGTTTTGGAGGTTGCTTTCAGTGCAATAAAAAAAGGAGAGCTTATAAACAGGGGATTTTTAAACGGGGCCTGGTGTCCTATTTACGGTGCAGGGGCGGTTTTAATCTGCTTTTTCTTAGACCCTGTTGAAAATATTTACCTTTTGTTTTTAACATCTGTTTTTATAACGTCTCTTTTGGAGCTTCTTACAGGGTTTGTTCTTGAAAAGGTTTATAAAACAAAATGGTGGAATTATTCTGACAGAAAGCTTAATTTTAAGGGCTATATCTGCCTTGAAATAAGTATTGTCTGGGGCGTTTTGGGAGTTGTTCTCAAAAAGGTTGTAAATCCTATGATTTTGATCTTGGTTGGGCTTGTTCCCTTTGCTTTGGGCGTATTCATACTCTGTGTTTTGACGGGACTTTTTGTCTGCGACCTTATTATAACCCTTCTTGCTCTTAACAATATGCTTTCGAGAGCGGAAAAGCTGGATAAGCTGGCTAAGGAAATGAGAGCGGTTTCCGACGATTTGTCGGAGGTTGTTTTTGAAAAGGCTTCCGAGCTTGAAAAGGTCAGAAAGGAACAGAGCGAAAAGGTTAAAGAGACAGAAAAGAAGGTCAAAGAGAGAAACGAAAAACGCCTTGCAGAGCTTAAAGAAAAATATAACAGGCTTGTGGAAGAGAGAATTTATACTCACACCAGACTTTTAAAAGCCTTTCCCGAGCTTAAATCAATAGAGCATCAAAATCAGTTTGAAGAGCTTAAAAAGAGACTTACCATAAAGATGAAAAAGGGCTGAGGCATATGAAAAAAAGGCTTGTTTATTTGGGACTTTTCGCTTTGGTTTTGGTTTTGGCGCTGATTTGCTTTTACTTCTACGGCGTAAAAAAGGAACAGGGCGTCAGGGCGCTTATTTATAAGGACGGAGAGCTTCTAAAAACCGTTTCTCTTGAAAACGTTTCGGAAGCCTATGAGTTTGAAATAAAAGACGGTGACAGCTTTAACCTTATAAGAGTTGAAGAAGGGCGTATAAGAGTGGTTTCAGCCAGCTGTCCCGACAAGGTTTGTGTAAACAGCGGCTATATTTCAGACGGAGTTATGCCCATTGTGTGTCTGCCCAACAAGCTTGTAATTGAAATAGAAGGGGCGGAAGCCGCCGCCGACGGAGCAGCGAGGTAGAATTATGAATAAGTTTGATATAAGACATATGTCAAGGCTTTCACTGCTTGTATCCGCAGGGCTTATAATATTTGTTTTGGAGGGGTTTATTACTCTTCCCGTAGCAATCCCGGGGATAAAATTAGGGCTTTCAAACATAGTGACACTTTTCACTCTGTACGCCTTTTCAAGAAGAGACGCCTGTCTCGTTCTTATTTTGAGAATTGTTTTGGGCAGTCTTTTCGGCGGTCAGGTCGTTTCGTTTTGGTATAGCCTGTCGGGAGGTGTTTTGTGCCTTTTGGCTATGAGCCTTTGCAAGTTTGTTTTAAATGAAGAGTATATGGTTGTTACAAGTGTGGTGGGAGCTGTTTTCCACAACATAGGTCAGCTTTTGGCGGCTATTGTTATTTTGGAAAATACTGCTATTATATATTACCTTCCAGCGCTTCTGTTGGGAGGGGTTTTATGCGGAATTTTAACAGGCTTATGCTGTAAGCTTGTTTTTAAGCGTTTAAAAAATATACTTAAGCTATAGAAATTCTATGAAAAGGAGATGTTGATTATGAAGGTTTTGGTTTTAGGCGGCGCAGGCTATATAGGCTCACACACTGTCTATGAGCTTATTACGAGCGGTGCTGAGGTTGTTATTATAGACAGCCTTGAAACAGGTCATATTAAGGCGGTTCACCCACAGGCAAAGTTCTATAAGGGCGACATAAGAGACAGGGCTTTTCTTGACAGCGTCTTTGAAAAGGAAAAGGGTATTGACGCGGCAATTCACTTTGCGGCATATTCCTTAGTTGGGGAATCTATGACAAACCCCCTTAAATATTATGAAAACAATATGTACGGCACGATGGTTCTTTTGCAGGCTATGACTGCTCACGGCATCGACAAAATCGTATTTTCGTCAACTGCCGCTACCTACGGTGAGCCTGAGAGAGTGCCTATTTTGGAGACGGATAAAACCTTCCCCACAAACACATACGGCGAAACAAAGCTTTCTATGGAAAAAATGTTTAAGTGGACAGCTAACGCAACGGGATTAAGATATGTTTCACTGAGATATTTCAATGCCTGCGGAGCCCATACAAACGGACTTATAGGCGAGGACCATAACCCCGAAAGCCACCTTATTCCCATAATTTTACAGGTGCCTAACGGAAAGAGAGACTCTATCTCCGTTTTCGGAACAGATTATGACACCCCCGACGGAACCTGTATAAGAGACTATATCCACGTACTTGATCTTGCAAGCGCACATATTTTAGCTGCAGAATATCTTATGAAGGGCGGCGAAAGCAATATTTTCAATTTGGGCAACGGCGTAGGTCACTCTGTAAAGCAGGTTATTGAAACAGCTGAGGAAGCTACGGGCTTAGCCATTAAAACCGTTTACGGGGACAGAAGAGCAGGGGATCCGGCGGTTTTGATTGCTTCAAGCGAAAAAGCAAAGTCTGTTTTGGGCTGGAAGCCTAAGCACGATGACCTTGAAGAAATTATTTCAACCGCTTGGAACTGGCACAAAAACCACCCCAACGGATTTGAGGACAAATAATAAAAGCAGAAGAAGCGTTTCCGAATAAACCTCGTGAAACGCTTCTTTAAATTAGGTAATATTTGACATTAAAGAGAAAAGTGTTATTTTACCTTAACAAGCTTTTTTGATCTGCTTTTTGAACCGAAAACAATCTCTTCGATTTTTTCAATAAGGTTGTTTTTTCCTTTGGGAACAAATCCTAAATTTATGTGATTATCACCCCTAAATTCGCCGATAAAACAAAATTTGCCGTTATTGCCGTTATAGGTGTCTGTTTCGACGGTTATATATCTGCTGACCCATTCATTATCTTCATTTTTGAGAAAGACTGCACAGCCCTTCAGGCAGATCATTTCGCTTTCGGTGTTTTCGGGGTATGTCATAATTATAACGGCGTCATTTCGGCAGCTTGAACGGGAATAGACTTCAACAGAAAAATCCTTTTCACTGAAGGGGTAAGCACCCTCAGTAACCTCTTCAAAGGCTTCTTTATAAAGCCCGCCAGCTGCTTTTTCTCTTTTGTTTAAAAGCCATGAAAGAGCATAGCCCGGGTCGCATTCTATAATTTGAGGAATAATTCTAAACTCCGCAAAATAACGTACCTTGTCAATTCCGAAATCGTTTTTTTCATCCATATCTTTGTCCTCCTGTAAATTTAAATTCTTTTTTCTTAACCTGCTAATACATTATAGCAAATCACTTGGACAAAATATTGTCTATCTGAAAAAATATTTTAAAAATATTGATTAATTATCAAAAAAACGATATACTTTATATAAGAAATAAGAATTATTTTTCAAATGGACAGAATGCCGTCCATATGAAATGTTATAATATAGTCAGAGGTGATTAAATATGGCTGACAAAGATAATTTAAGCAGGTTGAGCAGAATACTTGAAATTTATATGCGGTTTATGAACGGCGAGGTTATAAACAAAAAGGACGAGGCAAACCGCTATGGAGTAAACGAAAAAACCGTTCAGAGAGACATAGACGAAATCAGAAGCTTTATAAGCTCCGGCAGCAGCCGTTACGGCACAATTGACAATATAGTCTATGACCGCAGAATTAAGGGCTATTATCTTGAAAAGGTTTATAATTCTAAGCTTTCAAACAGCGAAATTTTGGCAATATGCAAAATACTTTTGGACAGCAGAGCCTTCACGAAGATCGAAATGCAGAATATGCTTGAAAAGCTTGTGGAGCTGTGTGTTCCCAGAGAAAATCAGCGGCTTGTGAGAGACTTAATTCTCAATGAAGAATTTCACTACATAGAGCCTCACCACGGGAAGGTTTTTATAGACAAAATGTGGGAGCTGGGTCAGGCAATAAGAAAGACAAAATATATTGAAATCGATTATATGCGGACGAAGGACAAGGCTGTGGTCAGACGAAAGCTTAAACCTTTGGCGATTATGTTTTCGGAATATTATTTTTATCTGACGGCTTTTATTGACGATGAAGAGGTCAGAAAGGATTTTGACGTTATAAACGATTCCTTCCCCACTATTTACCGCATTGACAGAATACAAAAATTAAAGGTTTTGAACGAAAGCTTTCACATTCCCTACAAAGACAGGTTTGAAGAAGGGGAGTTTCGAAAGCGTATTCAGTTTATGTACGGCGGAAAGCTTCAAAAAATTACATTTAAATATTTCGGCGGTTCCCCTGATCCGGTTTTGGACAGGCTCCCTACCGCAAAAATTATCTCAGAGGACGAAACAGGGGTGACTATTACTGCCGAGGTTTTCGGAAAGGGCATAGATATGTGGCTTAGAAGTCAGGGGGATAATGTAAAGGTGTTGAGCAAAAAACAGTAAAAGCAAAAGCAGCCGGTTTTTCTCAGCTGCTTTTGTGTATTACATTTTTGATTTAAGACCTTCAAGGCGGTTAAGTGCGGCGTAAAGAGTTTCGTTTTTCTTGGCGAAATGAAGCCGTATATAGCTGTTTATAGGCTCTCTGAAAAAGCTCGACCCGGGCACAGCCCCTACTCCCGCTCTTTCCGCCATAACCTCGCAGAATTTGAGGTCGCTTTCATAGCCGTATTCCGATATGTCAAGCATAACATAATAGGCTCCCTGAGGCTCTGTATGAGGGATTTTTAAATCAGTAAGCCCCTTAAGGAATATATTTCTCTTTTCGGTATACAGGTCTTGAAGGGCTTTATAATAGTCTTTGCCGAAGTTAAGCCCCACAACGGCTGCCTCCTGAAGAGGTGCGGCGGCTCCTACCGTAAGAAAATCGTGAACCTTTTTGACGCACTCCGTAATTTCTTCCGAAGCGATAACATAGCCCAAACGCCAGCCCGTTATAGAGTAGGTTTTTGAAAGTGACGAACAGGAAATTGTTCTTTCAAACATTCCCGGCAGAGAAGCCATATAAATATGCTTGTTTGGCTCGTAGACAATGTGTTCATAAACCTCATCGGTTATAACATAGGCGTCATATTTTTTACACAGGTCTGCAATTATTTTAAGCTCCTCATATGTAAAAACCTTTCCGCAGGGGTTCGAGGGGTTGCAGAGGACGATTGCCTTTACGTTTTGTTTAAAAGCTTCCTCCAAAACATCGGGGTCGAATGTAAATTCAGGGGGATTTAAGGGAACATAAATCGGCTCGGCTCCCGTAAGGATTGTGTCTGCACCGTAGTTTTCATAGAAGGGCGAAAATATTATAACCCTGTCTCCCGGGTTGGCGACGGTCATCATAGCCGCCATCATAGCTTCGGTGCTTCCGCAGGTAACAACAACATTTTTATTGGGGTCAATGTTTAAGCCCGTAAACTCGGACTGTTTTTTTGCCAAAGCCTTTCTGAAGTTTTCGGCGCCCCAGGTTATTGAATATTGGTGAGGACCCTTTGAAGAAATTTCCCCAAGCCTGTCTGTAATTTCCTTCGGCGGGTCAAAGTCGGGAAAGCCCTGCGACAGGTTTATTGCATTGTATTGATCGGATATTCTCGTCATTCGCCTTATGACGGAGTCAGTGAAATCCGCTGTTCTTAAGCTTAAAGGTTTCATGTTTTCCGCTCCTTGTTTCATACATAATCTTTAAAACTATAATATAACTAAAATAAAAATTTGTCAATTATACTGTTTGATCACATATAAAAACAGCGGAAAGCTTTGAAGCTCTCCGCCGTTTTGTTTTTATAATAGTTTATCAGTAAAAATGCGTAAACATTTTTGAGTATTTTTATACATTATCAGTATCAAGATGTTGCCACTCGTCAAAATTAAAAATTTGCGAATAACATATTTTATATAAGCGTCGCAGACTTAAATCCGCAGGGCGAGCTTTGCCCTCGTCACGCCAAGCTCCGTTCGTTTGTTTCCGTACAAGTACGAAAACAAGACTTCACTCCGCTGCCGTTCCTCTTTCGTTGAAAGCTAAGGCTTTCAACGATTAAGGAACACTTCCGCAGTGTATCTTTTTTCTGTGTTTACACAGAAATGAATGCACGTAGGCAAGTGTGACGCGGACAGAAACTTTTCTGTGAAGTTGATACGAAGTATCAACTTTGCGGAAAACTTGATGGTTTCTACCTTAGACTCCTCGAAAAAATGCGCAGGCATTTTTTCGATTTTTTTTACATATTGGGTATAAGTCTTGTATATTCTTCAACAGAAGCGTCATTGAGACAGGCTTCGATAATCTGTCTGCCCAAAGGCATAAGATCGGGAGTAAGATACTTCTTAAGCTCGTCTTTAAAGAAGTCTGTTAAAATCTTAGCACCGATGTCATAGGCTTCGTTGCCTACTTCCTGCTGATAGTTTACCTGAAGAAGTCCCTTGGGGATCTGATAGCCGTCAATTTTAACATTGTTAAAGGCATAGCCCAAAATAGGACATCTTGCTTCAACAAGCTGTTCGCTTCTGAACTTAGCGCCGCCTCTTCTTGCCAAATATTCTCTTGTACACCATTCTCCGGCGAAGCCTATTTTATAAGCCCCTAAGAACTGGTTGGGAATAAGGACATATCTTGTTTCGGGAGTATCCAAAATCTGCTTAAGAAGAAGGTTAGCCTGGTCAACCATTTTGCCTACTGCAAAGGGCCAGTATGAGCCTACGCCTTCGCTCTTCATACCTGCCGACTGGTCTATAATAGAGGGGTTTGCAAATCCTCTGGGAGCAACAAGTCTCCAGATCCATGCAAGTGCTGGGGGAAGTACGTGGAAAAGACCTATTATGCCGTAGTTGGGGTTCTCGGCGGTTGTAGGCGGAGTACGAATACCGAAGCTTCTTACGTCTATCTCCGCAACCTCGCTTGAGATATTTTTCTTTATTTTTCTCGGCATAATAATTCTTGGGTTGGAACAGGGTACGCCGGGTGAGTCCTCAATATGCTCCCAAATAAGACAGGTTGAATTGGGTACAGCCTGCATATTAAGGAAGATAAGGGGTTCCTTGGGGTGGATTGTAGCCTCTTCTGTTTCGGGCTCTGTTCCGTAGTGGTCGATGTGGTTTACTCTCAAGAACCAACCGTTTTCTGCGTCTACAACAGCAAGCTTGCCTGAGCCTGTTGAAAGCTTGGGATGAGCCAAAGCCATATCGTCGGTTACGGGGTAAAGCTCACAGGAGTCTGAAATTGTAATGTGAATATCGTCCCCTGTTATAATATTCGTGCCCAAAAGAACACGTCCGTCAACGTCTCTGTGAATAGGCTCTGTCATTTCAGACTTTCCGCCGCCCGAAGCTGCTTCGTGCATAATTGTAAGAGACAGTTCGTAAGGTGTAATAACAGTTACGGTAGATGCGTGAAGTGTTACCCAGCCTTCCTGTTCGCCTATGTTCAAAAGAACGGAGTAAACGCCCTTTTTGGCTGAAGGACCGGGATAGAGGTTATATGAAAACACCTCGTGCATATCATAAAGACGGTTGTGAACAACCACCTGCTGACCGTCATAGTGAGTGTGACGGAAGGGCGGAGCCACATAAATTATAGCCTTGGGCTTAAAGAAATTGGGAATTTCCTCCGCAGGAATGAAGCACTGCAAGTCAGCTAACATAGCCGCAAAGAAAGCTGCATTTTTAGGCACGATAGCTAATGAGGGATAGCCTATTTCCATATCCTGATTGCCTGAATAGAAGGGAAGAACGATTATATCCTTCTGCTGTTTAAACCATTCAAAGGTGTCTGTTCTTGTGTCGTCGAAGCTCTTTCCGAAGCGTTCATAATGTGTAGGCTTGTCAGTGGGCAGGTCATCCGCAATAATCATACTGTTGGGGTCACGCCTTCTCATGGTTATATCGGGGAAGTTGACCACAATGCCGTTTTTACACTTGGTTACGGTTGCTTCACAAATGGTTTCACCGTTAATGTCATAATTACATTCAAAGGTATCATTTCCTTTTCCCCCAAGGGCAAGCTCAAAAAGCTCCTCCTTGTTCCGAGGAACGATTACATTTGAGTTTCCGCTTTTTAATATGTCTGCAAGTGCCTGGGGAAGGAGCATCTTGCGCAGATAGTTTTTACCGTCGCACATATTTAAGCCTCCTTATATATACCGGGAAACATTTATAAGTTTGTTTCCCTCAGCGGAAATAACCGCTTAACCGGTCTAAGCCGAAATCTTAAATTTTTCGGTATTTCCGCAGTAGCTTCACTTAATTTGTTTGATAGTTTGTTGTTTTTAAAATTTCAAACATTACATCTATTTTATCAAAAAAATCCGAAAATTACAATAGATTTTTTAACATCAATAAAAATACATTATTTTAAACAAAGAAAATAATTTTCTAAAGAGTTTTATAGTCATTTTGACCATAAAATGTCTTTTCCTCAATGACACCTGTCTATGATTAACGCACAAATTAATTGAAATTTTAACTGGACTTTTTGCGTTAAAGCAAGTATAATAAAGATGATAATTTTTGTTAAGGAATAAAATGCTATGCTTAATTTATTATATCCCAAAGAATATTTGGAAGACGTAAACGGTCTTGACCCCAAGAAGCTGAAAGCCTTGGGCATAACTGCCGTTATATTCGATATAGACAACACCCTTGTTCCCTATTTTATTAAAACCCCAACGGAAAAGGTTCTTAATTTATTTAAAAGGCTTGAAGAGGCAGGGCTTAAAATAACCGTGCTTTCAAACAGCAGGGCAGAAAGGTCTGAAACCTTTTTAACCGGGCTTAACATACCCTTTGAAGCAAGGGCGAAAAAACCCCTTTCCAAAGGGCTTAAAATACTTTTAAAGAAAACGGGCTTAAAGACGTCTCAGTGTGCAATAGTGGGGGATCAGATTTTTACAGATGTGCTTTTGGGGAATTTAAACGGAGTTTATTCTATTTTAGTAAAACAGGCAGATAAAAAAGACGAGCTTATAACCGCCGTTAAGAGACCCCTTGAAAAAATCGTGTTTTTCTTTTATAGAAGAAGGCTTAGGAGAGAGAAAAAATGCTGAATGTTCAAATTAAGGGAGACACCCGAATTTACGGCGTAATAGGCGACCCCATAGCCCACACTTTTTCGCCGGAAATACATAATTCCGTTTTTAAGGCTTTTGGCGAAAACGCAGTTTACATACCTCTTCACGTTAAGCCGGAGAACCTTTCGGAGGCGGTTAAGGGGGCGGCTGCTTTGGGCTTTAAGGGCTTAAACGTAACCCTTCCCCATAAAATAAATATAATACCTCATTTAACCTCTTTGGACAGCGAAGCTGCCCTAATCGGCGCAGTGAATACAGTACGCTTTTCAAAAGGTGAAATTAAAGGCTACAACACCGACATAATAGGGGTGGAATATACCTTTAAAACGAGAGGTTTAAGCCTTAAAGGGCGAACCTGTCTGCTTTTGGGGGCAGGGGGAGCCGCAGACGCCGTTTTGTGTGCGCTGCTTAAGGCGGGAGCAAAAAAAATTTATATAGCCAACCGAACGGAGGAAAAGGCTCAGGCTTTAAAGGAAAGGCTCAGCCCTCACTTTAACAGCGAAATCACTGCCTTAAGCCTTTCATCCGCCGCAGAGCTGAAAGGAGTTGATACCGTACTTAACACAACAACACTGGGCTTTGAGGGAAAAACAGACCTGACCCCTCTGCCGAAAGCCTTTTTTAACAGCAATGACGTGGAAATCTGCTTCGACGCAATTTATACCCCGTGGCAGACCCGTCTTTTAAAAGAAGCGGAAGAGGCAGGCGCAAACTGCATAAACGGCTTTGATATGCTGATTTTTCAGGGCGCAGCTTCTGAAGAAATCTGGCAAGACAGAAAATTTGACTATGAATTTTTAAAGTCCTTAAATTCAGAACTTAAAGAACATTACAAAAAAATGAAAGGAATAAAAAAATGAACAGAATTTACACCGAAAAAAACATTATCTTTATTGGCTTTATGGGCAGCGGAAAAACAACCATAGGCAGAAAACTGGCGATGATCCTCAAAAGAAAATTTATAGACATGGATATGCAAATTCAGGATTTTTATCATATGTCAATAAACGATATGTTTAAAGAATACGGAGAGGAATTTTTCAGAGAGCAGGAATCAAGTCTCTGCGTCAATTTGGGCAGAGCCTATAAAAAGGTTATCGCTACAGGAGGCGGCGTGGTTTTAAAGCCCGAAAATATTGAAAATCTTAAGAAAAACGGCATAATAATTTATCTTAAAAGCACTCCCGAAAGCATTTATGAAAACACTAAGTTTGATAAAAACCGCCCATTGCTTGAGGTGGACGATAAAATAGGCGAAATTACAAGACTTATGGAGCAGAGATCTGACCTTTATGAAAACAGCGCAGACCTTGTTGTGGACGTTTCGGAGAGAAATGTTGACCGCTGCGTTCAAAACGTAATTGACTCCATAACCGAATATTTAAACGATTCGGAATATACAAAGCAGACAGGCACCAAAAAGGTCAGAATTATAAACGGCCCCAACATTAACTTTACAGGTGTCAGAGAAAGGTCTGTTTACGGAAATTTGAATTACAGCCAAATTATGGATAAGGCTAAGGAAAAAGCCGCAGAACTTGGCTATGACATAGAGATTTTTCAGTCTAACCACGAGGGCGAAATTGTTGACTATATTCAAAAATGCTATTACGAAAAGGTCAACGGCGTTGTTATAAACCCCGGCGCATTCACTCACTACAGCTACGCTATTCGCGATGCAATTTCGTCGGTGAGCCAAATCCCCTTTGTTGAGGTGCATATGTCCAATATTCATAAGCGTGAGGAGTTCCGCCATACATCGGTTACCGCTCCGGTTTGCGCAGGGCAGATGTGCGGCTTCGGCTCTCTCGGCTACGAGCTGGGTCTTATAGCCCTTAAATCCCTTATGGTTTAAAAATAAAAATATAATAACAACAGACAAGAGCCCGGCTTTTATGAAATCGGGCTCAATTTTTTAAAAAAAATTGAAAATTTTGAAAAAAGTCTTGCAATTTAATTATTTATGTGTTACAATATTGTTCTATACGAACGGAGAGCCGTTTTTGGCAAGCCGTTTTACCTTGTTCTTTCCGTTTGAGAAAGGGCCAATGACCAAAAGGAGGTGTAGGAAAGATGAACAAATATGAACTTTGCGTAGTTTACAATCCTTCATTAGATGAAGAGGCTTACGCTGCGGCTCAGGCAGGTGTTTCGTCTTTAATCGAGCGTTTCGGCGGTACTGTTGAAAATGTTGACGATTGGGGCAAAAAGAGACTTGCTTACGAAATCCAGAAGCTCAGAGAAGGCGTTTATAACTTTGTTGTTTTCTCGGGAGAACCCAGCGTACCCGTTGAGGTTGAAAAGCGTATGAGAATTATGGATAATGTTCTTCGTTACCTTATTACTAAGGTTGAAGAATAATAAGGGGGACTTTTAATGAATAAGGTTTTGCTTGTAGGTCGTTTAACCAGAGACCCCGAAACAAGATATTCTCAGTCTGCTGAGCCTCTTGCCATATGCCGAATAGGGCTTGCGGTAAACCGCCGCTTTAAGCGTGACGGCGAAGCCGATGCCGATTTTATAAACTGTGTTGCCTTCGGCAAGACAGGTGAATTTATTCAGAGATACTTCGTTAAAGGTATGGGCATAGGTATATCCGGCAGACTTCAAGTTAGAAATTGGGAAGACAGCCAAGGGCAAAAAAGAGTTACAACCGAGGTTATTGTTGAAGAAGCCGAGTTTGTAGAAAAAAAGTCTGCAAACAACTCCTACAGAGATAACCAGACCTTTGCTCCCGCTCCTCAGCAGGCTCCCAAGGTAAACACCTATAATTCAAGTGACGATGGTTTTTATCAGGTTGAAGACAGTGTCGACCCTGATGACCTTCCATTCTGATAAGGAGGAAAAGCTCAATGATTAATAAAAGACGCGGCAGAAGAAAAAAGCGTGTATGTGCATTTTGTGCCGAAAATTGTAATCATATAGACTATAAGGATACGGCTAAGCTCAGAAAGTATGTCTCCGAAAGAGGCAAAATTCTCCCCAGAAGAATTACGGGGAACTGTGCTAAGCACCAGAGAGTTCTTACGGTTGCCGTAAAAAGAGCAAGACACGTTGCCCTTTTACCTTATGTTGCAGAGTAATTAAAGCAATTAAAACACGAGGACGTGGCTTCCACGTCCTTATTTTTATGATTATAGCCAATATATTATATATCTTATATATATCATTGTATTCGTGCTATGAAAAATATGTTTGTTTGGGCAATGAGGCTTAAAGCAGGAGCCTCACGCCCTTTCAATAAAAAGGAAATTAAATATTTCCTTAAATCTTATATCTTTATATCTTTATCTATAATTAAGGAGGAATAATTAATGAAAAAAGCATTAGCATTAACACTCAGTTTGTGTCTTTTATCGGGCGCAATGCTCTCAGGCTGCGGCGGCTCAGCTACAGACACAGCAACAGACGAAACAGCGGCAGAGGACACTGCCGAAGCAACAGGCGACGTTATTAAAATCGGTGTATTACAGCCTATGACAGGCGCATATGCAGCCGGCGGCGCAATCGAAACAGAAGGTATCAAAATTGCCAACGAAGAAAGACCCACAGTTACTCTTGACGGCGTAGAATATACTATCGAGCTTGTTGAAGCAGACAACAAGTCAGACAAGGTAGAAGCAAGCACAGCAGCTCAGAGACTTATTGAAAATGACGGCGTAGCAGCTATCATAGGTTCTTATTCATCTGTTCCTTCAATCGGCGCAGGCGAAGCTATTAAGGCAGGGGAAATTCCCGCAATCGGCGTTTCCTGTACTAACCCCCTTGTTACTGAAGGCAATGACTGGTACTTCAGAGTATGCTTCATCGACCCCTATCAGGGTACTGTAATGGCTCACTATGCTTATGAAGAACTGGGCGCAGCAAAGGTAGGCGTTGCTTATGACGTAGCAAGCGACTATTCAACAGGTCTTGCACAGTACTTTATGGAAGAATTTAAGACTCTTACAGGCGACGACGCTTCTATCGTTGAAGCTACATATCAGACAGGCGACCAGGACTTCTCAGCTCAGATCACAAACCTTGCAGCAGCTGACCCCGACTGTATCTTCGCACCCGGCAACTACACAGAATGCGCACTTCTCATTAAGCAGGCAAGACAGCTTGGCGTTGAGCTTCCTATTCTCGGCGGCGACACATGGGAAATCGATGACTTTATCGAAGTAGGCGGCGACGAGGTTGACGGCGTTGTATTCTCAACATTCTTCGATTCAAATGCTGACCTTTCATCAAAGACAGGTGAGTTCGTTCAGAACTACAGAGACGCCAACAATGCAGAGCCTGCAGGCGTAACAGCTCTTGCTTACGATGCTTATATGCTTCTTTGCGACGCTCTTGAAGCTTGCGGAACAACAGAACACACTGCTCTTCGCGACGCTATCGCAGCCAGCGAATATGAAGGCGTTACAGGCTTCACATCATTCGATGAAAACGGCGACCCCTCAAAGCCCGCTGTTATCAAGACTGTAAATGTTGCTGACAAGACATTCGACTATGTAACAACTATCTCAGCAGAGTAATAAATATTTTTTCGAACAGGCTGAGCCTTTTCGAGCTTTAACGGAACTTTATCTCCCCTGCTTTTTTAGGTAGGCAGGGGAGATATTTCTTTAAATGATAACGGATTTTTCAGGCGGTAAGTCCTAAGTGACTTCGGAAGGCTGCGTGAAAGATTCATTATCCCTTTTTTTAAAAGATTGGAGATGAATTAATATGATTGTTATGCCTACTATGGCGGTGTTCCTTCAGCAGCTGTGCAACGCTCTGCTTTTGGGAAGCCTTTTTGCTCTTATTTCAGTGGGTTATACAATGGTTTACGGTATACTGCGTCTTATAAACTTTGCACACTGCGATATTTTTATGATGGCAATGTACATAGCTTATTATTCAATAGCAGTTTATTTTGTTCCATGGTATATTTCCTTTATTATTGTAATCGTGGCTACTGCCCTTTTGGGTATTATCGTTGAAAAGGTGGCTTATGCTCCTTTGCGTAAGCAGAATGCGCCTAAAATTTCTATGCTTATTTCCGCAATAGGCGTTTCTTATTTCCTCGAAAACTTTGCAACAGTTATTTTCTCGGGCAGACCCAAAACCTTTCCTCAGATTAAATTCTTTGTAGAAGGTCTTAAAATAGGTCCTGTAAATACACTGAGACTTTGTATCTACGTTCCCGTAATTACAGCCGTAATTATGGTTATCCTTCTTTTGCTCATTAACCACACAAAAAGCGGTATGGCTATGAGAGCTATTTCTAAGGACTTAGACACCTCAAAGCTTATGGGTATTAACGTAAACAAGACAATCTCATTTACATTCGGTGTAGGCTCTGCAATTGCCGCAGTAGGCTCTATTCTCTGGGGACTTAAATATAACCAGATTACACCTACTTTGGGAATTATGCCCGGCTTTAAGTGCTTTATTGCCGCTGTTATCGGCGGAATAGGCAACGTTAAGGGTGCGGTTATAGGCGGTCTTATGCTCGGCTTTATAGAGATTATGGCGGTTACGTTTATTCCCTCACTTACAGGCTATAAAGACGTTTTTTCATTCGTTCTTCTTATAATAATTCTCCTTTATAAGCCCAACGGTATTCTCGGCGAGAAAATTGCCGATAAGGTCTGAGGAGGGATGCGTTATGAAAAAATCCAAACTTAACAATATATTGTCGGTTATTTCTTTGGCAATTCTCGTTGCTCTTATAGTGGGTATTCAGCAGTTCGGTCTTTTCGGGCTTAACTCCTACGTTATAGGCGTAATTAAGCTTTGCTGTATATATGCTATATGCGCCCTTTCTATGAATATGGTAAACGGCTTAACGGGTATGTTTTCACTGGGTCAGCCCGGCTTTATGGCTTTGGGCGCTTATACAACAGGTCTTTTAACCGTAAGTGCACAGGACAAGCTTGAAATTTATAAAATTAAGCCTATTGTGGGCTTTTTGGCTAACGCCAACGCTCCCTTTTTTATCGCTTTAATTATAGGCGGTCTTGTAGCGGCTTTCTTCGCCTTTTTAATAGGCTTCCCCGTTTTGAGACTTAAGGGCGACTATTTGGCTATTGCTTCTCTGGGCTTTTCCGAAATTATAAGAATTTTCATTCAGAACGGTCAAAGCGTAACCAACGGCACAACAGGCCTTATAAGAATACCCTCGCACGTTAATCTTTATGTGGCTTTCGGCGTTCTTGCATTAGTGGTTATTTTTATGGTGCTGCTTATACACTCCAGCTACGGCAGAGCCTTTAAGGCTATTCGTGAGGACGAGGTTGCGGCGGAAGCAATGGGCATAAACCTGTTTAAGCACAAAATGTTCTCTTTCGTTATATCCGGCTTTATCGCAGGTATAGGCGGAGGTCTTTTGGCTTCTCACTTAAGCTCAATTTCACCCGACGTGTTTAAGTTTACACTTGCTTATGAAATTCTTCTTATGGTTGTTTTAGGCGGTCAGGGTTCTATTTCAGGTTCAATTATAGGCGCATTTATAGTCCGTGCAGCTTTGGAATGGCTCAGAATAGTAGACAACCCCATTAAAATCGGCTTTATAAACTACCCCGGTATCTCCGGTATGAGAATGGTTGTTTTCTCGGTAGTTCTTATGCTTATAATTCTTTTCTGGTCAAGAGGTATTTTCGGCAGTGAAGAATTTTCTTTCGACAGACTTTTCAAATTTTTCAAGGGACTTAAAAAGTCCAAAAAGGAGGTCTGAAGATGAGTGTACTTTCAACAAAGGCTTTAACAATCCGTTTCGGCGGTCTTACCGCAGTTGAGGATCTTAACATTGAAGTAAACAAAGGCGAAATCGTGGCTATTATTGGGCCTAACGGCGCTGGCAAAACCACAGCCTTTAATATGATAACCGGTGTTTATAACCCCACCGAGGGAACAGTCTTTTTCGGTGACGAAAGAATTAACGGAAAGCGTCCCGACGTTATTGCCCATATGGGCATAGCAAGAACCTTTCAGAACATAAGGCTTTTCAAGGAGCTTTCTGTTTTGGAAAACGTTCTTATAGCTAATCACTTAAGAGTAAAGTCGAACCTCTTTTCATGCGTTCTGCGTATGCCCTGGGCAAGAAAAGAAGAAAAGGCTATGCTTGAGAAGTCTCTTGAGCTTTTAAAGGTCGTAGGGCTTTATGACCTTAAGGACGAAAAGGCTTCAAACCTTCCCTACGGTCTGCAGAGACGCCTTGAAATAGCCAGAGCATTGGCTACAGACCCCACCCTTCTGCTTCTTGACGAGCCGGCAGCCGGTATGAACCCCAAGGAAACAGAGGAGCTTTCGGACTTTATTGTGGAAATCCGCAAGAAGTTCGACATAACAATTCTCCTGATAGAACACCATATGCAGCTTGTAATGGATATTTCCGACAGAATTTACGTTCTTGAATACGGAAAAACCATAGCTCAGGGAGTACCCGAAGAAATTCAGGCAGACCCCAAGGTTATTAAGGCATATTTGGGAGAGGAGGACGATGATTAATGCTCAAGGTAAACGATATTTTTGT
Organism: Clostridiales bacterium; assembly: GCA_021200955.1. Lineage (GTDB taxonomy): Bacteria > Bacillota > Clostridia > Lachnospirales > CAG-274 > JAJQCI01. The sequence continues at coordinate 14,526 of JAJQFU010000032.1, read as the reverse complement.
AAACTACGGCGGTATTAAAGCTCTTAAGGGCATTAATATGGAAATCCCCGATGGAAAAATAATTACTCTTGTAGGATCTAACGGTGCAGGCAAAAGCACAACTCTTAAGGCAATTATGCACCTTGTAAACACTGCTTCCGGCGAGATTATTTATAACGACGAAAACATAACAAAGCTTTCAACCCAGGCAATCACCCAAAAGGGCATTGTTCTTGTTCCCGAAGGCAGACATGTTTTTGCAGAACTGACAGTAAGAGAAAACCTTAAAATAGGCGCATATCTCAGAAAGGACAAAGAGGGCATAAAAAAAGACATTAATATGTGCGAGGAGCTTTTCCCCATTTTGGGCGAAAGACGCAATCAGCTTTCCGGTACTCTTTCCGGCGGCGAACAGCAAATGCTTGCTTTTGCAAGAGCCCTGATGACACAGCCCAAGGTTCTTATGATGGATGAGCCTTCACTGGGTCTTGCTCCTCTTGTTATTAAGGACATTTTTAATAAGGTTAAGGAAATCAATAAGGAGCAGCATATTACTATTCTTCTTATTGAGCAGAACGCCAACGCAGCCCTTAAAATTGCCGATTACGGCTATGTTATGGAAACAGGTACAATCGGGCTTGAGGGCACGGGAGCCGAGCTTCTGTCAAATCAGCGCGTTAAGGAGCTTTACCTCGGTAAAAGCTCGTAAATTAATAAACATTATAAAAAAGCCGTTTGGATCTTCCACCCAAGCGGCTTTTAAATCGCATAAATATAACAACTGCAGATAAAATATTTAAAAATATTTTATTGCATCATCATAGGGTTTATGCATTATGAAAAAATTGCTTTAAACTTAAATATAAAATTTTTTATTTTTCTTATGGGAGCCGGTTCCTTTTGGCTTCCCATACCCTTTATTATTTCCTCTTTTTGGAAATTTTCCTGACAGCTTACAGGCATTTTATAATCCTTTTTTCTTTGATAGCTTCCGTCGGGCTTCATAACCCTCGCCTTAAAATTGTCCTTTTGAAGCTCGTCTATAATATGGAACAGGCGGGCTCTTGTTTTTTTGTCAAGAACGGGGCAGCCCACCTCAACACGGCGCTCTGTGTTTCTGGTCATAAAATCCGCTGAGGATATGTAAAGCAGTGCGTCCGGTTCTCTTCCGAAGCAGTATATACGGCTGTGTTCCAAATATCTGCCTACTATGGAAAACACCTTAATATTGTCTGTCAGACCCTCAATTCCCGGCAGAAGACAGCAGATTCCTCTTATGTTCATAACAACCTCAACCCCTGCCTGCGATGCTTCAGCCAGCTTATCGATTATATTTCTGTCTGTAAGAGAATTAAGCTTAAGAAAGATGTAGCCATCGGATTTTTTCTCGATTTCTCTGTCGATACAGGCTATAACTCTGTTTTTAAGCTCAAAGGGGGAAACCAAAAGCTGTTTGTATTTTCCGCCCAGATTTGCCGTAGCCATATTTTGGAAGAACTGCGCCGCGTCCTCGCCTATTTCCTGATTAGCCGTCATTAAGCAAAGGTCGGTATACTGCTTTGCCGTTTTTTCGTTATAGTTGCCTGTTCCTATTTGGGTTATATATTTAATTCTGTTGTGTTCCCTTCTTGTAATAAGGCAGACCTTTGAATGAACCTTAATTCCTTCGAAGCCGTAAAGAATAGTACAGCCGGCCTCCTCCAGTCTTTCCGCCCATTCTATGTTGTTTTTCTCGTCAAAACGGGCACGAAGCTCCATAAGAACCACAACCTGCTTTCCGTTTTCCGCCGCAGCACACAAATATTCAGCCAGTCTGGCTTTGGCAGCAAGACGGTAGATTGTAATTTTAATAGACAGAACGTCCGAGTCCTGAGCCGCTTCCGAAATCATACGAAGGAAGGGCTCCATAGATTCGTAGGGATAAAACAGCAGTGCATCGTTTTTCTCGATTTGGGGAATGATTTTTTCGTTCGGGTTAAGCTCGGGAGAAAACCGTGGTGTGTAGGCAGTGTCGCAGAGGGCTGCGGCGCTTTCTTTGGGCAGCAGGTCTCCCAGCTTAAAGAGATAATCCAAATGAATAGGTGATTTTGTAAGGAAAATCTGTTCATGAGGAAGAGACAGAAAGCGGCTGAGAATTTCCACAGTGCTTTCGCTGAGCATTCCCTGAATTTCAAGACGGACGGGGCACAGGCGCGTTCTCTTTTTAACTATTTTTTTCATATGCTGACGGAAGTCCATATCTACGTCATAGGCTTCGTCTTCAGGGGCAATATCTGCATTTCGTGTAACGGAAATTACCGCCTTGTCTAAAATAGTAAACTGGTTGAATATTTCTCCGGCAAACTCCAAAAGTATGTCTTCTGTTAAAATATAGTGAACTCCTCTCTCTTCCAAACGCAGAAAAGGCGGCAGAGAAGCCGGTACGGGCAAAATTCCCAAAAGCTGTTTGTCATTGCGTTTTAAAGAGAGAATTATTTCAAGCTCTTTGTTGGGCAAATGGGGGAAGGGGTTATGCAGGTCTACAATTTGGGGAGAAAGTATGGGCTTTACCTCCTTTTCAAACCATTGGGCGGCTTGCTTTTTTGCCTTCTCGTCCAGTTCGTCAAAGCCCAAACGGCAGATATTGCAGGCGCGGCATCTTGACTCAAGCTCGTCCATAACCTTATCTCTTTGTTTATAAAGGGGAATAAGGGCTTTGAAAATATCCTGAAGCTGTTCCTTAGGGGTTTTTCCCGAACGGCAGTCAATATGGGTTTCTTTAAGAAGGCGCATATCATGAAGGGAGCCTACCCTAATCATAAAAAATTCGTCTAAATTACTTGAAAATATTGCGGCAAATTTAAGCCTTTCCATAAGAGGGACGCTTTCGTCCTTGGCTTCTTCCAAAACTCTTTCGTTAAATTTAAGCCATGAAAGCTCTCTGTCCTGTGTATATTGTGTGTTTACTTCAGAATCCATATTATTTTCCTCCTGTTGTTAAAAAATTATAGTATTTTCTTCTTTTTGAAAATAAGAAGGCAGACTATAATAACAGCCAAGCTGACCAAAATAATAACGGGATAACCTGTTTTCAGCTCCGGCATATTTTCAAAATTCATTCCATACCACCCTGTAATCAGTGTCAGCGGAAAAAATATTGTTGAAACAATTGTCAGAAATTTCATATTTTCATTTTGCTTGGCGTCAACCAAAGCCTGATAAGCGTCTCTTACCTGTCTTGCATATTCCAAAAGATAGCCTGTTCTGTCTTTAAGGCGTTCCGCTCTGTCGGCTGCCGTTCCGAAATATTTAAGCTGCTTTTTGGCAAAGTAGCGGTCTTCGTTTTCTTCAAGCTCACGGGTCATATCCGTAAGCTGGTCATAATAGCTGCGAAGGGTTAAAAGCTGTTTTCTGACAGGCTGAAGCCTGCTTTGAAAGTGTTCTTCAATTCCCTTTGAGGCTTCGTCTTCCATTTCCATAAGGGTGTTTTCATAGCCCTCCAAAACTTCGGCGTCTCTTGAAATAAATTCTGCAATAAAATTGGATAAAAAACGCTCTCTTGTCTCTCCCTGATGAACCTTTCTTGTTCTTATTCTGTTAATAAGACGGGAGGCAAAGGCTCCGTTGTCTATAAGCACTACATATTTTGCAGTAACAATATATGCAATTTGATAGCACTCACCCAAAACATCCAAAAGCGGCGGTATGGAAAGCGTTCCGTAAAGACACTCCGGCTGACTTTCCAGCTTGCAGAAAAAAATTTCCGTTAAGGAAACATCTACCTCCGCCTGAATTCCCAAAGCTTTTAAAATATAAGGATATTTGTTTTCATTTGTAACAATAACTGCGGAGTCTCCGTTTTTAATAACAGTTTCAAGATTAGTTTCCCGAAGCTGACTTCCAAGCTGATAAATCATTTTTCACAGCATTACCCTTCTGTTTTATTGCCTGCCGAATCTGCGCCTTTATATAATACAACACATAAAAATTTTCCGATATCATATAAATGTAAATATCTTGTAAAATATATGATAAAAAAAGAGACTTTGAGGGTTTGCTTTTTTCGGCGGTTTCAAAATGATTTTTTTCATAAATGACAGTTTTTTCAGCCCTTCGCCTTTTTCTTAGTAAGAAGAATACCGGATACGGCGGCGGTAAAGGGAGCTACGGTAACAAGCCCGAAGCTGCCGGTTATTGTGTCGAGAATTTCCGCCGAAACATATTTGTAGTTTAAAATATGGTCTATGGGGGTTCCCTGAGCCATAAAAACCATAAGCAGGGCTATATAGCTGCCGGAATAGGCTAACAGAAGAGTTGTTGTCATTGTGCCCATTGCGGCTCTGCCTACGTTCATTCCCGAACGGGCGGCTTCTCTCCACTTAATCTCCGGCTTTTTCTCTACAACCTCGTTTACCGCCGAGGTTATGTCCACTGCCAAATCCATCATTGCCCCTGAAGCCCCTATAAAAATGCTGCTCATAAAAACGGAGGTCAGGTTAAGGTTTTGATAGCCGCTGTATAACAGCGTTTCTGAATTTGACATAACGGCGCCGTGTATCTTAAACAAATCTGTAAATATTATGCCCATTATGCAGGTTGTAAATATGCCCAAAAAAGAGCCCAAAACTCCGCAAAGTGTCTTTATGTCGAAGCCGTAGACGAAAAATATGATAATACAGGTTAAAAGAAGAGTTATTCCCATTCCCAGCCATACGGGGTTTACGCCGTTTAAATATGCGGGAACGAGTATCTTCCAAAGAGTCATTATAGTTATTACAAATGAGAGAATTGCCAAAAAACCGTTTTTCCCCGCAAAGGCTATAAGCAGGGCAAAAAACAGAATCAGCAGAAGAGCTTCCTTATCCAGCCTGTAATGATCCGACATAATGCAGGAGGTTATATTTTCACCTTCATATGAAATTGTAACAAGGCAGCTGTCGCCTGCCTCAAAAATTTTGTCCTGTTCCAAAGAGCCGCTTAAAAAATTGACGGCTTCAATCTCTCTGCCCTTAAAAATGCCTTTTTTTACAATAACAACACAGCTTTGTTCGCCTGATTTAATAAGCCCCGAGCTTTTTACTGCCGAGTTGTCAACAGATATAACCTCTGCTTTAACCCTTTCTGCGTCCTCATAAATTTTGGCATCCTCATAGCCTGTAGGAACCAGGAAGAGGATGCCAACAAAAATAATACCTGTCAGAATCAGCAAAAAGGGAGAATTTTTATAAAAAATCCCTTTTAACATATTTTAGATTACCCCCGTAAGCTGAGCCATCTTTTTATAAATGTCAGTGTTGTCATAAAAGCCTTGGAAGTCTTCTGCACCGACACCCTTTACCAAAACCTCTACAGGCAGACCCGTATGGGCATAGGAACTGAAGCTTACACCGCTTTTGTTGTTCAAAATGTGGTTTACGGTTACGGTTAAAGGCTCATAGCTGCCGTAAAGCTCATATTCCTGCTGTTCAAATTCCTCTTCGTCGCCTGTTCTCGAAAGAGTTTCTTCATATGCGGCTTTCAGCTTTCCGTATTCATATTCTGTCATAACAAGTGTTCCGTCATTATCCGATTCGGGGTGGAGGTCGACGCTGTCCTTTTGAGAAGCCGAAGCGGCGGATCCGTCGGGAGGAACAAGACCGAAAAGCTCGGTTACGTCAGCCATTACAGCGTCAAAGTCAGTTTTGTTTTCTTTGTAGCCTGCAACATAGTTGTCGTCAAAATTTGTAAAGGAAACCTTCTGATTGTTAAAATTGGTAAGGAAGGTGTCATAGTCGGTTCCTTCGAAGCCTATTGTAAGGCCGCCGGTTTCGTGGTCGCCTGTAACAAGAATAAGAGTTTCGTCAGGGTGGCTGTTATAAAAATCCACTGCTTTGGCTACGGCTTCGTCAAGAGCTATTGTATCCTGTATTACCGTAGCGGCATCGTTTGCGTGGCACGCCCAGTCGATTTTTCCGCCTTCAACCATCATAAAGAAGCCTGTATCGTCATTATCCAAAACCTCTATGCCCTTTTCAACATAGTCTGAAAGACCCCACTGACCTTCTTCTCTGTCTATGTCATAAGCCATAGCCGAGCTGTCTGCAAGATGTTCGTCTATAACTATAGCCTTTCCGTCATCGGCTGTAAGGGCTTCTGCCTCAGCCTGTGTTGTTAAAACCTTATAGCCGGCTTCTTCCGCAAGTGTATAAAGATTTTCCTGATCTTCATCTGCTCCTGTGGGCTTTAAAAGTCCGCCGCCTGCAAAATAGTCGAAACCGCTGTCTATAAGCTCAAGACCTATGTCGTAATAGCTGTTTCTGGATTTCTGATGAGCATAGAAGGCGGCAGGTGTAGCGTGGTTTAAGTTTACGCTTGAAACAACGCCTATTTTATAATCCTTTTGAGCCTTCAGCTTTTCGGCTATGGTTTCATATTTTTCTGAATAATCAAGACTTACGTTTATGCTGCCGCTCCATGTTTTGTTTCCGGTTGCTATAGATGTAGCGGTTGAAGCGGAGTCGGGAGCAAATGATGTACTGTCATAGGTTTGGGCTGAACCTGCTGTTTCAAAATCCATCATAGTAAGGTGGCTTTCGCTTTGAAGCACGTCTGTTTCTTCTCCCTCGACATTTACGGTTTTTCCTTTTTCGGCGGAATCATTTGCACTGACAAAATAATTTGTAAGCTGAATTTGAGGGTAGCTCATACCGTCGCCTATAAACAGGAATATATACTTCGGGGTGTTCTCTGCGGCTTCCGCTGTTTCCGTCTGCTCTGTTTCGTCCGAAACCGAAGCCGTACTGCCGCTTCCGGAACAGCCCGTGCAGGATAAGGTTCCTGCGAGCACAGCTGTTATAATGCCTAAAGACAGCATCTTCTTTTTCATATACTTCATAATAATTTTACCTCCTGATAACCGGCATAAAAATATGCCCTTTCTATATGTCTTAATGTGTCTTATTATACAGTCATATTTTTTTTGCTTCTACCAAAGAAAGGTAAAATGATTTATAATTTCCTGTAAAAAAATTCAGATAAAAATATCCGCTCTTTTTACGGATTTTGGGAAGATAATTATTTTCTTTCATTTCGTTTTTAATATAAAAGGGTACGGACAGAAAACTGCCCGTACCCAAAATATCTTAATATGAACTTAAACGCCTGAATAGGGGCTTAAGCCTTATTTTTGAATCTCATCAAACAGTGAAGCAAGATCCAAAACGTCTATTTTTTCATCGCCGTTCATATAAGCTGCTTCCAAATAATATCCGTCTAAAATCTCCGCCGACTGAATATGGTCAAAGAGCCTTGCCAAATCGAGAACATTTCTGACGCCGTCGCTGTTCAGCTCGCCTTTAATAACCACAATCAGCTGATCCGTCACTTCATTTTGATAAACATTCTGAATTACAAAGCCGGTGCCTATATATCCGCTTAAATCCGTAACCTCAACACCCTTATTGTCATAAATAACAATATTGTCGTTTTCGAAGTTCTCCATAAAGTCGGATATTAATACCTTTGCTTCCGTTCCTACAACATAGCTGCTGCCGCTGTCAATGGTCAATTCGCTTTCTTCCGTAAGCTCAAGAATATTTGTTGTTTTAATTACGGAATATTCTGTATAGCCGCAGTTTTCACAGGTTCTGACCTTAAGTCCGTACTCTGTTTCGCTTGCTTCCGAAATAATTTCATATTCACCGAAGCTGTGGCTGTCGCAGAGACTAGTTGTCTTAATATCGATTATGTCTCCGCAGGTATCGCAGACCTTAACCATATAGCCGTCAGCTTCCTCCGTAGGTTCCACAACAGCTTCCCATTCGCCCGAACAGGTATGGTCTGAAACAACGTCAATTTCATAAGTCTTTACATCTGTTTCGCCGTTTTCGGTTGCTTCTACATAAAGCGTTCCGCCTTCAGATGCCGAAGGAACCGCACTTATGAAGCCCGAGCCCGTAAAGCTGAGAACACCGCCGCTGACCGCTGCCGTTTCATTGTCTGAAGTAAGGGTGAAAGCCGAACTTATACTTCCGTCGGCGGTTTCAACCCAAGCCCTGAAGGCTGCGTTGCCCGTTGCCGATTCAGCCGCAAGAGTAGACGTGCTGTTTTGCTTCATAATTATATGCTGAACAACATCGTCATAGCCCGAAGTTTCTCCTCCGAAAATATCAACATATCTGGGTACATCGCTGCCCATAGCGGAATAAAGAATATCATAGAGATAGCTGCCCACTGCACTGACACTGAATGAAACAGGATAATCGCCTGCCGTCACTTCTATAACATATGGAATTTCAGTTGTTGAGCCTTCAAGAGTATTTACGAAAACATCTTTTAATATAAATCTTAAGGGTATTGACTCCGCTGTTGCCTTAAGAATGTTGAAAACACTGTAGGTTTCAAATTCTTCATCGCTGCAGCTTCTTAAAATTGCGTCCATAACCTTAAGATAAGAATTTATTTCGTCCTCGGTATGGTTTTCATAATATGAAGAATCCTGAGAGATTTCATAAAGAACCGAATAAATTCCCGCTTTTTCAAGCCTTGAGACCGTCTCTAAGGCTGTGCTGCTGCCTGTGGAAATTATATCCAAAAGCTGATTTACAGCTGTCAAAAGCGAAGAATAAGCCTCTCCCTTTGTGCCGCTTAAAGCCGCTGCGTTCATATTGGTCTGAGCCGCAGCAAGCATATTGTAGGCTGTGTTGAGAATTTCATTTCCGTCCGCAGCAGCATTATAAGCATCCAAAATCTTCTGAGCCTCTTCTATCTGCTCAACAAGCTCTGCGCCCTTTGCTGTTAATCTGCCGCCTTCAAACATAATGTTTGATGTCACTTCAATAACTATCTTGTCGCCGGGCTTAAGCTCGCCTGCAGAAGCAGAGCCTATTACATAGGTGTCAACAGTCGTCTCGGACTCGTCAACAATTTTTCCTTCCTCATCATATGTTGTTACCGTTACCTTATCGAGGTCAGTATCAACATAGGCTTCTTCTATAATATAGCCCCCTGAATAGGTAACTGCCTTAAACTGTTCAAGGCTTGTTATTGTATGAGTCAGATTATAGATAGATTTGTCGGAAACATTTTCAAGCTCCAGTGTAACAGTATAATCGTCATTATAATATGTTGCGCCGGGAGCCTTAATTGTCATTTGGAGAGCGCTGCCTGCATAAACCTTTACAGGCTCATCGGTAGTATATTCATAGCTGAAGCTTTCTTCGAAGGGCATAAGCAAGCCCTCAAGCTTGGCAGTCAAGTCATATTCTCCCTCTTCGTCTCCTCTGACATACCAGTGAAGTTCGTCCGTTCCGCCCTCTTCAACATAGTCTATTGTCTGAACAAGGCTTTGTTCGCCCTCTGTCAAATCTGCAAGAGACATTCCTTCGGGAAGAACCAGCTCAGCTGTACAATCCTCAATTGTGTCGGTAGCCGAATTGTTTATAACAAGAAGCTGAACGTCAAACATTTCCTTAAGCCATTTAACCTCGCCTGTTATAACAAGGTAGAAGTTTTCGGAAAGGGCGGTAACCTTTACGGGAGTATCTCCGTCATAGAAGGTTTGAGGAGAACTGTAGTTTGTGCCTTCCGAATCGAAATATGCCTCATATTCGCCAAATTCAAATGTTACTGTATATTTATAAATTTGGTTATTGTCCTCGGCATTAACGTCAATTCCCGCATTCTTAATTTCTTCATCGGTCATAGCGTCAACCGTAAGAACGCCCTCAACAAGGGAGCCTGTTCCCAAACCGATTTTTGCTATATTCTGTTCGCCTGAAGCTATTGTCACATTCAGACTTCTTGAGCCATAGCCGTCGGCGGAAACGGTAACAGTCTGTTTTCCTACGGGAAGTATAATAGAAGCCGTTCCGTCACTTCCGCAGTAAACTGTGCCTTCGCCGTCGTTTTCCGTTGTAATATGCATTTTAGCTCCGCTGATAGGTTCAAGAGTGCCTGCGTCAACTACGGTAAAGTTTGCAAGACCGTAGTTTTCGTCTGTTTCTATGTCAACATCAATCTTGTCGGTATAAACCTCTTCTTTGTAACCGCAGACAGAACATTCTCTGTATTTATAACCTTCGCTGAAAATTGTGGCTTCGCTTTCAACAACCCAGTCGCCGTATTGGTGACCTTCGCCGCCGAAATATTCATCTATAACAGTATATCCGCAGATCCAGCAGGTTCTTCCTGCATAGCCCTGTTCTGTACAGCTGAATGTAGTGGCAAAGTTTTCATATTCGTGCTCATGTTCACCGAGGTCATATACATTATATCCCAAATTTACTGCATATATATAAGCATTTGTATTTGAATAACAGTAAACTGTTACATTTTCAGACATTCCGCTTATACTATCCTCAATAATATAGGTTATGCCCTCGGGTAAGTAAAGACTTTCCATAGCCGTACAGCCGGAAAAAGCATACTGACCTATATTCCTTACACTGTCGGGTATTACAAGTGTTTTAAGACTTGAACAGTTATAGAAGGCTTCATTCCATACATAGTCGAAATTATTTGATAATACAACCTGTTCCAAAGCTGTACAGTCTGCAAATACATAAGCGTTTATACTTGTTACGCTGTCGGGTATTACTATTGATTTAAGAGATGAACAATATCTGAATACTGCGGAGCCTATAGTTTCAACAGTGTTGGGTATTGTAATCTTTGTTAAGCTGCTGCAGTTGTTAAAAGCACTGTCTCCTATAGTTTTTACACCCTCGGGTATTATAACCTCGGTCAGACCGGTGCGTCCGAATGTATATTCGCTTATTTCAGTCAAGCCGCTTGAAATCTGAACCTCCGCCAAAGCAGTGCAATAATAAAATGCATCTCCTCCCAATGATGTTACACTGTCGGGTATTATTACGCTCGGAAGTGCTTCACAGTAAGCAAAAGCATATGTGCCTATGGTTTCAAGTGATTCGGATAAACTGACATCAGCAAGAGCCGTACAGTGATAGAAGCAGTAATTGCCTATACTTGTAACAGAATTCGGTATATCAATGCTTGTTAATGCCGAACAGGAGTCGAAGCTTCTGATTCCTATAGATTCAACTGTTTCCGCTATTTCTACACTTGCAAGTGATGAACAGCCATAAAAGCTGTATTTCCCTATACTTGTTATTCCCTCTTCAACAACAAGTGATTTTACGGCACTTCGGTAGGAATACCATGGTGCGCTTGTACCGTCAAAGTCTGTCATTTTGCCCGCACCGGATATCACCAGTGTTCCGTCGGCATATAAAGTATATTCCGCTTCATCTCCGCAGCTTCCGGAAACGGCAATTTTATCGGAAGCGTCGCCTATATAAACAAGCTCTGCTCCCTCGGGATAAAGACTTGAATTATCGGCAAATGAACCCTCATAGCAGTAAACTGTTTTTAAACCGCTGCAGTTAGAAAAAGCAGATGTGTTTACAGTTAAAACATTGTATGGAATTGTTACACTTTCCAAAGCCGTACATTCATAAAATGCCTGATAGTTTATACTTAAAACCGATTCCGGTATGGTTATGCTCGTCAGTGATGAACAGCCGTAAAACATATAACTGCTTATAGCTGTAAGCGAATTTGACAATGTTACGTTTGTCAAAGAGCTGCAATACCAAAATACAGAGGTTCCCATAGTTGTAACAGAATCGGGTATAGTTATCTCGGGAAGAGCCGTACAATATGAAAATGCACTTCTGCCTATTTCTGTTACGGAATCGGGTATGCTTATCTCTTTAAGGGCGGTGTCCTCATAAAAAGCACTATTGCCTATAGTTGTAACAGTATCGGGAAGCTCTATGCTTGTCACCGATGATAAGCCGCTGAGTGCATAGGTTCCTATGCTTGTTATGCCGCTTTCGACTGTTACAGACTTAATATTTGAACGGTAGGAATACCAAGGTACGGTTGTGTAATTATAGTCATTAATCGCTCCCGTACCGGATATTATAAGTGAGCCGTCGCTGTAATAGGTATATTCGGCATCATCTCCGCAGCTTCCCGTATACAGTACTTCAATTTCAGCTTCGCCTATATATACAAGCTCCGTTCCGTCGGGGTAAAGGTTTGAATTGTCTGCTACGGAATTTTTATAACAGTATACCGCAGTTAAACCGCTGCTGTTGAAGGCCGAGCTGCTTATACTCTTTACAGTCGGAGGAATGGTTATACTCTTAAGGGAGGTACAGTTGCAGAATATACTGTCGTTTAAATAAGTAAGAGATTCCGGTATGTTTATACTTTCCAGAGATGCACAGTTATAAAATGCAGCACTGCTTAATGTCTCCAGAGTTTCGGGAAGAGTTACACTCTTAAGAGCCGTTCCCCAGAAGGCAGAAGCACCTATAGAGGTTAATCCCTCGGGCATGGTTATGCTTTCAAGAGCGGAACAGGTTGAAAATGCCGCTCTGGCTATAGATGTTACGTCTGCTCCGAGGCTTACGCTCTTTAATGAAGTGCAGCCGTAGAATGCAAGAACACCCGTATTTGTTATACCGTCTTCAATAACAATTGACGTAATGAAGCTGTTGTAATCCGCCCAAGGATAATATATATCGTCTGTATATTCGGTAATTTCTCCCGTGCCGGATATTGTAAGAACACCGTCGCTTGTTAATGTATATTCAGCATTATCTCCGCAGGAGCCGTATGCTAAATATTCTGCATTAATAATTTCCGTTCCTTCGGGATAAAGGGTTGAGTCATCTGCAACAGAACCTTCAGGGCAGTAAACTGTTTTCAGACCGCTCTTATAGAAGGCGCTGCTGCCTATAGAGGTTACGCTTGAAGGAATGGTTATGCTTGTTAAAGCAGTGCAGTATGAAAAGGCATAATCGCCTATTTCGGTGACTGTTCCCGGTATGTATATTTCGGGAAGAGCATAGCAGCTGCCGAACGCCCACAAGCCGATAGATGTTAAAGATGTTGGAAGATCCACACTTGTAAGCGATTCACAATATAAAAATGTAAAGTCATCTATAGATGTTACTCCCTGGGGAATTGATATGCTTGTCAGTGATTCACAGCCCCAAAATGCATATTGACCTATATCTGTTAATGATTCGGGCAAATCTATTTTAGGCACTGATTCACACCAGCCAAAAGCATAATCGCCTATACGGGTTAATGTTGAAGGAAGTGATACAGAGGTTATACCATAGCAATAACAGAAAGCATAATTTCCTATGCTTGTTACTCCCTCTGAAATAACAACTGTTTTAATCGTATTGTTTTCGATATCGGGATTCCACGGAGCATAAACAAACTCGCTGTCGTCATCACCCTCAAAGACGAAGTCATACATATCGCCCTCGCCGGAAATTATAAGGGTTCCGCTTTCATACAGCGTATATGTAACATTGTCGCCGCAGGAGCCTGTTTCGGCACCTTCTTCAATATAAATAATTTCCGTATCGTCAGGGTAATAATCAGCATTATCAGCCGCTGAATTTTCATAGCAGTAAACCGTCAAAAGCCCTGCTCCGTCAAAAGCGCCTTCGCCTATGGCTGTTACCGATGCCGGAATGGTTATTGTTTCAAGAGATTCACAGCCTTCAAATGCCCATTCGTCAATATACGTAACAGAATCGGGTATTTTACAGCTTTTAAGCGAATAACATTCGGCAAACATACCGTAGGTTATTCCTTCCAAGTTTTCCGAAAGAGTTACGCTTTCAAGCCATTCACAGCATTCAAATGCCCATTCGCCGATATATGTAACGGAATCGGGTATTATTATACTCGGAAGAGATTCGCAGTATCTGAATGCACCCTCGCCTATTTTCGTTACTGTGTCGGCTATGGTAATGCTTTCCGCTGCGCCGCACTCTTCAAAAGCACTGTCGCCTATGCTTGTTACTCCGCTTTCAATTGTTATTGAGGTTATGTCCCATGTTATATACTCTTCATACCATGGAGTAAGCGGCTCATTGTAATTGTCATAATTATACATATCTCCCGAGCCGGAAATAACAAGAGATCCGTCTTCATAAAGAACATATTCAACCTCATCTCCGCAATATCCGGAGATTAAAGCTTCGCCGTTATCAGCCAAATCGGCTGAAATTATTGTTTCCGCTGTATTGGAAACCGAATTTAATACGGCTTCATTTTCAGAAAAATTATTTCCGTTTTCTTGTTCGTCGGTTTCTGTGCCTGAGGGAGAAGAGATTTCCGCTTCCACAGCAGAATCGGAAACAGCCGAATCTTCGCTTCCGGCATATTCTTCAAGCAGCTCTGTCAGCAAGCCGCCCTGTTCATCGGCATTTACATAAACGATTGTTGAAACCGCCATAACAACCGCAATTACCGCACTGATTATGCGTATTGTTTTTCGCTTCATAAATTACCCTCCTTAAACATTAATTTGACTGTTTCTTAAAATATCTAAATCATATTTAAACCCGTCCCTCCTTTTTCAAAGCATACTTAAAAAGAACAGAACACATCTGTTGTTCTTCAGTAATATATGATATAACTTATTAATAAAGAAAATCACATTTTCTACTTTTTTGTTTAAATCAAATGCTTTATGTTCAGTATACAATAAAACCTTAAAATTAGCAATAATTTTTAATAAATACATCACAATTT
>JAJQFU010000065.1 GCA_021200955.1 Clostridiales bacterium | reverse complement strand
TTGTAGGCTTTTCAGAATCTGAAATTTCCTACTTCAAAAATCTTGTTGAAAAAAATGCTCACTTAATTATGGAATATTCTCAAAAAGGTGGTTTTGCCAATGCCGCAAATTTTTAAGATCGGAGAATTTATTATCTATTTTTGGTCTAATGAAAATGATCCCGTTGAGCCGATTCATGTTCATATTGCCGAACACAATCCCAAATCCAATGCAACCAAAGTTTGGATAACAAAATCAGGCAAAGCCCTTCTCTGTAATAACAACTCAAAAATTTCCTCGCCCAAACTCAGACAGATAATGAGAATCATAGAAGCAAACAGCGAAGAAATAATGCAAAGGTGGTATAATTATTTTGGGGAAATCAGTTTTTATTGCTAATTATAACAACAGCTAATCATTATCAAAATAATAGCCGGTTTTAGAAATATACCTATGACCGACTATTATTTTTTATATTATAAACACGCCCATAAAATTTCAAACGCTATTATTTGTACTGCTTAAAGATGTACATATTAAATACCGACATTATTTAGAATGCGGTCAAACTTATGGCTCATAAAGAATAGCCGCTATTAACCTATTGCCAGCTTTTCCTGCAATGCTTCCTGTAAGACTGCTGAAAAGTTTATATTGCTTTTTAAAGCTTCTTCATTAAGCCATTCAGGAATAGTAAGTGTTTTTTTTACTGACTTATTATTATACATTTTTCTGTACTCCATAGTATCACAGGCAATATAAGTTACAAATTCGTTTTCACCTGTTTTTATTTCGGAAATATCAGTTGCTTTGGGAATTTCCTTCCCCTCTTTCTCGTACTCATACAATACAAGAGCAAGGGCATCCTCCGCCATTTCAATGGCCTCCTCTAAATTATCTCCGCAAGTATAACATCCTTTTATATCATTAAAAGTAACTGAATACTGTCCGTTCTCTTCTTTTGTAAAAACAGCGGCATAAACATATTTAGACATATATACATTCTCCTTTCGCAAAATAAATTAATCAATGATTATAAGCCTGCATCTTTCATTATATTATTTGCTGTTCCGCTTGGTATCTCCTTTGAGCCGTGTCTTGGAACAGTAAACATATTTTCTGATTTAGGACTGTACACCTTGAATTTGTTTCTTCAATATTTAAAATGTTGAAACAAATTCACGGCATGTCATGCTTTTTACCATTCCTCAGAAGGTAACAGCCGTTCTTTTTAAGAATCTTAATTAGCTCCGACGTTTTCATTTATTATCTCCCTTCTGTTGTATAATCATAACACGTATGTCAAGATTTTTATTTTTGATTTTTTGTAAGTGCTTTCACAATAAATTTTCTGTTATGTTGATATGCAAATAATTACTATTTCATAATGTCATTATGTAGAAAAAAGCTTTCGTATGGCTTGGCAGAAGAGATTTTGCCTGAAATCCAAGGTTTTTGACTGTGACAATGTTTTCAGCAGGGGGTCACCCTCTCTTATTCGCAGTGTCCGCCTGATTTCCTTCGGTATAACAACTCTTCCCAAATCATCTATCCTTCTAACTATGCCTGTTGCCTTCATAGTTTGCCTCCTCTTTTAAAAATCATTTTCCGGCAAAGCTTTAATCTGTCGAAACAGAAAAACTTTTACAAGTCTATTATTCGCTCAAAAGTTGGAATTATGCGAAGCCGGGACGGTTAATATTTGGAAAGACAGTTAGCTGTTTATTATGATAGAAAAAAGGCAGCATTATGTTAAATATAGATAATATATATAACTGCTGCAAAAAAAAGGAAGCGAAAATATGTCAAAAAAAATACACGGTCCTCTGACCGGTAAGTGGAAAATGGCTTAAAGAGCCGAAAAACTGCGTGAAACAGAGTGTGAGCGGGTTCGTGAAATATATCAAATAAGTACAAAGACGAAATTATTCCTGCCGATACAGATATAAAAAGGGTGATAACAATGTTAAGCGGGCAACTATATATTGCAGAGTATGCACATTGAAAGATGCGCAAGCCGGAAGTTTTGAACGCCAAATACAACACTTTAAAGAAAAAACAGATAATAATGAAAACCCGGTAAATATAGGTATTTTGCAGATGAGGGTATAACAGACACTAATACAAAACACCGCCGTAAATTTCAGTGTATGATTCAGGACTGCCGGGACAGTAAAATCAATCTGATTCTTACAAAAAATGTAAACCGTTTTGCACGTAGCACAAATAATGGTCTTAATACAGTGCATAAGCTTAAAAAGCTTACTCCTCCGGTTGGAGTAACATTTGAGGAGATAATCTTAGACATACTTGAGAAAAAAACGAATTTGTATTTTGAATAATAAGTCTTATTGCTCAAGGCGAATCTGAGATGAAAAGTGCAGCCGCAACATAGTCTGTTATAGAACGCTTTAAAATAAGGCATTCCTATAATTTTCACACATCTAAAGGGATTTGCGGTTATTGACTGTCAAATGGGAAAAAACGATATTTACATTTTTTAATATCAATTCATATAAATACAAAAGATAAATATATTTAAAGATTTTTCAAAATTCAATTTTTCTGTTATAGATGTTGCTCCCTGAGCCGAAACTGCTCCTGATGACAGGGAATTTAACAGAACCCCTGCAGGAGCAATCCCGAAAAGCAGTTTCGGAGTTTTGCCGCAGGGGTTCTTTTTTGTCATAAAGTCAGTCTTAACTAACTCAGCAAATTATCAGCAATTAAACTATTAGCATTACAAGCTGTTATTTATTCATTCCCTTTGTGAACACTGATGTCGGATTGCGTTTTTTGCAGCAGGTTTTCAGCTGTTTCTCATAAAGAGTTTGCCTTCTTACGTGAATCTTTCCCCGTATTCTCAAGATCAGCTTGTTTTTCCGGGGAAAACGGCGTCTTTTCCGATTGTTTTTTTTCGGCTCCCGACTGAGATTTACTTGCAAAGTCCTTCAGGGAACGCAGTTTAACCGGTTTATTTTCCTTTGCTTTTTCCTGCAAAATTCTGCCTGTTTCCTTAAGCTGATTTTTCTTTTCCGACAAATCGGCTTCATTTGCCTGAATCCGCTGGTCAGTGTATTCAACCTGTTTTTTAATTTCATTAACCCTGTTGTTTAAAAGATTAATATCCTCTCTGAAGTCGTTCTTAAACAGCCCCTTATAACTCACGTCTGACTTAAAGTCAGCCAAAATTGAGTTCTTTGCCGCCTCAATACCGTCCTGACCCAACTTCTGTGCTTTCGCCATTTCCTCTTTAGCTTTTTTCTGAACCGTTCCGAAGAAGTCATACATATCACGCTTTTCGGTATAAGCATTGGTTTTAATCCATCTGCCTTCACCGGCAATTTTTTCCAAAAGAGAGGCTCTTTCCTCAGCTGATTTCAAAATAGGACTTTCGTCATCGTCGAGCTGTGCTTTAAGATTATTAACATCCTTCCTGCAAGTATCTCTTAATTTTTCAAAATCAGCTATCTCCTTAAATTTTCCCTTTTTGAGCCCCTTCAGCTCGGGATGTGCTTCAAGAGTTTCCTCTATAAATTTGCTCCTTGCTTCATGGCTGACAGCTCTTTCTTTAAGCTTTTTTGAGTTGAAATCACATTTCAGGAAATCATTAATCTTGTTTTTGAGATCTGTTTCGGCTTTCCTCTCTTCATTCTGATATTTCCGTTTGTCCGTTTCCAAAATTGCCTTGTTCTGTTCATAAACACTGTTAAGCTGCTGATCGGCATACATCAAATCTATCACGTTTGTGACTTCCTTAACGCTTACCCCAACAGATGAAAACGGTTTTGCAGGTTCTTTTTCTTCCTCTTTTACAGGCTGCTCCTGCTTGGGGACGTTTGGGTTATTAGCATTGAGCTTCCATTTTTTTGCCACATTCATTTCAGCGTCTGTTATTACTTTCTCTGTGCTATACTTATCTTTTTTAAGATTTTCCGCCTGTTTATTCATCTCAGCCTGTAAAGCGGAGGAAAGAGCAGCCTTCTTTATCTCAAAATCAAAAGCCTTTATTTTTTTCTGCCTGTCATTTAAAATAAACTTTTTGTCATTTTCGATAATCTTCTTATCCGCTTTATCATCAAAAGTATTTTTGGCATCTTTAAACATACTTTCAATTGTTTTCTTTTCACTCTTAAAATATTCTCTGACTGCATTCTTCCCCGATTTAATGTTGGCATTATAGTCGGCTTTTAAAGACGGGTGACTGTTTAAATAGCTGTCTAAATCAGCTTCGGATTGAATTTGAGATATTTCATCGTTTTCAGCTTCAACCTTTATCAATGCATCCTTGACCTTTGCGGAAGCGAGATTTTTTGTAAGAGTCCATCCGTCATCATCAAACATTTCATAAAGCTCTTTCCTTTTTTCAAACAGGGGTTCTTCGCTTATTATTTTTGCTGCGTTCCCTGAATATTCACTTACGGCTTTATTTATTTGTTCTGTCATTTCCGCCTGCTTTTCAAATTTTTCTTTTTCCGCAGATACAAGCCGGTCAGCTATAAGCTCCTCCTGCTTCTCCGTAAACTCGGGAAAAGCGCTGAGCTCGCCTCTTAAGGCTTTGTTTTCATAGTCTGCCTCCTTTAAAGCCTCTGCCTTTGCTTTAGTTTCAACAACCTCTTTATATTGGTCAATACCGCTTTCAAATCTGTTAAACACATTTTTCAGACCATCACCTTGTTTGTCGAAAACGCTCTGGACTGTCTTCTCTGCTTCATCGTCTATATCCACATCCAAAAAGTCCTGAGGAGCCAGCCTTGCTATTTCTTTGGCTGCAAGCTGAGCTTCATTATCGATATTTTCTGAAATCACACTCAGTTCATCGCCGATGTCTTTGTTAAATCCTTCTGTCAGCTCATTATGAAGCTTCTCGAATGCCTTTATTTCCGGAACGGGATTAACCGGCTCACCCTTTATATTCACCTTTTTCGGATCGGAAAGCTCATCTGTAACTCTTAATGCAGGTCCTTCTTTATCAACATCCAGATGAATATTTCTGCCGCCCTTGCCTTCAAGCCATGCAGTTATCGCAATGCCGTTTCTTTCAACCTGATGTTCATCATATTCCAATTCCTTGTCATATACCTTTGACGGCTCGGCATCATTTACAAGAGAGTACATTCTGCCCGAAATTTCTGCATTGCATCCCTCGAGATAAAGCTTATTCAGCATAGCCTCTTTGTGAGTATTCACATCAAAGGGTCTGTCCAATACATAATCATCGCTTTTAATATACTCCGCAAGCCCCAGCTGAGCCTTTGTAATATTTGAAATTTTTTGTATGGTTTTATTATCGTACTCACTTCCCAAATCCTTGCCAAGCCCGTTCTCAGCCGTAAAAACCTCGGCTGCTCTGTTAAGCCAGGTTATTTGCTCTAAATTGCCTAAAATGTTATCGCTGTCGCTTAAATCTCCTCCGTGAAGGGCTGCTCCTGCAAGAGTTTTCTTCATTTTTGCCAGTTCTTCATTAAGCACATTTTTATCTTCCGGGTCATCGCTTATCTTAAGGGAATACCACTGTTGGCATAAATCCTTTTTCAGCTCCTTTTCCTTGTTCACATCTAAAATATCCTTCATAGACATACCCTGTGAAAGCATATAAAGCTGATATTCAACAGGATCTACAGCACCTTCGCCCAGTTTAAACTGCTGTCTTATTTCATTTTCAACAAGACGCATATTTTCCTTGCTGCGCTGCTCCAGTGCTTCCGCAACATTTTTCTTACTGAGCCTTACAAGCCTTTCGGGCGGTATAGCATCCACAGCCTTATTTGCAATGGCTTTTCTTCTTGCTGCATTGCTTGCCTCATTCTCGCTGAAATCTTTAAACATCTTATTTTCGTCTATAGTAACAGTTTTTTTAAAGACTCTTCCCGTTGTAACGGTTTTTGCCGGGAAGCGGCTTTCGGCAGTCACAGTGGAAACTACGGGCTTAAGGTCATCGTCATATCTTAAAACGTCTATCTGTGCTTCTCTGTTTAAAAATTTTCTCATTATATCAGCTTTTTTATCCTTGCCCTCTTCCAAAGGATTTTGAGCATAATAATCTTTCATCAAAACACCGTTTATATATATTGTTTCAAACTTGTTTTCAAATCCGGCTTTGTTCAGATTATCCATATCCTTTTTGCTCGGCGTAAACATAGTGTCAAAAGCATCGGCAAGAGTTTTATCGTCTGCATTTCTCCAATCGTCCAAATCCTCTGAACATAGTTTTTCGATACTCCCCATTTTTCCGCCGCTTCTTTAACAGATATGTATTCCATTTTTTTCACCTTCAATTTTCCTTATCTCTGCTCTGTTAAATATTTCAATAATTTCCTGACTTTTATACTCATTGT
>JAJQFU010000051.1 GCA_021200955.1 Clostridiales bacterium | reverse complement strand
ATTTACAGATATACCTTCGGCAATAAGATTTATGTGGTTGTTTCATTAATCGCCGGTATCGGCATATTGTATTTTATTTTTGAAAAAACATGGATAAAGAAATATTTTAACAGGGACTTATATTTTCCCGCCAAGGGCTATGAGGTGGTTAAAGATGAAGAAACTTAACAAAGCGGTTGCTGCGGCGATTATTTTCATACTTGTTTTAGGAAATGCGGCTGTCTTTTCTTTGGGAGACACAGCCGGTTCTGTTCAGGAATTTACCGAAAGCTTTGACATAAATTCGGGAATTTACACAGAGACATTTGCCAGCGGCAGACAGTTCACCTCTACTGTTCCCGAAGGGGGAAAAACCTATGACGGCGTTATTTTATACATTCCCAAGGACATAACCGCAACTCTTACCTGTGACGGAATCGCAAAGACCTTTAAAAGCGGCGAGCCGGTTTACGGAAAGGGCTATTATGTTTTGACAGCGGTGTCGACAGATGTTGTTTCAGGTGAAATTGTCAGCGGATATTTTACCTTCAGAATTATGGGCGAGCCTGTTTCGGGTGTATATAACGAACAATACGGCTGTCAGATGATAAGCTGTATAAACAGTGTTGAAAACGACTTTTCAACGGGACTTTATAAATATACCTTCCCCAACTGCAAGGTTTTCTTTTCATCGGTTTCGTCCTACGGCGAAAATGTTACACAGGCAAGCTTTTTGTTTCCCAAAAATTTGGGCTACAGCCTTAAAAGAAACGGCTCTCAAATAAGCTACGGAAACAACGATATTATAACGGCGCCCGGCAGCTACACTATGACGGTATATGCTAAGAATAACGGTGTTTTAGAGGAATATGCCAGAGTATATAAAACAG
Source organism: Clostridiales bacterium (assembly GCA_021200955.1). Lineage (GTDB taxonomy): Bacteria > Bacillota > Clostridia > Lachnospirales > CAG-274 > JAJQCI01. The sequence continues at coordinate 5,542 of JAJQFU010000051.1, read as the reverse complement.
ATTTTAATTTTACAATAGAAGACACAGCTACAGTCAGTGAGGTTTTGGGCTCAGTTCAGTCTGCTTCGGGCACTGGGGAAAGCAGTGTTTCGGCTTCGGCGGAAACAGCGGAAATAATTACCGAAGCAACAACGGAAAACATAGTTTCCGACACACTGACCGAAACATATAATGCGGACGCAAATTTATATAAGGAAACATTTTCAAACGGCGAGGGTTTTTATACCAACATAGCCAACAATGACTTAAGCGGCGGAAATGTTTATATAGATATACCCTCCAATATGACCGTCACTATGACAAAAGACGGCATAGACACCCAGTTTGTAAACAAAACCTATATTGACGAACAGGGTACATATATTTTTAATGTTACAAGCAGCAGCGACGGCGTTAAATACAGGGCGAGGTTTACCTTCAGAATACAAAAGGGCGTAGACGCTTCAGCCGACGCTGTGACAGACGAGCCTTCATTGGAAGATGAAGAAGCTGTTGAGGTTTTCGACGAGAACTATGTTTATGAAGCCTTAACATCAGCTTCTATAGTAAATGAGTTTGACGAAGATAAGAATCTTTTCGCATTTACCGTGGGAACGGGAAGGTTTTATGCCAATATGCCTGCCGGTATGTTTTCGGCTTCGGCACTGAGCCTTACTATGCCCACCGGCTTGGATTACTCCGTTAACAAAGACGGCGAGGAATATATAAATGAGAGCGAAAACCCCGATCTTTACGAGGAAAGCGGCAGCTACACAATTTTTGTCAGCGACAAATACGGAAATTCTCTTGAAGCGGACTTCTACTTATATTCCAACCCGGTAAACAGCTTTGACAGCTTTACGGCGCCGGGAGGATATTCCATAACGAGCCTTAAATACAGCGATTACAGAGATAACTACGGTTTTGACCCCGAATCGGATACGGTTAAGTTTTTAGAGGTTGAAACCGATGAGGAAGCAGCCGAAACCGCTGAAGCCGATGAAACAGGCGAAGCAGCTGAGGAAACAGAAGCAGCAGAAGAGGAAGCAGACCCCGAAGCCGAAGCGGTTAAAGAAGGGGCAGACCTTATTAATATGCAGATTAAAAGAGCAGTAAACCAGGGGCTTGAGGCTTTGATTATGCCCCTTGACGGCAAATATACCATAGAGCTCAGAGGAGACAATCTGCCTGCCCTTCAGACTGAAATAGTTGTTGATAAAACTGCTCCCGTTGTATATATTGACGGGCTTAAAGCAAATATGAAGTCAACGGGCAACGAGGTGTATATAAACTGTTATGATGAGGAAACAACACTTTATCTGTTTTCAAAGTCCGGCGACGAAAAAATATTAGGCGAAGCAGGGGGAAGCGCCACTGTCAGCGGAGTGGGGGAATATACCCTTATAGCTGTTGATTTGGCGGGAAACCAAACAGAATATACATTTAAAATTACCAGACATATCGGAGCTGCCGGATTTGCGGCAATAGGCTTGCTTTTGGTAATTCTTATAGGAATCGGCGTTTATATGATGTACAGCTCAAAGAAATTCTCGGTTCGTTAATCAGTTTGTCAGTTTTACAGCTCATGTGAGAAGAGGTGAGAGGGAATGTTTAATCCATATATTATACCTATATGTTTTAACTTTATAACATGGATAAGAGAAAACCTTTTCGAACCTCTTATTGAGCTTGTAGCAAACATTTTCGTTACTATTTTTATTGAAGCCTTTAAGGTTTTATTAAACCTTATTCTTTTGAAGTTCTGCGCTCTGCTTTACGCCGTTTATGTTGTGCTTCTTAAGTTTTTGGATATGCTTCAGGATATTTTCGATTTGATCTCAGGTACTAACGAGATTTATTATGCTTATACATCTAACGGCGTAACGGAAAGAGGCAGCGGCTATATAACGGAAATACTTATGAAAATACCCTCTGTTCAGAATGCTTTTCTTATGGTTTGGGGCATAAGTATTGTTCTCTGCGTAATTTTTGCCGTTGCCGCAATTATAAGAAGTATGGGCAATTTAAGCGGAAACTGTCCCAGTGTAAACGAGGTTTTAAAGTCATTGGCTAACACCCTTGTGCTGTTTTGCTCCATTCAGGTTATAACCTTCGGTACTCTTGCCTTAGCCAATTTGGTAACAAGCGCAACTCAAAAGGCAATAAATTATGCTATGACAGACGATGATTCCGACGCAAGGTTTTCAAACTATCTTTTTGCGGCTACTGCTATGAATGCCCGGCGAACCACAAGCAGCAGCGATGACGACTCAACAACATTTATTGATGTGCTTTTGGGCAATGCCGAATATAACGGAGACTGGGACACTGACGACACCCTGCAGGAGTATGTAAGAGGTGAAAAAAGCTATACCAGTGATGTAGATGTTGCAAAGGATTTTATGATTTATAAGATTGACTACGTCAGCGGCGCCATAGTTTTGGTGTTCGTGCTTAAATTTATGGTCGGTGCATCCTTTGTTTATATAGAAAGGATTGTCTCGGTAATTGTAGGCTTTGTTACGGCGCCGTTTTTCGTGGCGCTTACGCCCCTTGACGGAGGAGACAGATTTAACCGCTGGAAGGACTATTATATAGGTAACTGCTTCAGTGCCATAGGGGTTATTTTGGCAGTGAGAATTTACTTAATGCTGCTGCCTATATTCCTAGCCAATGACTTTATAGATACCGGGGTGGATATGCTGAATTATTTCGTAAAGGTTTACGGAATTGTTATGCTCAGTATAGCCCTTCAGGAATGTACCGGTGTATTTAATAAAATACTTTCCGACGCTGTGAATATGACTCCCGGCGGTGCCTTTAGACAAGCGGCTGATCTTGTTAAGGCAGTTATGCCCGAAGGCAACAAAGGCGGCGACGGGCAGGGACAGGGCGGCAGCGGTCAGAGCCAAGGCGGCGGCGGTCAGGGACAGGGCGGCAGCGGTCAAAGCCAGGGCGAACAGGGCTCTTCCGACGGAGGAGAACAGTCCGGTGGAGCTTCGGCAGCAGCGAGTTAAAAATGTGCAATGCACTTTAAAAAAAGCTTTGCATTTTATGAATAGAAGGGCTATAGCCGGATATTTAATCGGTTTTTGAGACAGAAGGTGATTGTTTATGCAGACAATAGTATTTTTAGGAATATTTGATAAAATTGCAAACTGGATTTTTTCGGGCATATCTAAGGCAATCTCTTGGCTTGTCAGCAATGTTATTGCGCCTATATGCAGCGTAATTTGGGAAAATTTTCTCGTTTATATTTGGCAGATATTAACCGATATTGTTTGTACTATTCTTTATAAAATTTACGCCTTTGTGCTCACCATACTTTATGCTATTGAATCTGCGGCATATTCCTTCGGCGGAGCGAAGGACGTTACATACGGCAGCGAAAGCGGCAATATTCTTACGATTATTTTTAACTCAAGCAGTGTGAAAACAGCCTTTGTTTACGTTACCTGCTTATCACTTGTGCTTTTATTCGTGTTTACCGTTGTGGCTGTTATGAGGTCCACTGTTGACTTTAACTTTGACGGAAAAAAGAGCGTCAGCGTTATAATGACTAATTTTGCCACTTCATGCATTACATTTTTGATACTTCCCGTATTATGCTACGGGCTTGTTGACCTGTCGTCAAGATGTATGACTGCCCTTTATAAAGCTACATCCTTAAGCGGGGGCATATCCATAACGGATAACCTTTTCCTAATGTCCGTCAGAAGCTCTATTTCCGACGGCAATTATGCGGATTTAAAGGTTGCCCTAAATAATAATACTATGCTTTGGTATAACCTTTCCGGTGTTGATGACTATATAGGAAAAGCCTCTAATGTTGACTTTTTCGTAGGGTTTATAGGCGCGGTTCTGCTTATAATAAACCTTTTGGGTATGTGCGCCGTATTCGTTCAAAGAGTTATAGAGGTAGTAATTTTATATGTTGTTTCGCCCTTCTTCGTTTCCACTATGCCCCTTGACGACGGCGAAAGATATAATAAGTGGCGCAGAACCTTTATAGGAAGGCTCTGTATGGGCGTAGGTATGATCGTCGGCTTGAATTTGGTAATGATGATTATTTCAATACTTATTTCGGGCAGTGACGGATATACCATATATTTTACCGATACATCCGGAGGAAATCTGTCAAATCTGTCTATAGATATTTTGCTTAAGCTTATATTTATGATAGGGGCTATTTCATCTGTTAAAAATGTAGGCTCCGCCGTAACGGGCATAATGGATCAGGATGCAGCCGGTGCTGAATCTCATACATTCTCAAGCGCTACACAGGCTGTAATTACTGCCCCCAAAAATGTAATGAATAAAATTGAAAATGCCGAAAAGACTGTTAAAAGTCTTGATGCATGGAATAAAAACAGAATTGCCAAAAATAATCTTAAACAGTCTAAGCAACAGGGATTTCAGGGTGAAACCGCCAACAGCGACGAGCTGGCTTTTACTAAGGCTATAAGAAAGCAAAACAGCAATAATGCAAAGAAGGCAGCTCTTACTCACAGAGGTGCAAAGCTTAATGCAATTAATGATAAAATAGATCAGGGCAACGAAACCCTTAAAGCTTTTTCCGCTCTTAAAACTCATAAGGAAAGACAGGAGTTTATGAAAAACTTTAACAAAGAGGGCGGAAAGAAGCAGCTTAAGGCAGACACAAGCAAGATGTCCGGAGGTGAAATTTCCAACCGCAAGGAAATGCTGGCAGGCAAGCATTTGGAGAAGCGAATTGACAGGGCTAAAGAAGCCAGAGACAAATTTGAACAGGGAAGCGCCGAATGGAACAGGCATAATAACAACGTTAATAAGCTTTCCAAGATGAAGAAGGAATATGACGGTCTCAGCACCCATAAGGAAAGAGAAGCCTATATTGCTAAGCACCCCGAACTGGGAGACACCAACATTAAGACCTTAGATGAGCTTAAGACATCTAAGCGTATGCAGAAGAAGGTTGCCCAGGCGAAAGACAGGGCAAACGCTCTTCCCAAGGGCAGCGCCGAAAGACTTGCTGCGGAGAAGGAGGTTACCAGACTTGAGGATAAACAGGCTCAATATGAGGCTGCCGCTTCGTCTGCCGAAAGAGAAGCTGTTGTAAACAACAATAAAGAAGCCTTTTCAAAGCCTCTTTCACAAAGTCAAAGCTATGCTGCAACCAAAGCAGCCCATAAAATGGCAAGGGCTATTGAAGCCAGAGATATGTTTAAGGTAGGCTCAGCCGAGTGGAATAAGCACAACAAAGAGGTTAAAAGCATAAAAGCTTCTATTAATAAGCTTACCGGCACAGAGGGCAAGGAAGCAAGAGACGCTCTTGTGGAAAACGATGCAAACCTGAAGGATTCTCCTCCGCTTTCCGGCAGCGAATGCAGGGCGCTCTCCAATGTCCGTAAAAATATGGACAGAATTAAGAAGGCGAGAGACAAGTGTCAGCCCGGTTCTGCAGAGTATAACAAATTTAACAATATGCTTGCAAGATATGCCGACGCAAGCCGCGTTATGGCAGACGGCTCTGAACCATAGTCAATAAAGTAGACAGAAAAAGAGAAAAATTTTACCTACCGGG
>JAJQFU010000107.1:33396-40111 GCA_021200955.1 Clostridiales bacterium | reverse complement strand
GTTTTGAAATGTTTTTGTTATTTCAAGTGTCTACTCTAAGGGGATTATATCAAACTCGTCATTCTATCCTTTTTATATCTTGAATTGCTGTTTTGCAAAAATTTCGTTTCCGCAAAAACCGGTCACATTTCAGACAAGCCCTTGTCGCTGTAAAGATTGTAGGGCGTAATCTGATATACATAATAATTAAGCCAGTTGGAATAGAGAAGGTTTGAGTGGGCTTTCCACTGAACGTCAATAACCCCCTCCGGGTCGTCATTTCTGAAATAATTTTCGGGAACAGCCGTCTTAAGCCCCTTTGCCCTGTCTCTCAAATATTCGTTTTTAAGGGTTTCCGTTTCATATTCGGAGTGACCCATTACGAAAAACTGCTTGCCACCTTGACCTGAAACGATGTAAACCCCGGCTTTTTCCGAAGTGCTTAAAATATTAAGCCCCGGGGTCTTTTCTATGTCGTACTTGCTGACCTCGGTATATCTTGAGTGGGGCGCAAAGAAATAATCGTCAAAGCCTCTTAAGAGATTTTCGTGTTTATAGACCTTTGTGTGTTCATAAACTCCGAAAAGCTTCTTTTTAAGAGGTCTTTTTTTAATTCCGTAATGATAATAAAGCCCTGCCTGAGCGCCCCAGCAGATGTGGAAGGTGCTGAAAACGTTTTTCTTGCTCCATTCCATAACTTCGCAAAGCTCATTCCAATAATTTACCTCTTCAAACTCCATAAGCTCAACAGGTGCGCCGGTTATAATCATACCGTCAAACCTCAAATGCTTAATATCCTCAAAGGTATTATAAAATGTGTTTATGTGAGAGGCTTCTGTGTTTTTCGATGTATGGCTTTTCATCTGCAAAAACTTTATGTTAAGCTGAAGGGGGGTATTGCTTAAAAGCCTTAAAAGCTGAACCTCTGTTTCCTTCTTTTTGGGCATAAGATTTAAAATCAAAATCTCAAGGGGTCTTATATTCTGACTTACAGCACGGCTTTCGGTCATAACAAATATATTTTCGTGTTCCAAAACATTTTTAGCGGGCAGATTGTCCTGAACCTTAATTGGCATATACAACATCCTTTTTATGTAAAATTGAGACTATATTTAATAACGCCGACAGCCTCCCCCACGTCACAGCAAGCTTTGTTCGTTTGCTTCCGCTTAAGCGAAAGCAAGACTTACTCCGCTGCTGTTCCTCTCTCGATGAAAGCCTTAGCTTTCATCGAATAAGGAGCACTTCCGAAATGAAATCTTGCTTCTGAGTAAAATGAAGAAGCAAATGAATGGAGGCAAGTGCGACGAAGGGTGGTGTCACACGAAGTGTGACGGAGAGGTGATATTATATATGGTCAAATAGAATAATACTCTATTATTATTCTATACTAAAGGAGCTTATATGTCAATTTCTAAAAAAATATATGTTCATATAGCCTGAAACTATATCAAGATCTCTTCAAAACCCCGAAAAGCCCTTTTTTCTCATAAGGCTCGCACTTATAAGATGTCATTTTATACCCTGTCGGCTCAACAACGGCGTTAATCTCACTTTCAGGAATTTCTCTTACCGCTTCGATTTCGCTTATTCCCTTTTTATGAGAAGAAGCCACTTTTTTGACCCCCTTAAGCTTTCTCATTGCTTCATTCATATGGGCTTCGCACATTCCGCACATCATTCCGTCAATACCCACTGTTATTCTATACATAAAAATATCTCCTTTGAAGTTATCTAATGCTAACCCGATTTTATCACAAACAAATATTTTTGTAAAGCCCTTTTAAAGCTCTTTAACAATCTCTTTTTTAAGCCTTGAAATAATTTTTTTCTCAAGTCTCGAAATATAGCTTTGGCTTATTCCCAAAATATCAGCTACTTCCTTTTGGGTCAGCTCGTCACCGCCGTTTTTAAGCCCGAAACGCAGCTCTATAATAATTCTTTCCCTTGTGGAAAGCTTCGCAACGGCGCTTCTCAAAAGCTTTTTATCCACCTCGTCCTCAATGCCCCTGTAAATTACGTCAACGTCCGTTCCCAAAATATCCGACAGAAGAAGCTCGTTTCCCTCCCAGTCCACATTCAAGGGCTCGTCTATTGATACCTCGTTTCTGACCCTCGTGTTTCTCCGCAGATACATCAAAATTTCGTTTTCGATACACCTTGACGCATATGTGGCAAGCTTTATTTTTTTATCTGCCTTAAATGTGTTTATTGCCTTAATAAGTCCTATAGTACCGATTGAAATTAAGTCCTCAACGTTTATTCCCGTATTTTCAAAGCGTCTGGCGATATAGACCACAAGCCGCAGATTGTGTTCTATGAGGATTGTTTTGGCGTTGCCCTCCTTTTCGGTGCCTAAAAGTTCTGTGAGACGTGTTTCCTCCTCAAAGGTCAACGGCGAGGGCAAAACCTCGGAACCGCCTATGTAATAAACCTCGTCGTTCTTCTCTTTTCCGAAAATCCTTTTTAAAAAATCAAGCAGCTCCCCGAACATTTAAAGCCGTCTCTCCCTTCATTATGTCAATATTTAATAACCCCTTAAAGCTTCCGTCAGACGAAAGCCTGTTCAGGCTTAAACCTATTTCCGCATTGTAAACAGGCTCGCCGTCTACACGAATTTCATCAGGCAGAAAGCATAACAAAACGCCGTCCTTTGCCCCTAAGCTTCTAAATGGCACAAGGCTTAAATTTAGCTTGCCCCTTTGCCTTTCCATATACTGCCAAGGGTCGTTTTTCAGTGCGTCCCAATCAGGCAAAATATTTTTCAAAGCTTCAAGCTCCCCTACAATAACTCCCCTGCCGTTCAGCGGATCTCTTAACACATTCCCCGTATCACCCAAAGCCTTAAACTCCGCCCTCTTTCCGCCTAAAATAACCTCCACCTCAAAATATTCCCTTCCCCTGACAATTCTGTTTTCGTAAAGCTTAACCCCAAACCTTATTAATATGTAGGAAAACACACAGCAAGCACCTAATAAAGGCGGTGAAATGCCGCTGCTTCCCTGTTCCGAAAGAACCCCTGAGGTTATGCAATAATACACCCCGGAGCAAACTCCCCCTAAGCCGAAGCAGGTCAAATTCACAAGTCCCCATTTTTCAGCCGCTTCCTTAAGGCTTTTAGGCAGATAAGCAAGGAAAGCCGTCAGAAACACAAGGGCTTCGAAGCCTGCGGCGTTTCTGAAAACCGCCAAAGGCTTAAAAAACATAACCAGCTCGTAGAGGACACTCGCCAAAGTCGCCGCAAGGGCACAAAGCAAAAGGCTTTTCTTCCTTTTAAAAAACATTCTTAAAAAGAAAAGTATCAGAAATATCATAACAAAATTGATTAAAAACAAAACATCCGCATATACGGTCATCAAAACTTCTTCCTTTCATAAGATTAGAATAATTATACAACCGTCAAATCAAAATTTTTGGCGAAAAAGGCTGACTTTAAATTAAAACCGCCCTCTCTAATGCCCCACTCTTTGTAATTTATGCACAATTTTATTTAATAAAATATGTTAAAAACCATTTGTTGACAACCGCCCTCATAAAGTGTATAATAGCAATGTAGAATTTTGATATAAGTTTAAGAGTGAACAATTCGTGTTTGCAAGGGCGCAGGCAGGCGTTGTTAAAACCTAAAGGCTGATTTGTATGTCTATGCCTATAGGCAATAACGCACGCCTTTTTGTTTTCTTAATTTTACACTAATATCAAAGAGAATAAAAAATAAAAATATTTTGGAGGAAAGTTTTATGTCTTATGTACAAAATGTCTTAAACGGCTTAATCGCAAAGAATAAAGATCAGGCTGAATTTATCCAGGCTGCTACAGAGGTTCTTACAACAATCGAGCCTTGTGTAAACGCTAACCCTGCTTTTGAAAAGGCAGCTCTTCTTGAAAGACTTGTTGAGCCCGAAAGACAGATTATGTTCCGTGTTCCTTGGATTGACGACAAGGGCAACGTTCAGGTAAACAGAGGCTACAGAGTTCAGTTTAACTCAGCTATCGGTCCTTATAAGGGCGGTCTTCGTTTCCACCCCTCAGTAAACCTTTCAATCATTAAGTTCCTCGGCTTCGAGCAGATCTTCAAAAACTCCCTTACAACACTTCCTATTGGCGGCGGCAAGGGCGGTTCCGACTTCGACCCCAAGGGCAAAAGCGACAACGAAGTAATGCGTTTCTGCCAGAGCTTTATGACAGAGCTTTACAGACACATCGGCGCAGACACTGACGTTCCCGCAGGCGACATCGGCGTAGGCGGACGTGAGTTTGCTTATATGTACGGTCAGTACAAGAGAATTACAGGTCTTTATGAGGGCGTTTTAACAGGCAAGGGTCTTACATTCGGCGGTTCTCTCGTAAGAACAGAGGCTACAGGCTACGGTCTTGTTTATCTTGTAGAAGAAATGCTTAAGGCAGCAGGCGACAGCTTCGAAGGCAAGACAGTTGTTATTTCAGGCGCAGGCAATGTAGCTGTTTATGCAGCTTACAAGGCTACAGCTTTAGGCGCAAAGGTTGTTTCATTCTCTGACTCAACAGGCTATATCTATGACAAAGACGGCGTTGATATTGCTTATGTTGAAGACCTTAAGTTCAACAAGAGAGGCAGACTTTCAGAATATAAGAACCATAAGCCTTCAGCTGAATATCATGACGGCAAGGGCGTTTGGAACATCCCCTGTGACATCGCTCTTCCCTGTGCAACACAGAACGAAATCAACGCAGACGATGCTAAGGCACTTGTTGCAAACGGTGTTAAGGCTGTGGGCGAAGGCGCAAACATGCCTTCAACTCTTGAAGCTATCGAAGTATTCCAGAACGCAGGCGTTCTCTTTGCTCCCGCAAAGGCAGCAAACGCAGGCGGCGTAGCTACATCAGCTTTGGAAATGAGCCAGAACTCAGAACGTCTCAGCTGGACCTTCGACGAGGTTGACGCTAAGCTTCACGGAATTATGGTTTCTATCTATAACAATATGGCTTCCGCAGCTGAAGAATATAACGTAAAGGGCAACTTCGTAGCAGGCGCAAACATTGCCGGCTTCCGTAAGGTAGCTGAAGCTATGATGGCTCAGGGTATTTTTTAATTCTAAACTGAATAATAATATTTAGACATTTTAAAAGCTTTCCGAAAATCAATTCAGAAAGCTTTTTTCTTGCCGAAAATAACCAAAAGTTCTCACTAAGGTATACTTTAGTAATCATAGCAACTTTAAACAATTTGCATCTATATTATACCTTGTCTTTTGTATAAAAGTCAATATAAAATGCAAATATTCTTCTAAAAAATGCAGTGTTTGCTAAAGTATCCTTTAGTAGGAAAACACTTTTTTATAAAACGGCAATTATTATTTGAAGGGAGAGAAATATGAAAAAATTACTTTTTTCACTTATTTTAGCTATTATGATGATAACGGCTTTTATTCCGGCTGTCAGCCTGTATGCAGATGAATACAGCGGCACCTGCGGTGATGACCTGACGTGGGTTCTTGATACAGACACAGGGGTTCTGACAATAAGCGGAACAGGTGCTATGACTGATTATTCTTATTATTCTTCTGCACCTTGGCAGTCTTATACGGAGTATATAAAGTCTGTTGTTATAGAAGATGGAATTACATATATAGGCAGTTATGCATTTTATAACTGCAAAATACTGACAGATGTAGATATACCCAACAGTGTAACAATTATAGGCGATTGTGCATTTTCATACTGTGAAGCATTAGAAACGATAACTCTGCCCGATAGTATAACAAGTTTAGGCTCAGGTGCATTTTCTTTCTGTTATTCACTGAAAACTATAACAATACCAAACGGCGTAACAACCATATCAAGTTCGATTTTCAATTACTGTACAGCACTTACTGAAGTAACAATACCTGACGGCGTAACAACCATAGGCAGTACCGCTTTTTGCAGTTGTATGGCGTTGAAGTCAATAACATTGCCCGATAGTGTAACAAGCATAGAAAATTTAGCTTTTCGTCACTGCTCGGGACTTGAATCAATTAACATACCTAATGGCATAACAACCATAGAAGACTGTGTATTTTATGATTGTAAAGCGTTGACGGAAATAACAATACCGGATGGTGTAACAAGCATAGGCTACCAAGCCTTTTACATGTGTTATTTACTGGAGAAAATAACAATACCCGACAGCGTAACAACCATAGACGGCTATGCATTTGGCAGCTGTAGAGCACTGACATCAGTAACAATACCTGACAGCGTAACAAGCATAGGCGGCAGTGCATTTTCCGCCTGCGAATCTTTAACAAGTATAACGATTCCTTCAAGTGTTCTTGATTTAGGATACGGAATTTTTTACTCAAGCGGACTTGAAACTGTTTATTGTTATGAAAATTCACCGGCAGATGATACATACCTTTATCCCGACGGTGTTAAAATTGTTTATATCGGCACATTTGAGCCTGAAATTTTAGATTCGGGTTTCTGCGGAGACAACGCCAAATATATTTATTATAACAATAAAAGGCTTATAATCTCCGGCTCAGGCGAAATGACAAGCTTTTCAGACGAAGCTTCTGTGCCATGGTATTCCTACAAAGAAAATATGGTGAAAGTGATTATTGAAAGCGGAATAACAAACATAGGAGATTACGGGTTTTACGGCTGTACATCTATGAACGAAATAACCATACCCGACAGTGTAACGAATATAGGCGGTTATGCCTTTTACGGCTGCAGCTGCTCTCATCTGACGTCAATATCCATACCCGACAGC
>JAJQFU010000107.1:0-33296 GCA_021200955.1 Clostridiales bacterium | reverse complement strand
ATCTGACGTCAATATCCATACCCGACAGCGTAATAAGCATAGGTAATTATGCATTTTCAAACTGCACTCGTCTGGCTGATATAGTTATATCTGACAGTGTAACGAGCATAGGTGATTATACATTTTATTCCTGTCCCTCACTGACGGAGGTTACTATACCTGGCAGCGTTGAAAGTATCGGCAAGTATGCATTTTCAAGCTGCAATCGTCTGGCTGATATAACAATATCCGAAGGCGTAAAAAACATAGGCGGCTATGCATTTTACTATAGCCCTGCACTTACGTCTATAACCATACCGGGCAGTGTGGAAAGTATGGGTTATTATGTATTTTCCAACTGTAACTCATTGCAGGAGGTAACTGTATCTGAAGGTGTCACTACTATAAGCGGTGTCTCATTTTACGGCTGCAGCGCACTGACGAAAGTAACTTTGCCCGAAAGCGTAACAAACATAGAGCTATGGGCATTCAGAGCCTGTAAATCATTGTCGGAAATAACACTTCCGAGCGGTCTCACAAACTTAGGTGTCCGTGCATTCAAAGAATGTGAATCTCTGACGGAGGTTACAATACCCGGCGGTGTAACAACTATAAGCAGTTATGCCTTTGACAGCTGCACATCTCTTAAGAAGCTTACAATATCGGAAGGGGTAACAACTATAAGTGATTGTGCATTTTATAACTGTACATCTCTGACTTCGGTAATCATACCCGACAGCGTAACAAGCATAAGCAGCAATGCTTTCGGCAGAAGCGGTTTAACAAAGGTTTATTGTTATGAGGGTTCGGCGGCTGACGATTCAAGTCTCTATCCTGACAATACGGCAATTATTTATTTAGACGGCAACGATTTGGAGTTTACCGATCTTACTGACGCTATAAGAATTTTAAGACATATTGAAGGTTTGGAAACACTGACAGAAGCAGAGTGTGAAGCTGCTGACATAAACGGCGACGGCTGTGTTGATGAAAAAGATGCAGCGCTTGTTTTGAAACAGCTGATAACAAATAACAGTTAATTTTTGCATTATTGGGTTTTAAAACCGTTATAAAATATTAATAACTAATGAGAAGCATAATTTATTGTGTTTTTCTTTCATTCAAAAGCGGCTCACCTTCATATGGTCAGCCGCTTTAATTTTTAAATATTACTCAATTTTTTCAGTTTATTTTTGTTTCGTCGGTGCGGTTTTCGGCAGCTCTTTTAGCTTCCTTTTCTACGTTCATATGGGTTTTGCTTCGGCGGTTTACAAGCTCCCCTTCCACGTCATCCCAGCTTAAGCCCTTCTGAGCCAAAAGCACCTCTATATGGAAAAGAACGTCGCAGATTTCACCTATAAGCTCCTCGTTATTTCCGCCCTTTGACGCAATAATGACCTCTGAAGCCTCTTCACCAATTTTCTTAAGGATTTTGTCCTCGCCTTTTTTTAAGAGATAGCTTGTGTATGAGCCCTCTTCGGGGTTTTCCTTACGTCCCTTTATAACCTCAAATTCTTCGGTTAAAATATTGCCTAAATCACTCATTGGAATTTGTCTCCTTTATGTCATCAATATCCTCAATTCTTCTGAAAAAGCAGCTGTAGCTGCCTGTGTGGCAAGCCGCCCCGTCCTGCTCTATAAGCAAAAGCAGTGTGTCGCTGTCACAGTCAAAGCGAATTTCCTTAACGTGCTGAAAATGACCTGAGGTTTCACCCTTAAGCCAAAGGCTCTGTCTTGAACGGCTGAAATAGGTGGCTTTGCCTGTTTTAAGGGTCAAATTAAAGGACTCCTCATTCATATAAGCAAGCATTAAAACCTCGCCTGTATTAAAATCCTGAGCTATTGCCGGAATAAGCCCCTTCTCGTCAAATTTAAGCTTAACGTCGCTGAGTTTAACGTCTTTAATTTCAGTTTTCATTGTGTCACCTTGTTTCCAGTCTGACAGGCAAGCCCCTGTCTCTCAAATATTCCTTCAGATCTTTAATATCAAGCTCACGATAGTGGAAAAGCGAAGCCGCCAACGCCGCTTCTGCGCCGCCCTCTGTCAGTGCGTCGTAAAAATGGGATTTAACCCCCGCCCCTCCCGAAGCAATTACGGGAATTTTCACCTCTGAGGAAATGGCTCTAGTAAGCTCTATGTCATAGCCTGCTTTAGTTCCGTCGCAGTCCATACTTGTAAGCAGTATCTCCCCTGCCCCAAGCTTTTCACAAAGAGCCGCCCATTCAACGGCGTCTCTGCCTGTGTTCACTCTGCCGCCGTTTAAATATACGTCAAAGCCGCCGCCTTCACGTCTTTTTGCGTCAATGGCAACAACCACGCACTGGCTGCCGAATTTCAAAGCCGCTTCGGTAATAAGCTCGGGACGCTTCAAAGCCGCAGAGTTCACTGAAATTTTATCTGCTCCGGCTGAGAGAATTTCTCTGAAGTCCTCAACTGTTCTGATACCTCCGCCTACTGTCAGGGGAATGAACACCTGTTCCGCAGTTCTCGCCACAACGTCGGTCATAATGGCTCTTGCGTCGGAGGAAGCCGTTATATCCAAAAATACGATTTCGTCCGCAAGGCTTTTGTTATACATTGCCGCAACCTCAACAGGATCTCCCGCATCTCTTAAATTTACAAAATTAACGCCTTTAACAACTCTGCCTCGGTTTACATCGAGACAGGGTATAATTCTTTTAGTCAGCATTGTTTATACCTCGAACCGTTTTAATATATCTTTAAGGCTCAGTGCGCCGTTGTAAAGCGCCTTGCCTATAATTGCGCCGTAGGAGCCGACCTGAGCCGCTCCCTCTAAGTCGCTCATTGAGGAAATTCCCCCCGAAGCGATTATGTTAAGCCCTGTTTTGTTAATCATTTCGCTTGTTTCAACGGCGTTAAAGCCCTGCATCATACCGTCCTTTGAAATGTCGGTGTAAATTACGGTTTTAACACCGAGACTTTTCATATTAAGCCCCAAATCAACAGCCTTAATTTGGGAAACCTCCTGCCAGCCTGTTACTGCAACATAGCCGTCTTTGGCGTCAATTCCCACCGCTATTTTATCGCCGAAGGCTTTAACCGCTTCTTCCACAAGCTTTGGATTTTTAACCGCCGCTGTGCCTATAATTACTCTGTCGGCTCCGGCGTTAAGCCTTTCCTCAACGTCCTTCAGGGTTCTGACTCCTCCCCCTGTCTGAACGAATATATTAAAATTAATCTTTATTTCCTTTAAAATGTCGTTTATACAGCTTTTGCCGTATCTTGCGCCGTCAAGGTCAACTATGTGAAGATTTTTGCTTCCGCACTTCACCCATTCTTCAGCCGCCTTTAAAGGGCTTTCGTTAAAAACAGTTGCCTTGTTATAGTCTCCCTGTAAAAGCCTGACAGCCTTTCCCCCCAAAACATCAACCGCCGGATAAATTTTCATAGCAAACGCCCCTTTCTTTATTTAAGCGAAGAAAAGTTTTTAAGTATTTGAAGCCCCGTATTTCCGCTTTTTTCGGGATGAAACTGAAGAGCGAAAATATTGTCCTTCTGAACCGCTACCTGAATTTCTCCGCCGTAGTCTGTTGTTGCGCTGACAACGGGCATATCTGTTTTTAAGTGATAGGAATGGACAAAATAAACGTAAGGGCTTTCCCCCAAGCCCTCAAAAAGAGGCTCTCTCATCTTAATATTCAAGTTGTTCCACCCTATCTGAGGGATTTTCACAGTATCGGGCAGCTTCACAACCTCGCCTTTAATAAGCTTAAGCCCTTCAAACTCTCCGTTTTCGTAGCTTTTGTCAAAAACCATCTGCATACCGAGACAAATACCCAGAAAATATTTTCCGCTGTCGATTGCCTTATAGACCGCTTCGTCAAAGCCCAGCTTTTTAATTGTGTTCATTGCGTCCTCAAAAGCCCCTACCCCCGGCAAAACAATTTTGTCGCAAGCCTCAAGCTCCTTAGGCGTCTCGGCAATCAAGGCGTCCTGACCTATAAACTGAAACGCCTTTTGAACGCTTCTTAAATTTCCCATTTTGTAATCGATAATTCCAATCATTATTCCAACATTCCTTTTGTAGAAAGTGTTCCCTCAATACGTTCGTCAACTGTGCAAGCCATATCCAAGGCTTTGCCGAAAGCCTTAAAAATGCCCTCTGCAATGTGGTGGTTGTTGCTGCCTGCAAGAACCTTTATATGCAGGTTTATACCGCAGTTTTGGCTTAAGGCTCTGAAAAATTCTTCAACCATTTCAGTGTCAAACTCGCCTAATTTGGGAACAGTAAATTTTGCGTCATACACAAAAACGTCACGTCCCGAAAGGTCTAAGGAGCAGAGAACCAGTGTTTCGTCCATAGGTATAACCGCCCAGCCGTAGCGCTTTATGCCTATTTTATCGCCTAAAGCAAGGGCAAGCGCCTTTCCCAAAACAATGCCTACGTCCTCAACGGTGTGGTGGCAGTCAACCTCTAAATCTCCCTCACAGCTTACGTCCAAATCAATAAAGCCGTGCTTTGCTATATGTGTCAGCATATGGTCAAAAAAGCCTATGCCTGTGTCAATGTTTGAGACGCCTCTGCCGTCAATGTTTACGCTAATGTCTATTTTTGTTTCATAGGTGCTTCTGCTCAGGTCTGCGCTTCTCGGCATAATATTCTCCTTTCAGCCCTTGTTCATTCTGACTTTAACTGAATTTGCGTGTGCTGTCAAGCCCTCAGCCTCAGCAAAGGTTATAATATCGTCGCCCAAATCAAAAAGGGCTTCCTTTGAGAATGAAATAATGCTTGACTTTTTAATATAATCATCTATTGAAAGGGGCGAGAAAAATCTCGCTGTTCCCCCTGTGGGCAAAACGTGGTTAGGCCCTGCCATATAGTCGCCCAAAGGCTCAGGGCTGTAGTGACCTAAGAACACCGCACCGGCGTTTTTGATATATCTCAATGCGGAAAAAGGCTCTTTAATCGATACCTCCAAATGCTCCGGGGCAATCTTATTCGAAAGCTCACAGGCGGTCTTTATATCGGGAGCAACAACAATTCCCCCGTAGCCCTCTAAGGACTTAAGTATAATTTCCTTACGTTCTAATCTTTCAGCCTGTTTATAAATCTCTTTGTTTACCTTTTCGGCTAAGCTTATGTCTGTGGTTATAAGAATTGCGCTGGCAAGCTCGTCGTGCTCTGCCTGAGACAAAAGATCCGCCGAAACAAAAACAGGGTCTGCGCTTTCATCCGCAATAACCAAAATTTCACTTGGCCCTGCTACTGAGTCTATATTAACGCTGCCGTAGACGCTTTTTTTTGCAAGGGCAACGAAAATATTACCCGGACCCACTATTTTGTCTACTGCGCCTATTGTTTCCGTTCCGTAGGCAAGGGCGCCTATAGCCTGTGCGCCGCCAACCTTGTAAATCTCATCGGCTCCGGCTATATCCGCAGCTGCAAGGGTGTTGGGGTTTACATTTCCGTTTTTATCTGCCGGAGTTGTCATAATTATCTTTTTAACCCCTGCTACCTTTGCCGGAATTATGTTCATAAGTACGCTTGAAGGGTAAGCCGCCTTTCCCCCGGGCACATAAACTCCCACTCTTTCCAGAGGTCTTATAAGCTGACCCAGCATTTCGCCCTTTTCGTTTGGTTCAAGCCAGCTGTTAAGCTTCTGCTTTTGGTGATAGGCTGAAATTCTTTCTGCCGAATGCTCCATTACCTCTACAAGCTCCGGGTCAATTTCGGCATAGGCTTTTTTGATTTCGGCTCTTGTTACCTTGAAATTATTTTCATTTACATCAAAACCGTCAAATTTTTTTGTGTATTCAAAAACAGCCTTGTTTCCGTTCTGCTTTATGTTTTTCAAAATTTCGTCAACAGTTTCCTGAAATTTGCCTTCGTTCTGCTTACTGCGGTTCAAAAGCCTGTTAAAAAGCTGTTTTCCCTGTTCACTGTCATATTTTATAATTTCCATATACTGCCCACCTCATTATTTAAGTTCTAACTCTTTCAAACCTTTTATGATTTCCGTAATTCTGTCATGCTTAAGCTTCATACTAACTCTGTTTACGGCAAGTCTTGCTGAAAGAGGACAAACCTCCTCCAAAACCTCAAGTCCGTTGGCTTTAAGGGTTGAGCCTGTTTCTACAATGTCAAGAATTACGTCCGAAAGCCCCACAACAGGTGCAAGCTCCACAGAGCCGTTAAGCTTTATAAGCTCCACAGTCTGGTGCTTCTTATTATAATAATAGTCTTTGGCTATGTTTAAATATTTTGTGGCAACTCTCAGATCCTGCTTATCCAAAATTTCTCTTGCTTCGGGCTTTCCGGCTACCGCAAAGCGGCACTTTCCGAAGCCCAAATCCAAAACCTGATATAAATTTCTGTTTTCCTCCAAAAGAGTGTCAAGCCCAACTATACCTATATCAGCTGCGCCGTGTTCCACATATGTAGGCACGTCCTGAGCCTTGGCAAGGAAAAAACGGCACTTAATATCTTCATTTACAAAAATCAGCTTACGGCTGTCCTCTTTCATTTCTTCGCAGTGTATGCCTGTTTTGCCCAAAGCCTCCATAGCCTTTTCAGCCAAACGCCCTTTGGCAAGAGCAAATGTCAGATATTCCATTTAATTTTCCTCCGCTTTCAAGAGTTCGGAAAGACCCACAACCGTTTCTTCCCCTTCGCTCACATTATATATTTTAACACTTTCGCTGTCTTTAAAATACAAAACCCCTACAAAGCCCTTTTTCTCGGCATATTTAAGCCCTTCGTCTATACTTCCGTAAAAATTCTCTATATTCATTCCGTTTTTTCTTAAGGCAATACCGGCTGAAAGAGCCGCGCCCTTAGCCTTTTCTTCAAAAACAAGAAGAGTGTCGGCTTTTTTATCTTTAAAGGTTATGCCGTTAGCCTTTAAAACGGAAATAAGCTCGTTTATTTTAAGAATAAAGCCTATTGCCTGAAAATCTCTGCCGAAGCTTGCGGAAAGCCTGTCATAACGGCCGCCGCTTAAAATCGAATAACCGGAGCCCAAAGCGTAGCCCCTGAAAATTATGCCTGTATAATAGTCAAGCTGGGGAACGATGCCCAAATCAAAGCATATATATTTGTCGAAGCCGCAGTCCTTCAATGCGTCATAGAGCTTCTTCATATATCTGACCGCATTAAGGGGCTTTTCGGTCTTAAAAATTTTCTCGGCCTTTTCAAGAACCTCAACACCGCCCAAATATAAAGGCAGTGAACACAAAAATTCCTTAATTTCCCCTTCTGCGTCTATGTTTTCTATAATTTCAGAAACCCCTACATAATTTTTATCGGCAACGGCAGACTTAATTTTTTCCGCTGTCTCGCCGAAAACCCCTGCTTCTGAAAGTGCGCCCTCCAAAAATTCCGAATGACCTATATCGATTTTAAAATCATCTAAGCCCAAATTCAAAAGAGCCGAAATTGCGCAGATTAAAACCTCACAGTCGCCGTCAATGCCCTCAATGCCCAAAAGCTCGATTCCGGCTTGGGTCATTTCCCTAAGCTTTCCCTGATTTTTTTCATTATATCTGAACATATTTTCAACATAATAAAATCTCAAAGGCAGGTCGCTGTCGGAATAGCCCGTTGCCGCCATACGGCAGATAGGCGGGGTCATATCGGAACGCAAAACCAAAATATCACCCTCACGGGATAAAAATCTGTATTTTTCGGTGTCAGCCTCAGAGGTCGTTTTAAACACCTCGGAATATTCAAGGGTCGGCGTGCTGACACGTCTGTATCCGTTGCTTAAAAAGGCAGTTTCTGCAATTTTTTCAATACCTCTTTTATAGGCAAACTCTTCGGGGTTAAAATCCTTAACACCCTCGGGGGTATGCAGTTTTTTATTAATCATAATTAATCTCCCTTTCACAGTTTCGCTTTGCGGTAACATAAGCAAAGCGGTGAATAAAAGCCGAAAACATAAGGCAGAAGCTTCTTACATCAGCATTTCGTTAATCACTATTATATTATCTCTTAAGGGTTTTGTCAATATTTAATGGAAATAATCGGGTTGAGAAACCCAAAAAAAGGAAGCTTACCAATATAAGCAAGCTCCCGTAATTCTTTATATTATTTTATTAAGCCATAGCCTTTGCAACTTCAGCCGCAAAGTCTTCGTTCTTCTTTTCAAGACCCTGGCCTGTTTCGAAACGAACAAACTTCTTAAGCTCAATATTTCCGTTTTCAGCCTTAGCAACTGACTGGATATACTTGCCTACTGTTAAGCTGTCGTCTTTAACATATTCCTGATCTACAAGACACATTTCCTTAAATTCCTTATTAAGACGGCCTGTAATCATCTTTTCGATGATGTTTTCGGGCTTGGAAGCGTTCTTGGGGTCATTCTTAGCCTGGTCGATAAGAATTGCCTTTTCCTTAGCGATAAATTCATCTGAGATTTCGCTTCTGTCAACAAATCTGGGGCTCATAGCGGCAATCTGCATACAAACATTCTTGCCTGCTTCAACAACTGCGTCTGTCTTAACGTCTGTTGTCATTTCAAGAAGAACAGCAACCTTTCCGCCTGCGTGAATATAGCTTACAAAAAGGCTTGAGCCTTGGTCAACAATCTTTTCGAAACGTCTGATTGTAAGGTTTTCGCCGATTGTGGAAACCATATCAACGTGAGCTTCCTTAACTGTCTTTGAAGGATCGTCATTCCACTTGTCTTCAAGAAGCTCTTCAACATTTGAAGCGCTTGAACCGGCAATCTGCTTTGCAACAGCCAAAACATAGTCCTGGAATTTAACGTTTTTAGCTACGAAGTCTGTTTCTGAGTTTACCTCAACAACAACAGCAGTCTTTCCATCCTCTGAAATATAGGGCAGGCTTAAACCCTCGGCAGCAATTCTTCCTGCCTTCTTTTCTGCGGTAGCGGCGCCGTTCTTTCTGAGAATGTCAAAAGCGGCATCCATATCACCGTCAGCCTCTACAAGAGCATTCTTACAAGCACTCATACCTGCGCCCGAAAGCCCTCTGAGTTCCTTAATCATAGCAGCAGTAACAGCCATAATATATATACCTCCGTTTAATTTGAATTATTCTTCAGTTGCTTCTTCGTCAGCTTCGGCTGCGTTTTCAGCCACACCCTGACGGCTCTCAATAACTGCGTCAGCCATTCTCGAAGAGATAAGCTTTACGGCACGGATAGCGTCATCGTTTCCGGGGATAACATAGTCGATTTCCTCGGGGTCGCAGTTTGTATCAACAATGGCAACAATGGGAATATCAAGGCTGTGAGCCTCGGCAACGGCAAGGTGTTCCTTTCTGGGGTCAACAATAAAGATAACGTCGGGTACTCTCTTCATTTCTTTGATACCGCCGATGTTTCTTTCAAGCTTTTCCTTTTCATGCATAAGCTTTGCAACTTCCTTCTTGGGAAGTACATCCATTGTGCCGTCTTCAATCATTGTGTCAAGCTCTTTAAGTCTCTTAATTCTTGTCTTGGTTGTTTCGAAGTTTGTAAGAAGTCCGCCGGGCCATCTTTCGCTTACATAGTTCATACCGCAGCGCTGTGCTTCTTCTCTGATAGAGTCCTGAGCCTGCTTCTTTGTACCTACAAAAAGAAGCTCGCCGCCGTCCTTTGTGATGTCGCAGACAGCGTTATAAGCGTCTTCAACCATTTTAACTGTTTTCTGAAGGTCAATAATATAAATGCCGTTTCTTTCGGCAAAGATATAATCAGCCATTTTAGGGTTCCAGCGTCTTGTTTGGTGACCGAAGTGAACGCCTGCTTCAAGAAGCTGTTTCATAGTAATAACACTCATTTTAAAATCCTCCTTTTAGTTAAACCTCCACAGCATTTAACGGCAACCGAAAAACAATTTCTCGGCACATCGCCGTAAAACGAAAGCTGTGTGTGTAATAAGTGTTCAGCGCAAATCTACACGCCAAAAATTATGATATCACAAAACAAAAGGGATTTCAAGTCCTTTTCAGTGATTTTTTCAAAAATTTTAAAAAATTGGTAACATTTCAGCTTTTATCAGTAATCCGCAGGGCGGTCCTTTCTGAAGCCGAAATGATAGAGAATAGCCTGAACAATTCTTTCCGCCGCATAGCCGTCGCCGAAGGGGTTTTTGCTGTTTGCCATTGAATCATAAACCTCTTTGTCGTTTAAAATAAGCTGAGCCTGATTGAAGATTTCGTCCTCGTTGTTGCCGCCCAGTCTGAGGGTTCCGGCTTCAAGCCCTTCGGGTCTTTCGGTAACGTTTCTCAAAACCAAAACGGGCTTGTGCATAGAGGGTGCTTCCTCCTGAAGTCCGCCTGAATCGGACATTATAAAGAAGGAGCGGTTCATAAGGTTATGCATATCCTTCATATCCACAGGGTCGGTCAAAAGAATACGGGGGTTGCCGCCCAAAATTTTATAAGCGGTTTCTCTGACAGCCGGGTTAAAATGAACAGCGTAAACCACGAAAACATCGGGGTTCTCTTCCACAAGCCTTAAGGTAGCCCTGCAAATATTTTCAAGGGGCTCGCCTAAGTTTTCTCTTCTGTGGGCTGTCATTGTTATAACTCTGTATTTGTCAAAGTCAATATCGTTAAGACAGTCTCTTGTAAACTTATAATCGGGTTCAATTGTTGTTTTAAGGCAGTCAATTGCGGTGTTTCCCGTAATGAAAATGCCCTCGGGGTTAATATGCTCAAGAAGAAGGTGTTCCTTCGAAAGAGCCGTAGGGGCAAAGTGAAGGTCTGCCAAGTCTCCTGTTAAAACTCTGTTCATTTCCTCGGGGTATGGCTGCGTTTTGTCATAGGTTCTTAAGCCTGCTTCAACGTGACCAAGCTTTATTCCGCCGTAAAAAGCAGCCAAGGCTCCGGCAAAGGTAGTAGTTGTGTCGCCGTGAACCAAAACCAAGTCGGGCTTAGCCTCCTTCATAACTCCCTCAAGCCCCACAAGAGCCTTTACGGTTATATCCGTAAGTGTCTGTCTTTCCTGCATAATGTTAAGGTCATACTGAGGTTTTATTTTAAAAATATCCAAAACCTGATCAAGCATTTCTCTGTGCTGAGCGGTTACGCAGACAACAGGCTCGGTATATTCGCATTCTTCAAGGGCTTTAATAAGCGGCGCCATTTTTGTGGCTTCGGGTCTTGTTCCGAAAATAGTCATTACTTTGATTTTGTTCATACTTTTTTGCTCCTTATATGATTTTGTGCATTAAATATTATGTACGTCTCATAACATCTATATTATATAACCCTTTATCAAAATTGTCAAATAAACTCTCCGATTTATATTGCAAAACAAAAAAAAATGTGTTATTATAATTTAAAACAAGCCGTCAGTTTGCCAAAGCGTTGCGAAAACGGAACGCACCCCTTATCGACTGTCTTTATTATCAGCACATTGCCAAACCTGACGGACGGCTTATAAAAAGGGAGGTTTTGTTATGATTTATACTTTAACTCTTAATCCGTCGCTTGACTATTCACTGACGCTGCCGAAATTTGCCGTTGAAGCAATCAACACCAGCAACAGAGAAGAAATCCGTCCCGGCGGCAAGGGCGTAAATATTTCGATTATGCTTGAACGTCTCGGTCACAAAAGCATAGCTATGGGCATAGCGTCGGGTTTTACCGGAGCAGAATTTGTTAAGCTTTTAAGCGGTATGGTCTCTAATGTAGACTTTATTATGACAGAAGGCGGCAACACCCGTATTAATGTTAAGTTTCAGACAGATGTTGAAACGGAAATCAACTCGAAGGGTCCTTCACACATTCCCTTTGAAGTTTATGATAAAATAGTAACCAAGCTTTGTGATAACCTTAAATCGGGAGACACTCTTGTTCTCGCAGGCTCAATTTTCCCCGGCTGGCCCGAAACCTGCCACAGCAAGCTTCTTAAAGCAATCAGGGGCAAAAACATAACGGTTATTATAGATACAAACGGCACTTCTCTTGTAGACAGCCTGAGATACCGTCCTTATCTCATAAAGCCCAACCGCAGAGAGCTTTGCCAGATTTTCTCAAAGGAGCTTAACTCCACAAGTGAAATTACTTATCACGCAAGGCTTCTTCAGGCAAGAGGAGCGCAGAGGGTTATTGTCTCTTTGGGCAAGGACGGCGCAATTCTTCTTGACGAACACGAACACGTTTTCCAGAGTATGCCTCCTACAGGTCATGTTAAAAACACGGTAGGCGCCGGAGACGCTATGCTGGGGGCTTATATAGCCGCTATGGAAGAAGGCAGACCCACTATTGAATGCTTCAAATATTCAATGGCTGCGGGCTCCGCAACGGCTTATTCACAGTGGCTTGCTTCAAAAGTAGAAATTGACGCACTCTACCCAAAAATTCGTCTAATCTAACGATTTTCGCAAAAATGCTTACACATTTTTGCGAGTAGTCTAAGGTAGAAACCATCAAGTTTTCCGCAAAGTTGATATTTCATATCAACTTCACAGAAAAGTTTCTGTCCTCGGGCGGGCAAAGCTCGCCCTGTGGATTTAAGTCTGCGACGCTGACGAAAAATCAGTCATTACCAAAATCTTAGTTCATTGTATTAAGATAGTTTATAAAGAATCTAAAGGGAGTGTCCGTTATTTTTGAACGCTCCCTTTTTCTTTTTATGTTCTTTGTTCGCTTTCTCTTTTTGAATACACACAGCCGCAGAAATTCTGTCTGTAAAGGTTATATTCTCTCGAAAGCTCAATTGACCTTTTATAGCCGTTTTTCTTTTTAAAATCGCTCGGCAGCCACTTTATGCCGTAATTTTCGGCGCACTCTTCCCCTATTTCGTTGAGCTTTTCCGCATTTTTTAGGGGGCTTATGGTGAGGGTTGTGGTTAAATATTCATATCCCAGCTTTGCCGCCTTTTCGGCAGCCTTTGAAAGTCTGAGCCTGAAACAGCGAAAACACCTTTCGCCCCCTTCGGGAACGGTTTCAAAGCCCTTTGCCGCTTCAAAAAAAACTTTAGGCTTGTAGTCTCCCAAAATAAGCTTAATTTTATTTTCAGCAGGGAACTCGTTTATAAACCGCTTAATCTCCCCCGCTCTTTTTTCATATTCCTCTTCGGGAAAAATATTGGGGTTATAATAAAACACAGTTATATCAAAAAAGCGTGACAAATATTCAAGACAATATGAGCTGCAGGGCGCACAGCAGGCATGAAGAAAAAGGGACGGAAGCCGCCCCTTATTTAAGTTCTCTTCAATTATTAAATCAATCTTTTTTTGATAGTTTACCTTGTTCATAGTCTTAAGCTTTAAGATATTCTGCAGCAAGACCTATAAATTCGCTGTTTGTGGGTCTTTTAATATTGTTGGGCAGATTGAAAACCTTTTTCATGGTTTCGCCGCCGTCTCTTTCCCAAGCGGTTTCGATAGCGTGTCTTATGGCTCTTTCGGCTCTTACGGGAGTTGTTTTAAACTCTTTGGCGATACCGGGGTAAATAACCTTTGTTACGGTTTCGATAACAGCTTCGTTTTCAACAACCATTGAAATAGCAAGGCGCAGATATCTGAAGCCCTTAAGGTTGGGGGTGATGCCAATGTCGCGAAGGAGAGTGGTGACTGACTTTGTGCCGGCGTCTGCAAAAGAAACGGGAGCGAAGCCTGAAACGGGAGCAGCCGAAAAGCCCTTGTTTTCTTTAACGACATTCTTTTCTGCATCTGCAATATCGCAGATTCTCTCTGCCAAAATATCAAAGTCGTAGGGCTTAATGAGAACATATGAAGCACCCATAGAAAAGCACCTTGAAATAATTTCGTCAGAACACTTAGCTGTAGTAACAACGATTTTACAGGAGCTTGTGTCAAGCTTTTTCAAAACACCGAAGCCGTCTAAACCGCTTAAGAAAAGATCCATAACCACAACATCGGGTTTAGTTTCGTTAATTCCCTTTAAGCCGTCATTTCCGTTATCTGCACAGCCTGCAACTTCAAAACGGTTTGATGATGAAAAAAATCTTTCAAGCTCTGAGAAGTTTGAATCCAAAATAAAAATCTTCATAGTTAAATCTCCTTTAAATACAGGGGAAAAGGCTTAAAAAGCGGATAATCTTCAACTCTCAACACTTTCATACAGACTTTTCCGTAAAAAACTTTAAACTATGTTAATTATACACCAAATAACCGTTATTTTCAAGTGCTTTAATCAAATTTTAACAAAATAAATCTTTAGTTTGATATTGTTTTCAGATTTTCTTAAGAAGCCGATAAAAATTCAGTTTTAAAGCATATTTTCAATAAAAATACCGTAACCCTTTTGAGGATTATTGAGAAAAACGTGGGTAACAGCCCCTATAATTTTGCCGTCCTGAATTATCGGTGAACCGCTCATACCCTGAATTATTCCTCCTGTCTTGCTAATCAGCTCTTCATCGGTTATTTTTATAACCATACATTTTGAGCTGTCGCCCGAAAAGGGGTTAAAGCCTTCAATAACCGCTGAATATTCTCTGACCTCGCCGCTGACGCCTGACAAAATTTCAGCTTCGCCTATACGGATTTCGTTTTTGCTGCCTACAGGGTACATTTTTCCCGAAATTTTATTGCTTTGAGCAGTGCCGAAAACTCCGGCTTTTACGTTTTCCTCCACAGTCCCTAATTTATCGTTAAAGTCAATGTCCCCAAGCATTTCCCCGGCTGTTCCCTTTTTGCCCTTGACTATAGCCCCTATATTCGCCCGACAGATTTCACCGCCGCTTACGCTGGCAAGCTTTCCCGTATCAACGTCCGTTATTCCATGACCCAAAGCCCCTATTCTTTGGCTTTCCGGGTCATAAAAGGTCAGTGTACCCAAGCCCTGTGTTGAGTCTCTGACCCAAATTCCAAGCTTATAGTCGCCCTCGGCGGAAAGACAGGGGGGTACATTAATATTAAGCTCCTTTCCCCCTCTTAAAACACCGAAGGCAATTTCCTCTCCCGAGCTTTCTTCAACAGCTTTCATAAGCCCCTCTTTGTTTTCGATTTTTTCATCATTTGCATATAGCAGATAGTCCCCGGCTTTGAAAACCCCGGCGGAAGGCTCTTTGCTGCCGCCCGAACAGGCAACAGACCCTACCCCCAAAACCATAACGCCGTCCATATCTATTTTTACCCCCACAACCTCGCCGCTTACCATCAGCTCACGCCTGTCGGCATAAGCGGCGCTTACCGAAAAATAACTTTCGGTATAAACTGCCCCCAAAACAGAAACAATAATAAATAAAAAAAGAAAAATTCTCTTTTTGAAGCCCTTTTTTAACAAAAAAAATCGGCAAAGCACATAAACCTACCTCCCCAAATTTTTTAGGAAACGCCGATATTTCGCTCTGTAACAGAACCATCGCCGCAGATATATTTATACTTTGCCCTTTGTATAATCCCTCTATACCGAGAAATAAATAGTTAAAAATCCAATAAATATTTTACAAGTTTTTCAAGTAATTAACCTCTTCCTCCGTCATTTCCCTGTATTTGCCTTTTTTTAAGCTGCCCAAAGAAAGGCCGCCTATTTTAACCCTTTTAAGGCTTATAACCTTGTTGTCGATTTCTTCAAGCATTCGCCGAACCTGTCTGTTTCTGCCCTCGTGAATGGTTACGTTTACAACAGGAGGCTCTTCGCTTATAATTTCAAGCTTAGCCGGAGCGGTCTTTCTTCCGTCTAAAAAAATACCGCTTTCGAAAAAGAAAATCTCCGCAGGCTCAGGTATCCTTTTTATTCTCGCCTCGTAAACCTTGTCTATTTTGTTTTTGGGGTGGGTCAGCTTGTTGGCAACATCGCCGTCATTCGTCAAAATCAAAAGTCCCGATGTGTTATAGTCAAGCCGCCCCACAGGGTAAATTCTTTCGCTTACGCCCTTAACAAGGTCAACGACTGTATTCCGCCCTCTGTCGTCGGTCACTGCTGTAACGCAGCCCTCAGGCTTATTCATAAGGATATAAACCTTCTTTTCTTCCTTATTTATAACCCGACCTAAAAATCTCACAACATCGCCGTCGCCGACCTTGGTACCCATTTCGGTAACGACAACGCCGTTGACGGTGACCTTTCCTTCCTTAATATATTCCTCGGCTTTTCTGCGCGAGCAAACTCCGCATTCAGCCATAAATTTTTGAAGTCTTTCCATACTATCCCCCGGTATTCTTCTACTGACACATATTGAGCCAGCTGTTAAATATATCATTAAAAAATCTTTCGAAGCTGTGTTCTTCTATATTTTCGGCACTTAAAAGCTTAATTCTTTTAATAACCTCTCCGTTTGAATAAACCTCGCAGATTCCCACCTCGTCACCCACTGCCGCAGGTGCATTTAAGGTTTTAAAATTAATTTTAAGCTTAGGCTCTTCTCCCTCTTTAAGAGGAAGGCTTAAACTCTCGCCGAAAACAGCTTCTCCTTTGGGCTTTTCGCCCTTTAATATTTCAAACTCCCCTGCCGGTTCTCCTTTTTTCACAACCTCTTCTATATGAAAATTGTCAAAGCCGTAATTTAAAATTGCCTTTGTGTCGCTCCACTTTGCCGCCTTGCCCTGTGCACCCCAGCCGCTTGCCAAAACAACGGAAATTAGGGTCATTCCGTCTCTTTCCGCAGCCCCTACAAAGCAGTGACCGGCTTTCCCCGTATAGCCTGTTTTAACACCTATTGCCCCTGAATATTCGGTCAAAAGCCTGTCGGCATTCGTAAGGCTGTAGCTTCTCTTATTAGAGGAAAAGCTGTAAGCAGGAGTTTTTATAATCTCTCTGAAGGTATCGTTTTTAAGGGCATAGCGTGTAATAAGAGCCATATCCAAGGCTGTGGAATGGTGGTTTCCGCTGTCTAAGCCGTTTGGTGTTTCGAAAACAGTGTCCTTTGCTCCAATTAAAGCGGCTTTTTTTGTTAAGGCTTTGCAAAACTCCTCTGAAGTGCCGCTGACGTGCTCGGCTATGGCTACCGCCGCATCATTTGATGAGCGGAGCATTAAGGCATAAAGCAAGTCCTTCAGCCGAACCCTTTCGCCCTCCGACAAAAACAGCTTAACCTTCGGAGCTTGAGCTGCGTTTTTGCTGACAACAACCTCTTCCTCCAAATCACAGTTTTCTATGGTGTAAATACAGGTCATTATCTTCGTTGTGCTTGCCATAGGCATAGGGTTTTCTGGGTCTAACCCCCAAAGCACCCTTCCGCTGTCTGCGTCAATCAAAACCGCCGAACGGCTCTTGACCTTTAGCTCATCGGCGAAGGAAATTACACACATATTCAAAATAAAAACGGCAATAAGAAATAACTTTACAATTTTCATAAAATTAATTCACCTTATGTTATTTATTACCGTTTATTATCTGCCGAAAATAAATTTTTATACCGTAATTTTACTATCGATTTCCCTTTCCGCTTCGGTTATTTCGTCAACCCCCGGTGCTTTAAGCTCCGGAAGCTTTTCCGAGGACTCAAAGCCGAACACACGCAGAAATTCATCGGTTGTTCCGAACAAAATAGGTCTGCCTGGAGTGCTCTTCCGCCCTTTTTCTTCCACAAGGTCATATTCAACAAGGCGGTTTACGGCGTGGTCGCTGTTTATACCCCTTATTTCTTCAATTTCCGTTTTGGTTATGGGCTGTTTGTAGGCAATAATTGCCAAAACCTCAAGAACCGCCTGTGACAGGCTCTTTCTTTTGGGCTGTCTGAAAAGCTTGCTGACAGTGTCGAAAAAACGCCTGTTTGTGCACATTTGATAGCTGTTTTCAAGCTTAATTATGTTAATGCCTCTTTTTTCGCAGTTATATTTTATGGCAAGGCTTTCGCAGAGACTTTCAGCCGTTGCCTTGTCCTCGTCTATAACTGCTGCTATGGACTCTATTTCAACAGGCTCCCCTGCGGCAAACAATATTGCTTCAACTGCCGCTTCCTTTTCACTGAGCTTCATCTGCCGCCGTCTCCTTTCGTCTTATGATAATCCTTCCGAAAATTGTGTCCTGAAAGGCTTCAAGGTATTTTCCCTTTATAAGCTCCAAAAGAGCCATAAATGTAACAACCGTTTCGGATTTTCCCGCCCTTTTGCCGAAAAGCTCCGTAAATTCTATTTCATTTTTAACACTCAAAACATTTTTAATATGCTCCGTTTTTTCTTCTATGGTAAAGGGGTCTTTAACCACAGAATCGAAGGAGCTTCTTATTTTGTCAACCCTGACCTCTTTCCGCTTCATAACGTCTAAAAAGGCTTTGTAAAGCATATCGGCGGTAACTCCGTTTAAAATGTCGGAAATATCCTTTTCCTCATCCGCTCCCTTAAGAGCTTCCTTCTTTACATCATTGTCAGGTGCTTTGAAAACAGGAAAAAGCCCCTCTTTTTGCCTTACGTCAAGCTCTTCAGCCGCTTCTTTAAACTGCTTATATTCAAGAAGCCGTCTCACAAGCTCCTCTCTTGGGTCGCCCTCTCCCTCTTCGTCGTCCTCGGGAACAGGCAGCAGCATTCTGGACTTTATTTCGAGAAGGGTCGCCGCCATAAGTATAAATTCGCTTAGGTTGTCGGCGTTGACCTCTTTCAGAAGCCCCAAATATTGTAAATAGCTGTCTGTCAGTTCCGCTATGGGAATATTGTAAATGTCGATTTTATGCTTTTCGATAAGCTTAAGCAGTAGGTCAAGAGGTCCTTCGAAGTTAAGATTTTCAAGCTTAAAGGTTATACTGTCCATAAAATCACCCCGTAACCACAAAAGCAAATACGGGCAGATAGAAAATCTTCGACACAACCCTGGGAATTATACTCATAAAGATTAAAAATACAAGAATAAGCTGTAATATTTTTTCGCTTTCGTTATACTTCATAATCTTATTGGCAGGCAGAAATCCCAAAAGAAGCTTTTGACCGTTTAAAGGATAAACGGGTATAATATTATATATGCCGTAACAGGCGAAGTGATAGCCTAAGCTTTTCAAAAATCCGCTTAAATACACATTTGTTCTGACGAAATTACCCGGATCAAAAACAAAAAAAAGCAAATAGCCCAAAGCAATATCAGCCA
The DNA here is from genome assembly GCA_021200955.1 of Clostridiales bacterium. Classification (GTDB taxonomy): domain Bacteria; phylum Bacillota; class Clostridia; order Lachnospirales; family CAG-274; genus JAJQCI01. The sequence continues at coordinate 14,412 of JAJQFU010000107.1, read as the reverse complement.
ATATAGGCAGAAGAGCCGTCAGAACGCAGCCTGATTTTTTGTTTTTATAGCCGAATGAGCTTGTTCTGACGGGCTGCCCCCAGCCGTAACCGAACAAAACGTAAATTATAAAGCCCAAAGGCTCAAAGTGCTTTTTGGGGTTAAGGGTAACCATTCCCTGACGTTTGGGAACATCATCGCCGAGACGGCTTGACACAAGTGCTGTCAAAAAGCCGTGAACCGTTATAACGATAATTCCGCAAACTGCTCTCTTAATAAAAGGATGTAAGCTGCCGAAATACAATGAAATCAACTCATTAAACAATAAAATCACCTCATTAAATGATCCGTTTGAACATCTTTTCTATTTCATATTTTGATATTTTTATTACAGTAGGTCTGCCGTGGGGGCAGTTAAAGGGGTTTTCAAGCTTCAACAAATCCTTAATAAGAGACGAGGCTTCCGCAAAGCTTAAGGCATGGTTTCCCTTAACAGCCGCCTTACAGCTCATTGTAGCCACCTTGTCACGCTTAAGCTCAAAGGCGTCTTTAAGGCTTCCCTCTCCCAAGCTGTCTACAATATCCAAAAAGAACACAGGGTTTGAAGTTCCGTCAAAAATAAAGGGAACGGCTTTAATCGACACAGTGTTTTTGCCCGACATTTCCAAAACAAAGCCTGTTTTTTCAAAAAGCTCTCTGTTTTCTTCTATAATATACTTCTCTTTCATAGTCAGTGTTACAGTCACAGGCTCCAACAAAAGCTGAGAAGCAGCCTTGCCCTCTTTAAGGCTTTTTGTGAATTTCTCATAAAGAACCTTTTCGTGGGCGGCGTGCTGGTCTATAATATAAAGCTTGTCGGACTGCTCCACAAGCCAGTAGGTATAAAACACCTGACCTATAATTTTATAGTTAGTGAAAAAGGGCTTTTTGGGGGGATATGCGGTCGTCTTTTCAACATTGCCCCTCTTAAGCTCCTTATCCTTAATTTCTCCTATGATTTCTCTTAAGGGCTTAAACTCCTTTTCAGGGGCTGCTTCATTAAGCATCATTTTCATAGGTTCGGCGGGAGTAACGTCATATTCCGCCTTGTGCTCACGAACCGTAAAGGTCGGCTCGGGAGACTTAACCTCCGGCTTTTGAGCGACCGCCTTCGTCTCTTCCGTCTTAACCTCTTCTGTGTTCTTGCTTTCAGCCTTTCTCAGAATTTCTTCAAGGTCAACGGTTATTTCCTCCGCTTTGGGTGATTTTATGCCCGTAACCTGTGAAAAATTAGGCTTTTGAAGCCCTTCTTCGGGAATAAGATTTTGAGACTTAAGGGCATTTTTAACCCCCTCGCAGATAAAGTCAAAAATAAAGCCGTCATTGTTAAACCTGACTTCAAGCTTTGTGGGGTGAACATTTACGTCAACACAGCCTGAGGGCGATTTTATATTCATTATAAACACGGGAAATCTTCCGCCCATCATATAGCCCTTAAAGCCCTCTTCAGCCCCCTTTGTCAAAGGCTCGCTTTTAACATATCTTCCGTTTAAATAAAAATATTCATAGCTTCTGTTGCCCCTTGAAATTTGAGGAGCGGCAATAAAGCCGGAAAGCAGCCAGCCCTCTTTTTCAAAGCTTAAGGGAATAAAGGCTTTGACGGCGTCTCTGCCCATTATGGCAAAAGCCGCTGTTTTAAGGTCGCCCCGACCGCTTGTCTGAATTACGGCAGTGCCGTTGTTTATAAGCTTAAAGGCAATTTCGGGGTGCCCTAAGGCAATTCTTGAAACAGCTTCTGCAATGTATGTTCCCTCGACTGAATTTCTCTTCAAAAACTTTTTCCTTGCAGGAGTATTGTAGAAAAGATTTTTGACTGTAATTGTTGTGCCGACGGGACAGCCCGTTTCCTTAATATCCTCAGCTTCACCGCCGTTTATTCTTATTAGAGTGCCGATTTCGGAGACTTCTGTTCGGGTAGACATTTCAAGCTGAGAAACGCTTGCGATACTTGCCAGGGCTTCACCTCTGAAACCTAATGTGGCAATATCCAAAAGGTCGTCAAAGGCGTTAAGCTTACTTGTGGCATGCCGAAGAAAAGCCTGTTTAACGTCGTCTTTGTCTATTCCGCAGCCGTTGTCTGAAACGGAAATAAGGCTTGTTCCTCCGTCCTTCATTGTGACTGTAATCGAGGTCGCCCCGGCGTCAACGGAGTTTTCCACAAGCTCCTTTACAACGGAAGCCGGACGCTCTATAACCTCTCCAGCCGCAATTTTATTTATTAAGCTGTTGTCAAGCAAATGTATTTTATTCATATTAACTCTTCACTCTCTTTTTATACTCCGCAAGCAGCATATACGCCTGTAAAGGCGTCATATTATCCATATCCAGACCGGCTATTTCGTCAATAACCCCTAAATTTTCTTCATTAAGCTTAAGGGTCACAGGTGAAAGCTGCTCAAAATCATAGCCGCCGAAGTCCTCGGTGTCGCCGAAGTCAGCCGCTGCGTTTTTAACAAGCTGCTTTAAAATATCCCCTGCTCTCTTTATAACCACTGACGGAACACCGGCTAACCTTGCAACGTGAATACCGTAGCTTTTATCTGTTGAGCCTTTGACTATCTTCCTTAAGAAAATAACGTCCTCGCCCTTTTCTTCAACGGCTACACAGTAGTTTTTAACTCCCTCAACTCTGCCCTCAAGCTCTGTCAGCTCGTGATAGTGGGTGGCGAAAAGAGTTCGTGAGCCTAAAGCCCTTTTATCCGCAATGTATTCAAGAACAGCCCATGCTATTGAAAGACCGTCATAGGTGGAAGTTCCTCTGCCTATTTCGTCTAAAATAAGAAGAGATTTTTCCGTTGCATTATTCAAAATATTGGCAACCTCACTCATTTCTATCATAAATGTGCTTTGACCTGTTGCCAAATCGTCGGAAGCCCCTACACGGGTAAATATTCTGTCGCAAATACCTATTTCGGCAACTGATGCCGGAACAAAGCTGCCTATTTGAGCCATAACCACAAGAAGAGCCGTCTGACGCATATAGGTTGACTTCCCTGCCATATTTGGGCCTGTCACTATAAGAAGTCTGTTTTCGTTCTCGTCAAGGAGACAGTCATTGGGTATAAAAGGCTCTTTTCCTGTCAGTTCCACAACGGGATGTCTGCCGCCTATAATTTTGATTTCGTCGCCGTTATTTACAACGGGACGGCAGTAATCGTTTTTGTCAGCAGCTTCGCCTAAGGCACAAAGAACGTCAATGGTCGCCAAAATCTCGGCAGTGTGTGAAATTCTGCCGATTTCTGCGCCTATTTTGTCTCTTACAGAGCAGAAAATATCATATTCAAGGTCAATAACCTTTTCCTCTGCGCCTAAAATAGTTTCTTCAAGCTCCTTAAGCTCAGGGGTAATGAACCTTTCAGCCCCAACCAAAGTCTGTTTCCTTATGTACCTTTCGGGAACCAAATCCTTATATGAATTTGTAACCTCTATAAAATAGCCGAAAACCTTGTTGAATTTAATTCTCAGGTTCTTAATATCCGTCTTTTCTTTTTCTTCGGCTTCAAGACGCTTAACCCACATTGTGCCGTTGTCCTTGGCTTCTCGAAGCTTATCCACCTCGGGGTCATAGCCTTTTCTTATAAGACCGCCCTCTCTTAAGGAAAAGGGTGCGTCCTCGCTTATGGCACTGCTTAAAAGCATATAAACATCGGTCAGCTCGTCAAGGTCGTCGCCCAAACTGTTTATATAATCAGAGGGAAAACCGCCCAAAAGGCTCTTTATATGGGGAAGGTTTTGAAGGCTTTCTTTAAGGGCGTTTAAGTCCTTTGCGTTGGCGCTTAAATAAACCACCTTCCCCATAATTCTCTCAATATCGTGGACTGTGTTTAAATATTCTCTCAGCTCTTCCCTGTCAATAACATTGTCTTTAAAGGCTTCAACCCCGTCCTGACGCTTTTTAATTTCCTCAGCGTCTATAAGGGGCTGTTCAAGCCAGCGGCTCAAAAGCCTTGCGCCGACGGCTGTTTTTGTTTTGTCAAGAACCCAAAGAAGAGAGCCTTTTTTACCTCCGTCACGCAGAGAGGCGGTAAGCTCCAAATTCTTTCTGGAAGAAATATCCAAAACCATATAATTATTGTCTGAATAATTCTTAATGCTTCTTATATTGCTTAATTTATTCTTTTGAGTCTCCGTCAAATACTGCAAAAGAGCACCGCAGGCGGAAACAGAGTGTTTCTTACCTTCAAGACCTAAGCCGCTTAAGCCCAAAATTCTGAAATGGCTGCAAATTTTAAGCTCTGCTCCGTCCTTTTCAAAAGCCCATTCATAAAAAACCTCGCACTTAAGCCCGAAAATACCCTTTATGGATTCGGTTAAGCCGTTTTCCGAATTAACTATAATCTGAGAGGGAGAAAACTTAGCTATTTCGTCAATAATTTTTCCGTCATTCTCTCCCTTAAACTCCGTTGTTAAAAATTCGCCTGTTGTAACGTCGCAGACTGCTAAGCCAGTGCCGTCCGAAGCGAAATAAAGGCACATTATATAGTTGTTTTTGCCCTCGTCAAGAGCCTTATCGTCGATAACAGTTCCCTGTGTAACAACTCTTATAACGTCTCTTTTAACAAGTGAGCCTGATGCATTTTTCGGGTTTTCCGTCTGCTCGCAGATAGCCACCTTATAGCCCTTTGAAACAAGCTTTGAAATATAGCCGTCCGCCGAGTGAAAGGGTACGCCGCACATAGGCGCACGCTCAGGCGCACCGCAGCTTTTTCCCGTCAGGGCAAGCCCCAGCTCCTTAGAGCAGACCTTTGCGTCATCAAAAAACAGCTCGTAAAAATCTCCCAGTCTGAAAAACAAAAGACAGTCATTATATTTTCTTTTTATGCTTAAATATTGCTCCATCATAGGAGTATAGCCTGCCATTATATTACCTCCGATTAGTGACAGCCGGAACAGCCTGAGCAGTTGCCTGTGCAGCCCTCGGCAGTGTCTCCCGTAACAGTGGCTTTGATTATGTTCATAACCTGGGTCATATAGTTGTTAAATCTTGTTTCGCAGGTTATAAGCTCTTTTATGATTTCGTCGTTTTCAAGCCTGTCTGCCGCTTCTCTAAGCTCTTCGTTTGCTTCCTTAAGCTCCATATTTTCATCGCCGTTTGACATAAGGGCTTCAACACGTCTGTGCTTTGCGTTATAGTCAAAAAGGGCTTCTCTTGCTTCCATATCCTCGTCAAAGGCGTTTCTTGCCTGTTCAAGCTTTTCATATAAGGGAGACGCAAGCATAATTTCTCCCAGTTCTCTCGCTTTTCTGAAAGCCTCGTCCATTTTATAAATCCTCCTGTTCGCCGTAAAGATAAAATGTTTTGCACTCCGTTACCTTTACGTTTACTATATTTCCTATCGCGTTTTTATTGCCCTTAAAGTGAATAAGGGTGTTGTCCTCAAGTCTGCCTGTCATAAGGTTTTTATCGTGACCCGAAAGCCCCTCAGCCAAAACCTTATAGGTTTTTCCTACCTTTTCGGTGTTTATTTCGTAGATTATGGGGTTTAATGTCTCCAAAACCCTGTTGAAATTTGCCTTAACAAGCTTAGGGTCGGGCATATCCTCTCTTTTAGCTGCCGGAGTACCCTCTCTTTTTGAATATATGAATGTGAATGCTCCCGAAAATCTCACTCTTTTAATTATGTCTATTGTGTCGTCAACGTCATATTCACCGGGAAATCCCACCATTATGTCAGTTGTTATAGCCACGTCCGGAACGTATTTTTTAAGCTTTTCGGTCAGGGCAATATACCCCTCTTTGGTATAGTGTCTGTTCATATCCTTAAGTATGGCATCGTTTCCGGCTTGGAAGGGCAGATGAATATGACAGCAGACCTTGTCCAAATCTCTCATAGCGAAAATAAGCTCATCGGATAAGTCCTTTGGGTGGCTTGTCATAAATCTAATTCTTTCAATGCCCTCTACATCGTTTACCATACGGAGAAGCTCCGCAAAGGTCACCTTTTCGGGCAAGCCCTTTCCGTAGGAGTTTACGTTTTGACCTAAAAGAGTAACCTCTTTTACTCCGTCCGCCGCAAGAGCCTTAACCTCAGCTACAATGTCCTCAGGCTTACGGCTTCTTTCTCTTCCTCTGACATAAGGCACTATGCAGTAGGAGCAGAAATTGTCGCAGCCGAACATAATATTAACAGACGCCTTAAACTTGAAATTTCTTACAGACGGCAGATTTTCAACTATTTCACCGTGTTCCTCGAAAATTTCGAAAACAGGCTTTTCATCTTTTAAGCAGCTGCATAAAAGCTCAGGCAGCTTATAAAGATTGTGCGTGCCGAAAACCAAATCGACGTATGGATATTTTGTCTTTATGGTTTCAACAACGTGCTTCTGCTGCATCATACAGCCGCAAAGGGCTATTTTAAGCTGTTTGTTTTCTTTTTTAAGGTGCTTTAAAAGCCCCAAATTGCCGTATACCTTGTTTTCTGCATTTTCTCTGACGCAGCAAGTGTTGTAGATTATAAAATCGGCGTTGTCTTCGTTTTCGGCTTCGGAGTAGCCCATTTTAAGCAGCATTCCCTTAAGCTTTTCTGAGTCTCTTGCGTTCATCTGACAGCCATAAGTGCCCACATACGCCTTAAACCCTCTGCCGATTTCGCTTGTTTTAAGGGATAAAATTTCACTGCATTTTTCAATAAAATACTCCTGTCTCTGAGGCTCTCTTTGAGGTGCCTCGCTGTATATGAAATTAGCTTCGTTCATAAAAATTCCTCACAATGTTTTATTATTTCTTTCTCCAAAGTCCGTATGCAAAAACGTTTATGCATTTTTGCGAGAAAAATCACTTTCTCCAAGTTGCGGGAGAAAAAAGTATCAGCATAGGGAAGATTTCAAGCCTTCCCGCAAGCATATCGAAAATAATTACTATTTTGGAGAAAAATCCCCAAAAAGCAAAATTTTGGGTCGGCCCAACAAGGTTTAAACCGGGACCTATATTGTTAAATGTAGCGGCTACCGCCGTAAAATTCGTAGTAAAGTCATAGTTTTCAAGGCTCAGAAGAAGAAGAGACACTGCAAATATAACTACGTAGCAAATAAGATAAATGTTTGCGGAACGTATAACCTCGTGTTCAATTTTCTTTCCTTCCATTTTGACTATTTTGACGCTTCTGGGGTGAATAAGATAGGAAAGCTCCTTTTTAGCGGTCTTGAAATAAATTATAAAACGGGAAACCTTCATACCGCCGCCGGTTGACCCTGCACACGCCCCCACAAACATAAGCCCAATCATAATCATTTTTGCAAACTGAGGCCACAGGTCAAAATCCACAGTGGAAAAGCCCGTCGTCGTCATAACGGATGCGCACTGGAAAAAGGCGTGGTGAAGATTGTTAAAGAAGCCGCCGCTTTGAGATGTGACAGAAAGAGCCACCAAAACAGAAGCCGCAACATAGACAATAAAATACCACCGCACCTCTTCTATTGAAAAAGCGTCTTTAACTCTTTTAATCAGAATAAGGAAGTAAAAGTTAAAGTTTACGCCGAACAAAAACATAAAAACAGTACATATGTTTTGAATTAAGGGGCTGTAGCTGCCTATTGAGTCGCCTTTTATGCCGTAGCCTCCTGTGCCGGCTGTGCCGATAGCAGTGCAGAGTGAGTCATAAACAGGCATTTTTGCCAAAACCAAAAGTGCAAACATAATTATTGTCAGTGCCATATAAATTCCGTAAAGATAAAGGGCGCTGTCCTTAAGCTTGGGAACAAGCTTGCTGACAGAGGGCCCCGGGCTTTCAGCCTTCATAAGCTTAAGGTTTTGTCCTCCTCCCGCCATAGGCAAAATAGCAAGCACGAAAACAAGAACCCCCATACCGCCGATCCAGTGGGAGAAGCACCGCCACAAATTGACACAGCGGCTCAAAGCCTCAACGTCGGGGCAGACGCTTGCGCCGGTTGTTGTAAAGCCCGAAACTATTTCGAAAACAGCGTCAATATATTTGGGAAACTCTCCGCATAAATAAATGGGCAAAGCCCCTATGAGACTTAAAACAATCCAGCCCAAAGAGACGGTTACAAAGCCCTCTCTCGCGTAAAATTTGTTGTTGTAGGGTTTAAAGTATGTCAAAACAGACCCTAAAGCAAAGGCAAAAACGCCGACGCCCAAAAAACACCATCCCGCCTTTTCTCTGTAAATTATGGCGGCAAGTGTGGGCAGAGCCATAAAAAGCCCTTCTATTTTAATTATCCAGCCCAGTATAAAAACAATGGATTTATGATTCATATTGTTCACCCTTCAAGAATATACTGTAAATCAGTGATTTTTTTCTGAGTTGTAACAACTATAACTCTGTCGTTTATTTTAATTTCGTCATTTCCCGTAGGGATAACAATTTTGCCGTTTCTTATAATTGTGGAAATCAATACTCCCTCTTTAAGCTTAAGATCTCTTATGGGCTTGTTTGTAACCTTTGAGCTGCCGTTTACTATAAACTCCAATGATTCAACTCTGCCGTCTGCCAATTTATAAACAGACTCAACGTTGCTGTTCATAGCGGACTGCATACTCCTGACGCATCTTATCATCTGTTCTGCAGTAATAGCCTTGGGAGTGATAATACTGCCTATAGGGAAGTTATGCACCATTTTTTCGAAATTCATTTTGTCAACCTTTGTAATAAGCTTTGCGTTAGAATATTTTCCTGCGAAAAGCGCAAGCATAATATTTTCTTCGTCATAGTCAGTCAAAGATATAAAAGCATCTATATTTGCAAGCCCTTCTTCAAGGAGAATATTTTGATCAGTCGGGTCGCCGTGAATAATTATGGCATTTGGCAAAAGCTCGCTTAAAACCTGACACCTTTCAAAGCTGGGCACAATAATAGTGGTTTTAATCTTGTTTTTAACAAGCATATTTGCAAGATAATAGCTTATAGTTCCCCCTCCGGCTATCATAACGTCTTTAATCGGCTTTGTTGTTACGCCTATAGAGGTAAAAAGCCTTTCCATATCGGAAGGAGCCGTTACAACATAGAGGTTGTCCCCGGCTTTAATCATACTGTCGCCGTTGGGAATAACAATAGAACCCTGTCTGTCAATAATGCTCACCAAAAAGGGCAGCCCCTTTATGGGAAGCTCCTTAACCCTTTTTCCTGCCCATGGAGAGCCGTTGGGCAGAGTCAGCTTAACCATATTGGCTTTTCCCTTGGCAAAGCTGTCGATTTCCATAGCCGAAGGAGCTCTGACAAGATTGAAAATATCCGTTGCCGCAGCAAGCTCCGGGTTGATAGCCATAAAAAGACCCAGTTCTTCGCTTATAAACCTTATTTCATCATAATATTCAGGGTGTCTCACCCTTGCTATGGTTCTGCAGTTGCCGGCTTTTTTGGCAACAAGACAGCTCAGCAGATTAATTTCGTCTTTATTCGTCACCGCAATCAAGAGGTCGGTATCCTTAATGCCTGCTTCAGTAAGCACTCTGTAGCTGCTGCCGTTGCCCGTAAGCCCCATAACGTCTAAGTTATCGGTCAGATTTAAAAGATTTTCTTCCTTATTATCTATAACAGTCAGCTTGTGCCCTTCTTCATTTAAAACCTCGGCTAAGGTATAGCCCACCTTTCCGCAGCCCACAATAACTATCCTCATAAAAACCTCCGAAAAGCATATATAACATATATAATTCCTTTAAAGCCTCCCTCGGCTTTAAAATAAACTTCAACTGATTACTATTTTAACACAAATTTTCCCTTTAGTACAGTAATTTTTAAAAAATAATGAAAATTCACTGCTCCGTTTAAAATTTTTCTCTGAACAGGCTTTTGAAAATCTTGTTGACAACATTTTAAAGTAAAAAAGCCCTCTTAATACGGAGTTTTTGACAAGCTGAAGGCTAACTTAAACGAGTGCCTATAAATTTTGTACAAATATTAAAAATATTTTTATGATTTATTGACTTTATTTAACAAATGTGATAATATAATAGTAAGGTATATTTCCTAATAAATTTATAATGAGGTGAAAGATATGCACGAAGTATTGGAAAAACTCTCTGCTATCGGTATTGTTCCCGTAATCGCTATCAACGATGTTGAAAAGGCTGTTCCGCTTGCTAAGGCTCTTGTTGCCGGCGGACTTCCCTGCGCTGAGGTTACATACAGAACAGCTGAGGCTGAAGAATCTATCAGAAGAATGGCTGCCGAGGTTCCCGAATGTATCGTGGGCGCAGGCACAATCTTAACTCCCGAACAGGCTGACTCCGCTATTGCTGCCGGAGCTAAATTCCTTGTTTCTCCCGGTCTTAATCCCAAGGTTGTTAAGCACTGTATCGACAAGGGCTACCTTATCACTCCCGGTACAGCTAACCCCTCAGATGTTGAAACAGCTATTGAGTTAGGTCTTGACGTTGTTAAGTTCTTCCCCGCTGAAGCTGCAGGCGGCATCAACATGATTAAGTCTATGTGCGGTCCCTACACAAATATGAAGTTTATGCCTACAGGCGGCGTAAACCCCGGAAACCTTAACAACTACTTAAGCTTCAACAAGATTATCTGCTGCGGCGGCTCTTGGATGGTTAAACCCGATATGGTAAACGAAGGCAGATTTGACGAAATCGTTGCTCTTTGTAAGGAAGCTGTTCAGACAATGCTCGGTCTTGAAGTTGCTCACATCGGCATCAACTCTGAAAATGAAGAAGCTGCTCTCGCTATCGCAGGCGAATTCAACAAGCTTTTCAACTTCCCCATTAAGAACGGCAACTCAGCTGTTTTCGCATCAGACGGCATTGAAGTAAGAAAGTCTATGTTCAGAGGTACAAACGGTCATATCGCTATTAAGACAAAGTATCTCAACAGAGCTATCCGCTACATCGAAGCTATGGGCGGCGAAATCGACTACGACAACGACGTTGTTGTTAAGAACGGTCAGACCACAGCCATCTACTTAAAGAACGAAATCGGCGGCTTCGCTATCCATTTAGTTCAGAAATAATTCAATCAGAATTATCCGTCTCCGGAGTACCGAAGACGTCCCGACATCTTTCGGGTTCCTTCAGAAATAATATTTTAAATTCTTTAAAACCCTGTAATGCTCTTAATTGCAGGGTTTTTCTTTTTTTAGGATATCATATAAACCGGCTTGCTTATGCAAAAATTACAAACAAATTTATGAAATCAAACAAATTGTTTAAAAATGCGTAAGCAAGCCTGAACCATCAGTTATTTTTTTATATATAACAGCTGACTTTTTAATCAGCTTCCCGAAATGCTTATATTATCAACAAGCACAGAGGGTGAGCCTATGCCGCTTATAGAAAATTTAAGGTCATTTCCCAAAAGCAAAATATCCTTCATAACGCTGTAAAAATTGCCGGCACAGGTAATTTGGTCAACAGGTCTTGTGATTTTGCCGTTTTCAGCCAAAAAGCCCTCGCATAAAAGAGAAAAATCTCCCGAAACGGGGTTTGCTCCTGCATGAAGCCCCGTCACCTTTGTGATTATAACGACCTTTTGAAGCTTTTCAACAAGCTCATTATATGAAAGATCTCCCTTTTCTATATAAAAGTTCGTTGTGGAGGTCTGAACTCTGCCCTTGTAAGAGGATCTGTAGCCGTTTCCCGCTAGTACCTCCCCTTTTGCCTTTTTAGCGGATTTAAGGGTGTAAAGAAGTGTTTTCAAAACGCCATTCTCAACAACAGTTTTGACCCTTGAAGCAACACCCTCGTCGTCAAAAGGCGATGAGCCGTAGCCGTCGGTCAAAAGAGGGTCGTCCTTAATTGTAACAATATCCGAAGCGATTTTTTCACCCTCTTTTGAAGCCAAAAGCGAAAATCCCTTTTGAGCAAGCTCGCCGAAAAAGTTTTGGCTGAAAACCTCTAAAATGTCTGAAAAGGCTTCGTTTTCAAATATGACCTTGCCCTTAAAGCTTTTTACTGCGGAGGCTTCAAGGGCATTTATTGCTTTTCCGCAGGCACTTTCAACAAGCTTGTTAATGTCAAACTCTGACAGACGGTTAGCCAAAAATATCTCCGAGCCTGTTTTCTTTTTATTGCCCTCTGAAGCAATAACGCTTAAAACGCAGATGTAGCTGTTGCATTTTTTATAGAGGTCAAGGCCCTTTGAATTTGAAATATAGCTTTCGGAACAGCCTGTAGCAACAGTTGCCCCTGTTACAAGCTCTATTTTGGGGGAATAGGCGTAAGCCGCCTTTTCGATTTTTTTAGCAAGAGCAATTTTTTCTTCGTCCTTAAAGCTTTCGAGTTCGGGGTTGTAAATAAAGTCGGTTTCGGGGTATTTCTTTTCACCCTCGTAAACCTCTTCCGTTTCCTCCTCGTCCATTATATAAGCATTTTGAGCCGCTTCCTTAACAATAAAATCAGCCGCTTCTTCAGAAATATCTTCACTGTATGCATAGCCTGTTTTTCCGCCGATTATGCCCCTGAAGCCCACTCCGGCCGTTATGTTTTTGCTGTATTTTTCGATATTGCCCTTAAAAATTGTCACACTGAAGCTTTCGGAGCGGCTTCCTGTTGCCTCATATTCCGAAAATCCGGCGTTTTCGGCCTTTTTGAATAAAATATTCTTAAATTCCTTTATGTCCATTATGCCTTACCTCCTACCGTCATTTCACTGACCTTAAGCATAGGCTGACCTACGCAGACAGGTATTGAGCCCGATGACGCACCGCACATTCCGCAGGCAAGCTTTGGATTGGGGGCAACCATTTCAATATTTTTGATAATTTCGTCTCCCCTGCCTATGAGGGTTGCCCCTCTGACGGGCTCGGCAATTTTGCCGTTTCTGATCATATAGGCTTCGCTGACCGCAAAGTTAAATTCAGCTGTAGCAGGAGTAACCGAGCCGCCGCCCATACTCTTGCAGTATAAGCCCAAATCGATTGACGAAATTATGTCGTCGGGGCTGTCGCTGCCTCCGGCAATATACGTGTTTGTCATTCTGGGAACGGGAGCAAGCTTATAAGACTGTCTGCGGCAGGCACCTGTAGGCTTAAGCCCCAGCTTCTTTCCGTAAAAATTATCCACCATATAGCTTTTTAAAATGCCCTTTTCTATAAGAATGTTTTTTGTGGCTTTTGTGCCCTCGTCATCTATGTTAATTGAACCCCAGCTGTTTTTGATTGTTCCGTCGTCAATTGCCGTCACCTTATCGCTTGCTATTTTTTCACCTAACTTACCGGCAAAAACAGATGAATTTTTGGCTATGGAAATGGCTTCCAAACCGTGACCGCAGGCTTCGTGGAAAAGTACGCCGCCGAAGCCGTCGCCTATAACGACCGGTAAACGTCCGCTGGGTGCATTGCCGGCGCTGAGCATAACCGCCGCCTGTTCAGCTGTTTTTAGGGCAAGGTATTCTAAATCGAGGCTATCGAAAAACTCATAGCCGCTTAAAGCTCCGGGAGCAATATAGCCTGTTTGCTTTTCGCCGCTGCCGCTTGCGGCAGAGTTTAAAGTGGCTCTGCACCTTACTCTTTTATCCTCTTTTTTAAGCCCCTCTGAGTTGAAAATCAATATTTCCTGCTCGGAAGCGGAAAAAGAAGCTTCCGCTTCGGAAATAAGCTTTGAATAGCCTAAAGCTGTTTCATTGGCTTTTCTGAGCCTGTCGAAAATATCCTGCTTTGATATGTCAAAGGGCAGAATTACGGCGTTGTGGATATCTTCGGCTTCTTTGACCCTGAAAGGTATGGGCTTAAGGGTTGATATTTCTTTTGAAGCTGAAGAAATATCCTTAGCCAAGGCTAAAAGACTTTTTTCGGACAGGTCGTTTGTATAGGCGTAAACCGTTTTTTCTCCGTATATAAGTCTAAAGCCTAAGCCCATATCTATGCCCGAATTGGCGGATCGGGCTTTTCCGTTAAGGGCGGAAACAGAGGTTGTTTTCTTTCTTTCGGCGAAAATTTCCGCAAAATCGGCTCCCGAGCCGAGAGCAGTTTCCAACATTTCATAAGCTGTTTTTTCTTTAATCATAATTTCGCTCCTTTTTCATTTTTTTGTAACTTATGCAAATTTTTTCGGTTAGATGTGGCTAATTTTTTGTAATTATTAAAAAAACTCTTGCATTTAATCCGCTTTTGTATTAGAATAAAGTCAAGGCAATTGATATTCCTTTATAGTTATATAAAATTTTATGGAGGTGCTGTATTATGGCATATGTAATTTCTGATGATTGTATTATGTGCGGTGCTTGTGCTGACGGTTGTCCCGCAGGCTGCATTTCTGAAGGCGACGGTAAGTACGTTATCGATGAGGCTGCTTGTCTCGACTGCGGTGCTTGCGCAGGTGCTTGCCCTGTAGGTGCTCCTACTCAGGCTTAATTAAAACAGATTTTACTTTTGGCGGTGCTTTTTTTGCACCGTCTTTTTTTATTTTCCGGGTAACCGAAGGCTTTTGGAGCTGCGTGGCTCGGCGAGGCGGGAGAGCCGGATCGCCCCGCCCCCCCACAACCCCCGGGG
>JAJQFU010000149.1:11910-40174 GCA_021200955.1 Clostridiales bacterium | reverse complement strand
CGGTAGGTAAAATTTTTCTCTTTTTCTGTCTACTTTATTGACTATGGTTCAAAGATGAAATATTGAAATTGAACAATGAAAAAGAACAGGCGGAGGAATTGAGTAAAACAGCCGAAAATGTAGCTTGGGAATACAAAAGAAAATATGAGAGCTTTGAGGAATTATAAAAAAAATATTTCAGCTTGTCAGACAGCTGCAGGGAAATGCTTGAGTCTATGTTTTCAGCTCATTCTATAGAGGGTATAGTCGCATCCTCATTTAATGAAAACAGCATAAAAAATCTTTGGGATTTTATATGGAATGTTTTTAAGCAAAATGATTATAATTTAAGCCCGGATATTTCAGATTTAAAAGAGCTGTGGCAGCTTATGTTTAATATACATAACAAAATTAAGACCAAGCCTAAATTTATATTGATAACCCCTAAAACAGGCAGTAAATATGACAGCTATATGCAAATTTCCTTAGACAACAAAATCGACGGCGAAATTTCTCGGGTTGTTTTAAACGGCTATAAAAGAGCCGACAGCGGCGATATTGTAAAAAAAGCAATAGTAATTTTGGTCTGATAAATAATATATTTGCAAAGGAGGAAAAGCTGTTATGGCGGAGCAAATTACAAAACCAATAAAATCATTTAAAATCGATTCCGATTATTATAAAAGCAATGATAATCTGATTAAAAAAATAAAAGAAAAAATTGAGGAAAATAAGGGAAGATACTGTGAGCTATATAAAAGCTTTTGTTTGATTTATGATAACAACGGTCTGATTGTTTCTAAAAATAAGGGTGTTATATGGCAAAAAATCAACGGTTTATTATGGGCAAATTTCTATAATAAGTCTAATATCCCTAAAATAACCAATTACGGCAAGCCTGCGGTAGAAAAAAAGTTAAATGATGTTGTTATGCTTGACGGCTCAATGCCCTGCAGACTGCCGACAACCTTAGAAATAAATACTATAAAAGCAGTGCTTAAAGGCTTAGCCAATGATTTGGGCAATACCTTTGCCTGTACAAAAGCAGATGTTCTGCGTCATTATGATGTTAGATATGAGAGAGATTATAGTCCCTGTTCCAATATGAATCTTCTTGCGGTTGGGAAAACTACTGTGAAAGCAGCAAATCCGAAGGAGTTTTTTGAAAATGTTGTTTTTAAATACGGTCTGTTTCCGGATAAGCTGGGAGCCGGTACAAAACAGCTGTTTGATGATTTCTGCAAGCTTTACAAATACGGTGTTATAACGCTGCAGCCCAAGAATATATATTTCAATATGGATGGTCTTAAAGAAATGGTTAACAAAGCCTCCGAAACAGGCTTATATGACATTCTTCCCTCTGATATTTCCGAAATTATGAAGAGCTCCAACGATGATTACGGCAGCATTAAAGAGATGGATGCAAGCTCCTTTACGAATTCTCTGCTTAAATGTGAAAAGGTTCGTGCAGATATAGACCCATATGATGAAAAGCTGCTGACAGACCCAAATTCAGGTCACTGGGATTTATGGGAGGAAAGCACCGGCAAGGAAGCAGTTTCCGTTGAATTTGACAAAACATATTATGCAAAAAATCCTGTAGAGGATGTAAACGAAAACGGTATTGTGGCTATCGATTTCGGAACTAAAAGTACGGTTGTTGTTTATCAGCGTGATACAAACCATTCTCTGCCTATGGCTATCGGCGACGGAAAGCTTAAAAAGGGACTTTCTAAAAACAGATATGAAAACCCCACAATTATGCACTTTGTAAACCCCGACAAATTTTTGAAGGCATACAGAAAAAAAGAGGGCCGTCCCTCAACCTCTTGGGCGGATCTGACAATTTCTCATACGGCAAACAGTCAGTTTGAAGCCTCAGACAGCGACCATTATGCTTCATTTCTTCGTCAAATAAAGCAATGGGCAGGAGATGAGAAAAGACAGCTCACAATTAACCCCAACAAGGGCAAATCCTTTGTGCTTCCTGCGTTTTCCGATTTAAAGGACGGCGAAATAGATCCTATTGAAATATATGCTTATTATATAGGCTTATATATAAATAATATGAGAAACGGCATTTTTCTGAATTATTATTTATCCTTTCCCGTCACCTATTCAATAAACACAAGAAACAAAATCACAGAAAGCTTTAAAAGAGGGCTTAAAAAATCTCTTCCGATAACGGTTATACATAACAAGGTTTTTGAAAATTTTGACGTAAACGGAGAAACAAGCGAGCCTGCGGCTTATGCTGTGTGCGCTTTAAAAAATTACGGCTTCCGTCCTAAGGAAGGCGAAGCTGTTTTTTACGGAGTATTTGACTTCGGCGGCGGAACAACTGATTTCGACTTCGGTATTTGGAAAAAATATCCCAAAAAGCGCTATGATTACGTTATTAAAAACTTCGGCGGCGGCGGCAACAAATTTTTAGGCGGCGAAAACCTTTTGGAAAGGCTTGCCTATAAGGTATTTTTGGATAACAGAGAGCTTATGCTTGAAAATGAATATTGCTTTACACTGCCCGGCGGCGAAAACGATTTTATGGGTTCGGAAGCGTTGATTTCAAATTCACAGGCAGCCGAAAAAAATATGCATAATCTTGCGGAAGCATTAAGACCCTATTGGGAGGTAAAGACAGCCAAAAAGGATAAAATCAAGCCCAATGAGGGAAGCCTTGAGGCTGCGGCGGTATTGGAAAATAATTCGGAATTAAGTGAAAACGAAATAAAGGTAAACCTTTTTAATAACTCCGGAGAACTTAAAACGGAGGTTGAACTGAAAATAAAGAAATCCGAAATCGATAAATTTATAGAAGATAAAATCAGAGAGGGAGTTGTAAGCTTCTGCAGTGCATTAACAGCGGCTTTTGAGTCTGCTAAGGATGAAAATGTCAGCGGCGTAAATATATTTTTAGCGGGAAATTCCTGCAAATCACCTGTTGTAAGAAAGGTTTTCGATGAAGAGCTTGCAAAAATCGAAGCCGACAGAAATAAAACCATGAAAGACAAGGGTATGCAGAAAGCAGGCAGCAGGAAATTATTTGAAATATTTCCTCCCTTAGGCGAGCCTGAAGCAATTGCAAAAATGAAGGAAAGAGGAATACCCGTTGATGAAAAAACTCTGCATGAAGGTGCAACGGGAAAAACGGGAGTTGCTTTCGGACTGGTGGACTGCAGAAAGGGCGGAAAGATTAAGGTTATTAAGGCTAAAACCGATCCCTTCTGGTATTTTATAGGCTGGGAGGAGGAAGATCTGTTTAAGCCACTTATAGACGAAAAGGAGCTTCTGACCAATATAGGAAAGCCCGATTACAACAGGTGGTATGAATTTTATGATGAGCTGAATGAAGGCAAAAACGATCTTGAAATTTATTACACAGAGCAGCCTGAGTTTATCAGCGGAAACCTTAAAATAGGAGATCCGCGCATAAAGAGAGTAAGGTGTCGGGTTGATGCCCCGAATGATGAATATAAATTCTATATTCGTGCGGTTTCCCATAAGGTGTTGGAATATGCCGCAGCAAAAAGTCCCGAAAGTATAGACAAAAAGAACATTTTCTCAATTGAACTGGAGGGATGGGCGTGAAAGAAAATAAACAGCAGGAGGTAATAAATGTTTTAGATAATTTCGGAGCTGTTTATTTAAAGGGAAAGGACAGCGGCTTTGGAAATAATTCGGCATATCTCAACAGTCTGTCTGAAAATTTTAAAGACGACAGTGCACACTTCTTTTCATTATATCGTATAGATGAAATAACCTTTCAGGAAAAAGCCCCCAGAAAGGAAGCCTTGGAAAATGTCATAAGCTCAATGAACATAATCGGCTATAATTTTGTCTATATTATAATGGGTGATGAAAACGGCGTCAGCTTTTATTACGGAGCAGCCCGGGATTTCTCCTGTGAGCCCGAAATAGAAAAAAGCAACGCCGCAGATGTAGGGGATAATATTTTAAGCCCCAGTCTTCAGGGCAACTTCAGAGGGAGCAAAATCACCTGTTTAAAGGAAGGCGAAAAGAAGAAAATTATAAACACCATAAACGAATTTTCTTCCGCTGAGATTTTAGAGGGTGTCCCCGGGATTAATAAGGACGATGAGAATTTTCAGTCTGTAGACAGGCTTATTGATGTTATGCTTGGCAACAAATTTGCATTGGTTATAACAGCAAAGCCTATGTCTCAGGATATGATTTTGAAAACACAGAATCAGGTCTTTGATTTATATGACTGTCTTCACCCTATTTCAAAAACATCTATTCAGGAAAGCTCCGGTCAAAGCGAAAGCACGTCTGAAACAACCTCAACCGGCACAACCGAATCAAGCAGCACAAATAAATCCGATACAGACCAAAAGGGAAGCAGCAGTTCAAAGGGCAGCAGTGATTCTCACACCTCAAACAGAAGCAATTCAACAGGCTCAAGCAGTGAAACCATAACAGGCGAAAGAAACGACCGGAAAAAAAGCACAAGTGAAAACAAGTCCAACGGCAGCTCCGACACCAGGGGCAGCTCCTCAACCTCATCTGAGTCTGAAAGCCATTCTCACACAAGAGGCAGCTCCGAATCCCATTCTACAAGCAATTCAAGCTCATCCGGCGGTCAAACAGGCACAAACACAGGTTCGTCTACAACGTTGGAAATCATAAACAAAAAAATTCAGGAATGGATTAAGTATGTTGACGAGGTAATTTTGCCGAGAATAGATTACGGCTTAGGCAGAGGTATGTTTATATCCTCATCAGTTATTTTCGGCGATGAGCTGTCGCTTATTAAGCTTGAAAATACAATAAAATCCATTTACGGTGGTGAAGCGGGAAATAAGATGCCTTTGAAGGCGTTCCCTTTGGACGAGGATGAAAAAGCCCTTGCAGGAAAATTTCAAATTCTTACTGTCAGCTCAGAGAAGGATATAAAAAAGGAGGAAGCCGTAAGGGCAGTCTGTTCTCAAATTATATCCGAAGGGAATGATGCTTATTTAGGCAGCTGGATGTCAGCCAAGGAGCTGAGTCTGCTTGCAGGCTTGCCCCAAAAAGAGGTCGTAGGTATGTCTTTAAGAGAGGAGGTAGATTTCGGTCTGAATTTGCCGCATATAGAGCCTGAAAAATCTGTTCTTTTGGGTCACTTGATTCAAAGCGGTGTTGTATTTGACGGTGAAAACGGAACTCTTGAGAAAAAGGTATATTATGACAGGTCTTATTTTGACAAGCATATTTTTGTTACGGGTGTAACAGGCAGCGGAAAAACCACAACCTGTCAAAAGCTTCTTTTGGAAAGCAATATGAATTTTATGATAATTGAGCCAGCTAAAACAGAGTATAGAATTTTATCGGAAAAATTCGACGACTTAATCGTCTTTACATTGGGAAAGGAAAATGCTGCGCCCTTTAGGCTTAACCCCTTTGAGTTCTTCCCCGGCGAAAGTATTACCTCAAGGGTAGATATGATTAAGGGTACTATGGAAGCCTCATTTGATATGGAAGCAGCTATACCTCAGCTTTTAGAAGCAGCCATATATCAGTGCTATGAGGATGCAGGCTGGAATATATCAACAAATGAACATAAGCTTTATTCCGACCCATTTGCAGACGGCGTTGAAGCCTTTCCCACATTGGGATATTTAGAAAAATGCGTCAGCAGCGTAGTTATGGAGCAGGGCTTTGACGACAGGCTTAAAGACGAATATATAGGCTCTATTAAAGCAAGGCTTAAAGGGCTTACCGTAGGAGCAAAGGGACTTATGCTTAACACTCCCCGATCCGTCAGTTTCACTGAGCTTTTAGACAAAAAGGTTGTTTTCGAGCTGGAAAATATAAAAAGCGGTGCTGAAAAATCTCTTATAATGGGTTTTATACTTTCCGATCTTTCCGAAGCAATTAAGGAAAAATACAGCAGCAGTAAGGGTAAGCCTGTAGGGCATATAACCCTTGTTGAAGAGGCTCACAGACTTTTAAGCAAATATACCCCCGGCGACAGTATGAACAAGAAGCAGGGCGTTGAAATGTTTGCGGATATGCTTGCCGAGGTCAGAAAATACGGGGAATCTCTTATTATAGCCGACCAAATTCCGGATAAGCTGACCCCTGAGGTTCTTAAAAGCACAAACACAAAAATTGTTCACAGAATTTTTGCTCAGGACGATAAGGAAGCTATCGGAAACACTATGGCTCTTAAGGATGAACAAAAGGAGCATCTGTCATATCTCGAAACCGGAACAGCTATTATGATGCATCCCGGTTTAAGCAAGGCAATTCAGATAAAAGTGCAGCAAACGGAGCAAAACGATACATCACGTCAGCCTGCTTCAGACGAAAAGATAAGGGAAAATACACTCAGGTTTTACAAAAAAAGCTGCAGCAGAAATATCTTCCCCGATTCAAAATCAGATAAAAACAAAACCGGCGGCAATGTATTAATAAACTTCAAAAATGCGTATTGCAGATTTGTAAAGCATCGTACCAAAGAAAACTTTGATGAATTCTTTGAATCGTCAAGCCGACTGAAAAAGGTTTTAATAGTCGACTCATATGAATTACTCGTAAAAATCATATTAACGTGGTATATTGATGAAGAGCTTGAGCAATACGGCAATGAAATAGAAGTAAGCGTCAAAGAATTTATACTTACAATGTTCAATAATCCCGAGAACATAAGAGAATGCATAAAGAACAAAAAACCTTGTGTAAACGATTTTGTTGATCTTGTTAAGTATGGTTTATAAAAATAATAATCTAAGGAGGAAAACAAATTATGTTAGGTTTTTTAGGAGGAATAGCAGCATCACTTGCACCTGCAGTAGGCAGCTTAGTTACAGGAGCGGCAACATTTTTATCAAATGCAGCCGCTTCGCTCGGAACCGGCACAATTGCAACCACTGTAATCGAAAAATCAACATCTCTTTTAAGTGTTGTTGCTCAAATACCCAAAATCAAACCGGAAACTGTTATAAAAGTGGTAAAAACAGCCGGTGAGATTATTGACGGTGTTTGTGATATTTTAGGAGTTCAGAGCGATAATTCTGAAGAATTAGGTGCAAAATCCGTCCAGTCGGAGGTACCTATGGATAGTTTTAAGACAACTGTAGAATACATTAATCATTTAAATAAGCAGAAGCTTGATGAAGAAAAGTATAATAAGCTGAATGAGGAAGAAAAGCTCGGCTGTAACTTAAGAGGCATCGGCATTAAAACAAAAGCCGTTGAAGAAAGCATAGAGAGTGAATTTAAAGGTAAGTTTCATATTTCCGAAGATTTTCTTGTTACTTTGGCAAAGACAGTTAAAACAGGATCTAATGCAGTCGGTGTTGTATTAGATGTTGTAAATACTCTTAAAGGTCTTAAAGAAAACGGCGTAGAAGACACATCTGTTCTTTCAAATTATATTGAAGGTAAAAGCGGCGGCGACGTTATCAAAGTCGGCACAATTTTTAAAAACGTATTAAAAAATATAGGAATAGGTGATGTGGAAGATTATGTTGAACGCATGAAAAATTTAGCAAGAAATTATTATATGTATATAGACTGATTTTAAAATATAATACCGAGGAAGACACCTTAAAGGGTTCTTCCTTGGTTCTGTTTTGAAGGGAGTTATTATTTTGGCTAAATATAAATATTTGTTCTATGTTTCAACAGATAAAATAATGGCATTTGATTTTGGTGAGAAATACAACAGCTTTAAAACTATCCCCTATAACTTTAAGGATTATTACAGCTGCAAAACGGGGGATGTGAATTATTTTAAAAATTATCTTAAATGGCTGGATAAAAAAATTGCTGCAGACGACACTATTGATTTTTGCTTTTTATTTGAAACTAAAGACAAGGCAGAGTTTTTTTCCTTTGAATATTTTAAGGAACAGAAAAAAAACAATGTTTCATCATGGAATAAAGATAACATCCGCAAATTTTGTAAAATGAAATTCGGTTCCGAAAATATTAAAATTAATTATGACGAAGATGACAGCTTTTATGTTCAAAATGTTAATGCAGGAACCGACGGAAATATAAAAAATCTTTATTTAAAGTGTATACCGCAATTTTCTGAAGCCAATGAGCAGCCTTCGGAAAATGACAATGATTCCTATGTATATGGCTATTTCCACAATAAATTGTTAGAATCTTTAAAAAGATATACCTCTTAAATTTAATAATGTATTTCCGACAGTATGGGAAAGGTCTGCTCGCCTTTCCCATATTTTTTTAAAACTGTTTTATTCCCCAAAAATAATACTCAGGTCAAATCTTTCATATCTTGCTGCTTCCTCGATTGAGTTCTTTAGGCAGAGACGTCCGTAGCCGTATCGGCTGTTAGGGTATGCCCTGCCCTCATCTCTTATTGCCCCCAATCTTAAAAAGGCCTTCAGTCTCTGACCGTACATAAAGGGGTCATTTCCCCTAAGAACGCCCCACTGGATTAAAAGCGCCGCTGCCCCGGCGGCAATTGGCGAAGCTAAGCTTGTTCCCGAATAACTGTCATAGCCCCCGCCGCTTTTTGGGGCAACGACCCCTACCCCGGGAGCCAAAATATCAGGCTTAACCACGTCGTCGGCGTTAAATCCTATGCCCGAAAAATCAGCAGCTTCACCTGTTACACCGTTAAACGCTCCTACAGTCAGTGCTTTAATTGCCGTACCGGGCAAGGTAACGGTTATTTCCCTGTCTGAGCCGTAAAAGTATGTTTCTTCTCCCGAAAGTGCATTTGTAGGCAGCCACACATCAAAAACGCCGTTTACAACCTGAACTCCTGTCATTCTGAGGGTCCACTGCCCTTGCGGCAGGGCTTCCGTTCCGTTGGCATTCCCTAAAAATATAAAAACCTCCTGTCGTAATGAATAAGGTGAGGGTCTGCCTAAATCAACCCCTACCCTAACTCCGCTTATTTCACCTCTGAAATAGACCTCGTCATAAACGGCAGTCTCCGAGATTTCTCCGTCAGGGGAAACAAGCTCATAATTCACCTTGTCAACAAAATCCTTCCACAGAGACAAATAAACATAAGCAAGCTCTGATGAAACATTAAATTTCACATCTAAGCTTTCACCGTTTGTTACTCTTCCCCTATAGTGGTGGGCTGCGTCTCCCTCATTCCCTGCGGCAGCGGCAATTACAAGCATACCTGTGTCGGCAACACTGTTTATATAGGCTTCAAAAAGAGAACTGCCCTTGTGTGAGCCGTTGCTTGTGCCGTAGGAAATATTTATAACCGCCGGCATAGAAAGCTCCCTTGACTTTCGGGCGATATAGTTTATTCCTCTCATAATGTCTACGGTTACAATAGGTCTGCTTACGCCCAGCTTTACGAATACAAATTCTCCCTTGGGCGCAGCCCCGGCAAATCTTCCGCCGCTTTCAGCCCCGTTTCCTCCCATAACTCCGGCAACGGCTGTTCCGTGACCCAGAGGGTCTGCTGAGCTTAAACTCCCGTCGGATGTACGCAGAATTTCGTTGATCTCCGCATTGTTATATTCCCTGCCTGAATTAAGACTTCCCGAAAGTCTTTCACTTTCGTCAGACAAATCCCAAATATATAAAATTCTGCTGTTTCCCTGTTCATCCAAAAAATCCCTGTGGGCAAAGTCTATTCCCGAGTCGATAACCCCCAAAATTATTCCCTGACCTTCAAGCCCCTCATAGCCGTCAATGCCCTCTCTGACGCTTGTTATACAGCTTTCATCCGCCGCTGTCTCAAGCATATATTCCAAATTTCTGGCAGGCTCTAAATATTCCACCTGACTGTCATAGGCAAGCTCCCCCAATCTGCCGTAGGGAATAACCACAATCCCGAAACCCTCGGACAAATCCTCCCCTTTAATATTGAATTTCCTTAGAATGTCATTAAAGTCACCGCTGTATTTAATTATTACATCTACATAGTCCAAATAATTCACTCCGAAAATGTCTTTTATATATAATAATAGAATTTACGGCTTAATATGAATACAAAAAGGCTGTCAAAAGCCAAATGCTCTGACAGCCTCATAAAACCTATTTAATTAAACAAGCTCAAGAATAACTTCTTCTGCTCCGTCGCCTTTACGTGCGCCGAGCTTAATAATTCTTGTATAACCGCCGTTTCTGTCGGCATACTTAGGTCCGATTTCGTTGAAAAGCTTTGCAGCCATATCAACAGACTTTGTGTTGCTTCTGACCTTTCTGCCGTTAGCAGGCTTTTCTGTAACGGGGTAAAGATAAGCAAGAATCTTTCTTCTTGCGTTAAGTCTTGAAGGCTTATCCTTCTGGATTTCCTTAGTTACTTCTTCGAAAACAGTAACCTTCTTGCCGTTTACAACCTCTTTAACTCTCTTGCCAGAAGCGTCCTTCTTAGCAACCTTTGTTGTTACCTCAACCTTATCGAAGTTGTTATATTCCTTCTTAGCAATAGTAATGAGCTTTTCGGCGATTTTCTTAACTTCTTTAGCCTTACACTCAGTTGTCTTTATTTTTCCGTGATATAACAGGTTTGTAACCTGATTACGTAAAAGAGCTTTACGCTGGCTTGATGTACGTCCAAGTTTTCTATATCCGGCCATTTTCTGAACCTCCTTAAAAAATATCTTTAGTCCTCACCGGGGCTAAGGGAAAGTCCCAGTTCGGCAAGCTTATTAAGCACTTCTTCCAAAGACTTGCGTCCAAGGTTTCGTACTTTCATCATATCTTCCTCTGTTTTTTTTGCAAGGTCGTCAACAGTGTTTATACCCGCCCTCTTAAGACAGTTATAAGACCTGACGGTAAGGTCAAGCTCCTCAATGGTAAGCTCCAGAACCTTCTCCTTCTTGCCCTCTTCCTTCTCAACAAGAATTTCTGTGTTCTTTGAATTATCTGAAAGGTCAATAAACAGATTAAGATGTTCGCTCAAAATTTTTGCTCCCAAACTGACAGCGTCATCCGGGGTAATTGTGCCGTTTGTCCAAACCTCGAGAGTCAGCTTATCATAATCGGTAACCTGCCCTACACGGGTGTCATCTACGGCAAAATTAACTCTTGTTACGGGAGTATAGAGCGCATCAACGGGAATTATCCTAATAGACTGTTCGGACTTTTTATTTTTAGTTGCTTCCACATAGCCGCGGCCCTTTGTTATAGTAAGTTCAATGAAGAGCTTGCTGTCGGCGCCGCCGCTTAAGGTAGCAATATGCAGGTCGGGATTAACAATTTCCACATCTTGATCTACCTTAATATCTCCTGCTTTGATTTCTCCCTCACCCACAAAATCGATATATGCAATTTTAGGCTCCGGACTGTCGCTTGTATTCTTTATAGCCAAATTCTTAAGGTTAAGAATAATTTCGGTAACGTCCTCCTTAACCCCGGGAATTGTGGAAAACTCATGAAGAACATTGTCAAACTTAACACTGCTGACTGCTGCGCCGGGCAGTGAAGAAAGAAGTATTCTTCTTAAAGAATTGCCAAGTGTAATACCATAGCCTCTCTCCAACGGCTCAACAACAAATCTGCCGTATTTGCCGTCGGGAGAAATTTCAGCTATATCAATGCGAGGCTTTTCAAATTCAAACATATGACGAACCTCCTTAAAAAAATGTAATGAAGAAAATTATTACTTAGAATACAACTCGACAATAAGAGTCTCGTTAATGGGGAAGTCAAGCTGTTCTCTTTCGGGAAGTGCAGCAACCTTACCGGAAAGGCTGTCTCTGTCTGCCTCAAGCCATGCAGGAACTATTCTTGAATGAGTTGAGTCGAGAACAAGCTGAAATCTTGTAAGATTCTTCTTGCTTTCTTTAACGGCTACAACGTCTCCTACCTTAAGCTGAATTGAAGGAATATTTGCCTTCTTGCCGTTTACAGTAATAAGGTTGTGGCGGACAATCTGTCTTGCTTCACGTCTTGTTCTGCCTAAGCCCAAACGATAAACTACGTTGTCAAGACGAAGCTCTAAAAGCTTAAGAAGGTTTTCACCAGTGATACCCTGCATTTTATCAGCCTTGTCATAGTAAATTCTAAAAGGTCTTTCAAGAACACCGTATATAAATTTAAGCTTCTGCTTTTCCTTTAACTGAACACCGTATTCGGAAAGCTTACGCATATTTCTTTTACGTTTGCCAAGCTTCTTAGTTGAACCGAGGTAGCTTGGTTCAATGCCGAGATAACGGCATCTTTTAACAATAGGGCCTCTTTCTCTAGCCATCTTATAATTACCTCCTTATTAAACTCTTCTGCGCTTAGGCGGTCTGCATCCGTTATGGGGAACGGGAGTTACATCCTTAATAAGTGTAACCGAAAGGTCGCATGCCTGAAGCGCTCTGATAGCTGCTTCTCTTCCCGAACCGGGACCCTTAACGAAAACCTCAACTGTCTTAAGACCGTAGTCTTTAGCAGCCTTAGCAGCCTTCTCAGCAGCCATTTGAGCAGCGTAGGGAGTAGACTTTCTTGAACCTCTGAAGCCCAGCTCGCCTGCTGAAGCCCATGAAAGAGCATTGCCTGCGGCATCTGTTATGGTAACGATTGTATTATTAAAGCTTGACTGGATATGCACCTGTCCGCGCTCAACAAATTTCTTGTCACGGCGGCGGCGGACTGTCCTTTTAGCTGTTTTCTTAGCCATTTTTCAAAACCTCCTAAAGATTATTTCTTCTTGTTAGCAACAGTACGCTTGGGACCCTTGCGTGTTCTCGCATTTGTCTTAGTTTTCTGTCCTCTAACGGGAAGTCCTCTTCTGTGACGAATACCTCTGTAGCAGCCTATTTCAGTAAGTCTCTTAATGTTAAGATCGATCTGACGGCGAAGGTCACCTTCTACATGATGTTCTTCGTCTTTAGCTATAACGTCGGAAATTCTTGCTACCTCGTCATCAGACAAGTCCCTAACTCTTGTGTCGGGGTTTACGTCTGCGGCAGCCAATATTTTATTGCTTCTTGAACGGCCTATTCCGTAAATGTAGGTAAGACCGATTTCAACTCTTTTTTCTCTTGGTAAATCAACACCCGCTATACGAGCCATTAATTCGCACCTCCTGTTTAATTTAAAAACAACATATACCTTTTTTAAGGTTTTCAAAATTCGGGTCTTCGGGGGTACTGCCCCCTTTTAACCATAATAACTAAAATTTTTAAGCTTTATAAATCAGCCCTGCTTCTGCTTATGCTTGGGGTTTGAACAGATTACTCTAACAGAGCCTTTTCTTCTTATGATTCTGCACTTTTCACACATGGGCTTAACTGATGGTCTTACCTTCATTTAAATCACTCCTTCAATTATTTATTTCTCCAGGTAATCCTGCCTTTAGTTAAATCATAAGGTGACATCTCCACTTTAACCTTATCTCCGGGTATGATCCTTATATAATTCATCCTGAGTTTACCTGAAATATGAGCAGTTATGGTGAGCTTGTTTTCAAGCTCAACAAGAAACATAGCGTTGGGCAGCTTTTCGATAACCGTTCCGCTAAGCTCCAGCAAATCACTCTTTGACAAGGCTAACACCTCCTATTAACCAAACTTTCCTGCCTACTGATCTAATCCCAATCTTTTAAGAGCCTTCCTTAAGTCAGCGTCAAGAAGATATTCTTCCTTCTCAAGCTTTTCTTTTACGTCAAGGTCAACCCTGTTAATTCTCTGAACGTGAATTTGCTTCTTTTTCTTGGGCTTTTCAAGCCTTCGGCACTTTCCGTCCGCAAGAAAAAGATATTCACCCTCTATACCGACTACGAGAAAGGCTTTTCCCTTATCTCTGCCGTTTTTTGAATAAACTGCCTGACCTAAACTATACACTTAAATTCATCTCCTAAAAAAGATTAAGAAATCTTTTCGAGCTCTTTTATTATTTCAGCGGAAACCTCCTCAATAGGTCTGTTTCCGTCAATTTTAAGAACAATTCCGCTTTTATCATAAAAATCTATTACGGGAGCAGTCTGAGAATGGAAAACATCCAGCCTGTGTTTAACAATTTCGCTGTTGTCGTCGCTTCTCTGAATAAGTGCTCCTCCGCAGCTGTCGCAAACGCCCTCGGCTTTGGGGGGATTAAACTTAACGTGATACATAGCCCCGCAGCCCTGACAGCTTCTTCTGCCTGACATTCTTTCGATTATAGCTTCATCGGGAACATCTATAACGACTACCTTGTCAAGCTCCCCTACTATAGCCGAAAGCCCCTCAGCCTGACTTACGTTTCGGGGATAACCGTCCAAGATATAACCCTTTTCGCAGTCAGCCTGAGTGATTCTCTGCTTTAAAAGCTCAGAAACTATTTCATCAGACACAAGACCGCCGCTTTCCATAATGGATTTAAGCTTAAGCCCCAGAGGAGTTTCAGCTTTAACCTGTTCTCTCAATAAGTCGCCCGTTGATATGTGTGCAATATCGAAACGTTTTGACAATACCTTAGCCTGTGTTCCTTTGCCCGCACCGGGGCAGCCTATAAGAATAAGCTTCATAAAAATCTCCTCCTTTGCGGCAGAAGCCTGCATAGCATCAGCAAGATCTGCTCTGATTACGTTTAATTATATTTATGATAAAAAGCCTTTATAATTTCTCATTACAAGCTGTGCTTCAAGTGACTTAATAAGCTCAAGAGCAACGCCCGAAACGATAAGCAGTGTTGTACCACCGAAGGATACGTTAATCTTGAATACCCACTGCATAACGATAGGCGCAAGAGCGATTACTGCATAGAAGCAGGCACCTATAAGAGACATTCTGTCTACGATACCCTGAATATAGTCTGCTGTGGGCTTGCCGGGTCTTACACCGGGAACAAGACCTCCTGCCTTCTTCATATTGTCTGCAACCTCAACTGAGTTGAATGCAAAGGAAGTATAGAAGAAGGTAAAGCAGAATATAAGGATAATATAAAGTATACAGCCCACAGGAGCATGAATTTGAAGTATGCTCACAATCTTGGCAAGAACCTGATTAGTGGGGAAGAACTGATATATTGTCTGAGGGAACTGCAGAAGTGAAATAGCAAAGATGATTGCCATAACACCTGCAATATTTACTTTAATGGGGATATATGAGCTTTGACCGCCCACATAGCGTCTGCCCACCATTTTCTTAGTATACTGAACGGGTATTCTTCTTTCGCCGTCCTGAACAAGAACAACAAATGTTACAAGTGCAAGGAAAACAACAAGAAGAAGAATAATTGTTACCCATGCCATTATGCCCTGACCGTAAACGTAGTTATAAAGGGTTAAACACGCATTGTCAAGCTTATCCAGAATGTTGGCAAAGATAATGAAGGAAGAACCGTTGCCTATGCCTGCTTCTGTTAAAAGCTCGCCTAACCACATAACGAAAATTGTACCCGTAACCATTGTTACCAAAGCTACGAAATAAACAAAAATGTTCTGCTGAAGGAACAGATTATGAACTGAATAAATCTGTCCGCAGCCCTGAAGAACAGCCAGACCCAAAGCAAGGTATCTGGTCCATCTGTTTATTTTCTTTCTGCCCTCTTCCCCCTCCTCTTTGTTAATCTGCTCTAACTTGGGTATAGCAACTGTCAAAAGCTGCATAATGATGGACGCTGTGATGTAAGGTCCGATACCCATAGCAAATATTGTGCCGTAGCTTCCGCCGGCGATATAAGAATAAAGAGTGGAGCTGACGTCTGCGTCTGCAAGAGCAGAAACGTCAATACCGGGGACGGGAATATATGTGCCGAAACGAATTATCAGAAGAACAACCAGCATATAGAAAATCTTCATTCTGATTTCTTTGACTTTAAATGCGTTTTTAAGTGTATTAAACATTATTTAATCACCTCGGCATTTCCCCCTGCAGCTTCGATTTTTTCTTTCGCAGATGCGCTGTAGAAATTAACCTTAACATTAAGCTTCTTTGTCAGCTCACCGTTTCCCAAAATCTTAACGCCGTCTTTGGGATGACTTACAAGTCCTTTAGACTGTAAGGCAGCAATATCAACAACAGCTCCGTCATCAAATACTTCATTAAGAAGAGATACATTAAGAGCAACGATGTCTTTAGTGTTTATACACTTAAAGCCCCTCTTGGGTATTCTTCTGTAAAGAGGCATCTGACCGCCTTCGAAGCCCGGTCTTACACCGCCGCCCGAACGAGCCTTTTGACCTTTGTGACCCTTGCCGGCTGTTTTGCCGTTGCCTGAGCCGTGACCTCTGCCTCTTCTGAAATTGTCTGTATTTGAACCTGAAGCGGGTTTCAATTCACCTAACTTCATTAAAATACACCTCCTTCTTTATTAGCCTTCTGTTACCTTCAAAAGATAAGATACCTGCTTAATCATACCTCTGACTGCAGCGTTGTCTTCAAACTCGTTTGTAGAATGGAGCTTTTTAAGACCGAGCGCCTCAACTGTCTTTCTGTGTTTGGGAATTGCGCCGATAGGTGATTTTACAAGTTCAACTTTAATCTTCATTTTAAAATCCTCCTTAGCCCAAAATTTCCTCTACGGTTTTGCCTCTGAGTCTTGCAACTGTTTCGGGAGTTGTAGCTGACTTAAGACCTTCAATAACAGCGTTGCAAACGTTCTGCTTATTGTTTGAACCCAAAGACTTTGTTCTTACGTTCTTAATTCCCGCAAGCTCCATAACCGCACGTGCAGGACCGCCTGCGATGATACCGGTACCCTGAGGAGCAGGCTTTATAAGAACCTTGGCTCCGCCGAATGTTGCCAAAACTTCATGATAAAGGCTGTCGTCTTCATTTCTTTCGATATAGATGAGGTGCTTCATAGCGTCCTCTTTTCCCTTTCTTATAGCTTCGGGAATTTCCTTTGCCTTGCCTAAGCCTACGCCGACGTGACCCTGTTCGTCTCCTACAACCATAAGTGCGGTAAATCTCATATTACGTCCGCCCTTAACAGTCTTTGTAACTCTCTTAATTGTTACAAGTGTGTCCTTGAGGTCAAGCGCAGCTGCGTCAATTTTCTTATTCAAAACTTTCCCTCCTCATCAGAACTTTAAGCCTGCTTCTCTTGCGGCGTCTGCCAGAGCCTTGATTTTTCCGTGATAGATAAAACCGCCTCTGTCGAAAACAACTGTGTCGATACCCTTGTCAAGAGCCTTCTTAGCTACAGCTGTTCCCACTGCCTTAGCTGCTTCAACGTCATTTGTATGAGCAAGAGATGTTTTAATCTCTGCTTCCATAGTTGAAGCTGCAACAAGAGTGTTTCCTACTGTGTCGTCTATAATCTGTGCATAAATATGCATATTAGACCTGAATACTGCAAGTCTGGGAGTTTCGGGCGTACCTGAAATTTTATTACGGATTCTCTGGTGCCTTTTAACCCTTGCAGTTTTACGATTCTGCTTGGAAATCATAAAATTTCACTCCTTTATAAAATATTCTCTTAATGATTATTTACCTGCTTTGCCGACCTTGCGTCTGATATATTCATAATCATACTTAATGCCCTTGCCCTTATAAGGTTCGGGAGGACGCTTAGTTCTGATTTCGGCTGCATACTGACCGACCTTTTCTTTATCGATACCCTCAACAGTAATCTTGTTGGAGCCGTCTAAAGTAGTGGTTATACCCTCGGGGTCAATCATTTCAACAGGATGAGAATATCCCAAAGTGAGAGTAAGCTTGTTTCCCGACTTAGCAGCTCTATAGCCTACGCCGTTAATTTCGAGAACCTTCTTATAGCCTTCAGTAACGCCAACAACCATGTTGTGGATGAGGTTTCTTGTAAGACCGTGAAGAGATTTATATTTCTTAAGATCGTTGGGTCTTTCAACAACAATCTGACCTGCTTCAACCTTTATAGCCATATCTGCCTGAAATGTTCTGGTAAGAGTACCCTTGGGGCCTTTTACTGTAAGAACATTTCCTTCGTCAAGTTTAACCTCAACCCCTGCGGGAATGACTACCGGAAGCTTTCCTATTCTTGACATTTATTCGCACCTCCTGCTTACCATACATAGGCGATTACTTCGCCGCCTACGCCGAGCTTTCTGGCTTCTTTATCAGTTATAACGCCTTTGTTTGTAGAAACAATGGCAATTCCCAAACCGTTTAAAACTCTGGGGAGCTTGTCGGCGGGAGCGTAAATTCTAAGGCCCGGCTTAGAAATACGCTTGATGCCTGAGATAACCTTTTCGTTTTTGTCAACGCCGTATTTAAGAGTAATCTTCATAGTCTTTTTAACGCCGTCTTCAATAACTTCATAACCTTTTATATAACCTTCGTTTGTAAGAATGTCGGCAATAGCCATTTTAATCTTAGAAGAAGGTACGTCTACCGTATTGCGCTTTGCAGTATTTGCATTTCTTATTCTTGTAAGCATATCTGCGATAGGATCGCTCATTGACATCTAAAAAACCTCCTTTAAAAATTATTACCAGCTTGCCTTTTTAACTCCGGGAATCTGACCCTTATAAGCCAGCTCACGGAAGCAGATACGGCAGATACCGAATTTACGAAGAACTGAGTGAGGTCTTCCGCAAATTCTGCATCTTGTATAGCTCTGAGATGAAAAACGAGCCTTGCGAGCCTGCTTTAATTTCAGTGATGTTTTAGCCATTATGTTTCCCTCCCAATCACTTTCTGAACGGCATACCGAAAAGTCTTAAAAGCTCTCTTGCTTCTTCATCGGTTCTAGCCGTTGTAACAAAAACTATATCCATACCTCTGATTTTATCGATCTTATCATATTCAATCTCGGGGAACATAATCTGTTCTTTAAGGCCTAAGGTATAGTTTCCTCTGCCGTCGAAGCTGTCAGCGCTTACGCCTCTGAAGTCTCTTACACGGGGAAGAGAGATATTTATAAGTCTGTTGGCAAAGCTGTACATCTTGTCGCCTCTTAATGTAACCTTGCAGCCGATAGGAACGCCTGCACGAAGCTTAAAGTTAGCGATAGACTTTCTTGCCTTAGTAATGATAGGCTTCTGACCGGAAATCTTCTCCATATCACCACAGGCATTGTCAACAACCTTTGCGTTTTCCTTACCTTCGCCTACGCCCATATTGATGACGATTTTCTCAATCTTAGGGCACTGTAATTTATTTTTATATGAAAACTTCTGCATCATAGCGTCAACTATCTGAGTTTCATAATATTGCTTCAGTTCATTCACTTAAACTGCCTCCCTTCGATTAATCGATTTCTTCACCGCTGGGTCTTGCAATTCTTGTCTTAACAGTCTTGTTCTTGCCGTATTCAACAACGGTCTCAACCTTATAGCCAAGTCTTACGCCCTTGCCGTCTAAAAGATACATTACGTTGGATGCCGAGATAGGAGCTTCCTTCTCGATAATTCCGCCCTGAGTACCTCTGCCGGGTTTCTGGTGCTTAGTTACTTTATTAACGCCTTCTACGATAACTTTATTGTTTTTTCTGTCGCAAACCAAGATTTTGCCCTTGCTGCCCTTGTCCTTGCCTGCAATAACAACAACCTTGTCGCCTCTTTTTAACTTCATTCCGCATGCCCTCCTTATAATACCTCGGGTGCAAGAGAAACAATCTTCATAAACTGCTTCTCACGAAGCTCCCTTGCAACGGGCCCGAAAATACGTGTACCTCTGGGGTTTTTGTCGTCTTTAATAATAACGGCTGCGTTTTCGTCAAACTTGATATAAGAACCGTCGGGTCTGTGAGCGCCTTTCTTTGTTCTTACAACAACAGCCTTCACAACCTCACCCTTTTTAACAACGCCGCCGGGTGTTGCGTCTTTAACGGTCGCAACTATAACGTCGCCGATATTTGCATATCTTCTGGTAGAACCGCCCATAACTCTGATACACAAAATTTCCTTTGCGCCTGAGTTGTCAGCAACTACCAATCTGCTTTCTTGCTGAATCATAGCGTTATCTCCTTTCGAGTCGGATATAAAACCAATTTAAAGCCAAATTATTTAGCCTTTTCAACTATGCTCACAAGTCTCCATCTCTTGTCTTTAGAGAGAGGTCTTGTTTCCATAACCTTAACCTTGTCGCCTATCTTGCACTCGTTGTTTTCGTCGTGCGCCTTAAGCTTATAGGTCTTTTTAACAATTTTATTATATAAAGGATGCTTTACATTATTTTCAATAGCAACAACAATGGTCTTATCCATCTTATCGCTTGTTACCTTACCTATTCTGACCTTGCGAAGATTTCTTTCCACTGATTTACCTCCTCTCAAGCCTTAGCCTTCTGTGTAAGAACAGTATTAATCCTTGCTATATTCTTTTTAACAAGACTTATTCTTGCAGTATTGTTAAGCTGGTTTGTAGCGTTCTGAAATCTGAGATTAAAAAGTTCTTTCTTGGCATCAACGAGAGCTGCGTTAAGCTCTTCAACTGTCTTGTCATTCAATTCTGCGAGATAATCTTTAATTTTCATTGTTTACCTCCAATTCCGCCTTGCTGACAATTTTACACTTAATGGGCAGCTTGTGGATACCGAGACGAAGAGCTTCTTTAGCTGTTTCTTCGCTTACACCGGCAATCTCAAACATAACTCTGCCGGGCTTAACAACTGCTACCCAATATTCGGTAGCGCCCTTTCCTGAACCCATTCTTACGCCTGCAGGCTTCTGAGTAACAGGCTTGTCGGGGAAAATCTTAATCCAAACCTGTCCGCCACGCTTAATATATCTTGTCATAGCAACTCTGGCTGCTTCGATCTGGTTGGACTTGATCCAAGCAGGCTCCATAGCAACAATACCGTATTCGCCGTAGCTGATTACGTTGCCTCTTGAAGCCTTTCCTCTCATACGGCCTCTGAACTGCTTACGTCTTTTAACTCTTTTAGGCATTAACATTATACTGCGCCTCCGTTCTTCTTAGGTGCATTCTTCTTTTTGGGGAGAACCTCACCCTTATAAATCCAAACCTTAACTCCGATCTTGCCGTAGGTTGTGTTAGCTTCTGCAAAACCGTAGTCAATGTCAGCTCTCAATGTCTGAAGGGGAATAGTACCGTCATGATAAGATTCAATTCTTGCCATTTCTGCTCCGCCGAGTCTGCCTGAACAGGTTGTTTTAATACCCTTAGCGCCGAATCTCATGCTCTTGTTCATAGCCTGCTTCATAGCACGTCTGAAGGTAACTCTGTTTTCAAGCTGCTTAGCGATGTCCTCAGCTACAAGCTGGCTGTCAAGCTCGGGTCTCTTGATTTCTTCGATGTTGACAACAACCTTCTTGCTTGTAAGCTTCTGAACACTTGCAGTAAGCTTCTGAATGTTTTCACCCTTAGCGCCGATTACGATACCGGGCTTTGAAGTGTAAACTGTTATTTTAACTCTGTCGCTGGTTCTTTCTATCTTAATATCAGAAATGTTGTAGTTAGGGTTCTGATTTTTGATAAATTTTCTGATTTTATTGTCCTCTACAAGATAATCGGCATAATTCTTCTTATCCGCATACCAAACGGAATCCCAGCCTTTGATTACGCCAACTCTCAGTCCGTGAGGATTAACTTTCTGACCCATTAATAAACCTCCTTATCTCTCGTTCAAATAGATGGAAATGTGAGATGTCTGCTTGTTGATTCTGTAGGCTCTGCCCTGAGCTCTGGGCTTAATTCTCTTAAGCGTGGGGCCCTGATTTGCAACTGCCTCCTCAACATACAATTTATTAACGTCCAACTCCATATTATTCTCGGCATTAGCCGCTGCGCTTTTAAGAACCTTTCCTATAACATCAGCAGCATATCTGGGTGAATAAGCAAGAATACCCATTGCCTCACCTACAGACTTGCCTTTAATCTGGTCTAAAACAATCTTTGCCTTTGTGCTGGAAAGACGAACATATTTAGCATGAGCATGAGCCCTTGTTTCTCTGTTCTGCTCGTTTCTTTCCTTTTTGATTTGGCTTCTATGTCCTTTGGCCATTAAAAAGCCCTCCTTTCAAAAAACGATAACGGTCATGCTTTAATTACTTTACTTTGGACTTTTTGTCTGCGTCCTTGCCGTGGCCTCTGTAAGTTCTTGTAAGAGCAAACTCGCCAAGCTTGTGGCCGATCATATCCTCGGTAATATATACGGGAACATGCTTTCTTCCGTCATGAACGGCAATTGTGTGACCGATCATATTGGGGAAGATTGTTGAACGGCGTGACCATGTTTTAATAACATTCTTTGTATTAGCGGCATTTTCAGCCTCGACCTTTTTCATAAGATGCTCGTCGCAAAAAGGTCCTTTTTTAATTGATCTGCTCATTTATGCGGCCTCCTCATTAGCTGTCTCTTCTGCGGATAATATATTTGTCGCCGGCCTTGTTCTTTCTTGTTTTATAACCGAGAGCAGGCTTGCCCCAAGGTGTACAGGGACCGGGACGTCCGATAGGCGCTCTGCCCTCGCCGCCGCCGTGGGGGTGGTCATTGGGGTTCATAACAGAACCTCTGACAGTAGGTCTGATACCCATATGTCTCTTCTTACCTGCTTTACCGATGTTAATAAGCTCGTGCTCGTGATTGCCTATAGCACCGATTGTAGCCTTACAGTCGATAGGCAAAAGTCTCATTTCGCCGGAGGGAAGTCTTACTGTGGCAAATCTGCCTTCCTTAGCCATAAGCTGAGCAACGTTGCCTGCGCTTCTTACAAGCTTTCCGCCTGCTCCGGGTGTCATTTCGATGTTATGAATTTCGGAACCTACGGGAATCTTTCTCATAGGAAGAGCGTTTCCTGTTTTAACCTCGGCTTTTTCGCCGCTTTCAACTGTTTCGCCGACCTTAAGTCCTTCGGGAGCAAGAATATATCTCTTTTCGCCGTCAGCGTAGAAAAGCAAAGCAATGTTTGCTGTTCTGTTGGGATCGTATTCGATAGCTGCTACCTTTGCAGGTACGTTATCCTTGTTTCTCTTAAAGTCGATAATTCTGTATTTCTTTTTTGTACCGCCGCCGATGTGACGAACGGTTATTTTACCCTGTGCATTACGTCCTGCTGTTTTCTTAATATGAACACAGAGGCTCTTTTCGGGAGTAGATTTAGTAATTTCGGAAAAGTCCGAAACGGTCATCTGCCTTCTTGAAGGTGTATAAGGCTTAAATCTCTTAATACCCATTTCTTACACTCCTTTCATATGGGGAAACGGGTACACAACGCACCCGTGTGTGTCATTTTGCTGCTGATTACATTCCCTGGAATACTTCGATTTCCTTGGAATCTGCTGTGAGCTGAACGATAGCTTTCTTTCTTGCGGCTGTTTTGCCGTAGGTATAGCCTCTTCTTTTAACCTTGCCGTTTAAGTTCATAGTGTTTACATAAGCAACCTTTGCTCCGTCAAACATTTTCTCAACAGCTTCTTTAATCTGGCTCTTTGTAGCGTCTGTGTGAACATAAAACGCATACTTCTTGTCAGCCATATCGTTCATAGTTTTTTCTGTGATAACAGGACGTAAAATAACGTCATAATATTTAATGTCAGCCATTATTCGTATACCTCCTCTATCTTCTCAACTGCGCTCTTTGTAACAACGAAAGCGTCATACTTGAGAATGTCATAGGGGTTAATAGTGCCGACTGAAGCTGTCTTAACGTCTTCAATGTTTCTTGCGGAAAGAACAACGTTTTTGTCATTGTCGTTTATAACAACAAGAGCCTTCTCGGCGCCGATGTTCTTAAGAACCTTAGCCATATCCTTTGTCTTAGGAGCGTCAAACTTAAGCTCGTCAAGCACAAACACCTTATAATCGTTATATTTAGCTGTAAGAGCGCTCTTAAGAGCAAGTCTCTTAACCTTTTTGTTTAATTTGAAAGAATAATCTCTCGGCTTGGGAGCGAATACAACTCCGCCGCCCTTCCACTGGGGTGAACGAATAGAGCCCTGTCTTGCTCTGCCTGTACCCTTCTGTCTCCAAGGCTTCTTTCCGCCGCCTCTTACCTCTGCTCTTGTAAGAGTACTCTGTGTACCCTGACGCTTGTTGGCAAGCTGCTGAACAACAGCCAAATGGAGAACGTGTTCATTTATTTCAGCTGCGAAGATACTGTCTGAAAGTTCAATCTGACCGACTTTCTCTCCGTTCATATTTAAAACTTTTGCTAATGCCATTTACAATTCCTCCTTTCGTCCTTATCAGTTAGACTTAACTGTCTCTCTGACAACAACGACAGAACCCTTGCTTCCGGGAACTGCGCCCTTAACAAGCAGCAGATTCTTCTCGGCGTCAGCTCTGACAACCTCAATATTCTGCACTGTTACGTTTACCGAACCCATATGTCCGGGCATCTTCTTACCCTTCTTAACCTTTCCGGGTGAAGTACCTGAGCTTAATGAACCCAGTGAACGGTGATATTTAGAGCCGTGAGCCATAGGGCCTCTGTGAGCTCCGTGACGTTTGATTGCGCCCTGATAACCGTGGCCCTTTGAAGTGCCGCTTACGTCAACGTGATCTCCTACAGCGAAGATGTCGGCTTTAATTTCTGCGCCTACCTCGTAGTCAGCGGAGTTTTCAAGCTTAAGTTCCTTAAGAACCTTCTTGGGAGCAACACCGGCTTTGTCGAAATGACCCTTGTCGGGCTTGTTTACGTTCTTTTCTTTTACATCGCCGAAACCAACCTGTAAAGCCTCATAGCCGTCGGTTTCAACTGTTTTCTTCTGTGTAACAACACAGGGACCCGCTTCCAAAACCGTAACGGGAATTAATAAGCCTGCCTCTGTGAAAACCTGCGTCATGCCGATTTTCTTGGCAACTATTGCTTTCTTCATACAGAAAAGCACCTCCTAAACTATACAGCGGATTACTCTTAAATAACCCGAGCAATCATTCTAAGTTAATATAAGGAGAACCTATTTACCTTATATATAACCTTAACTTAATAACCTCCGATTATATCGGATTTTATAAAGACAATTTCATCAAAGCATCTTGATGGTAATGTCAACACCTGCAGGAAGATCAATACGTGTTAATGCGTCTACGGTCTTAGCAGTAGGCATCAAAATATCAATAAGTCTCTTATGAGTAGAAAGCTCAAACTGCTCTCTTGAGTCCTTATACTTATGAACCGCTCTGATTATGGTGATAATTTCCTTCTTCGTGGGGAGAGGAATAGGACCTGAAATCTTTGCGCCTGTCTTTTTAGCTGTCTCAACGATGAGAGCTGCAGACTGGTCGATTAACTTGTGGTCATAAGCCTTCAAATTGATTCTGATTTTCTGACTTGCCATAAAAAAAGTCGCCTCCTTAATTCGCACTTTTTAAAAACAGTACGACCAAGTGGTGACTGCACAGATTTATACTTAAAACAAAAAAGCACAAAGCTTCCCTGTTTTAAGAAAAAACAGTACAGTGACCTACTCGCCCGGTTTCAAATGAACAGGACATTGCTCCGCGGAAAACCGAATTTCTTCGCAACCTCCGCATCAACGCTCTTAATGTCACATCACTAATCATTATACACTCACTTCCCAAACTTTGCAAGCTTTTTTTAAAAAATTTCCAACAAACTTTTTCTTATCTTTCACCAAAATTTTATTAATTTTATACAAAACCGCTTTGTTTTTATATTTTAAACACCTCTCCGTCGCACTTCGTTCGCCACCTCCCCTCAAGGGGAGGCTGACGTGTCCCGTAAGGTATTTCAATGCAATTCCAAAAAGTTCTTGACAGAGCCCTAATAAAATCTTATAATTGTAGTGATAAGGAAGTCACAAGCTTCAACAGGCGCAAAACATTCCGCCTTTAAGGGCGAGAATGCTTTTTTTGTATCTTGTATTATATAATAAGTAGAAACTCATAAAAGAGGAGGAATTTTTATGACAAACACCCCCCATATAAACCCTTTGGCTGATATAGCCGAAACCATACTTTTGCCCGGCGACCCTATGAGGGCAAAAATGATAAGCGAGGTCTTTTTGAAAGACGCCGTCTGCTTCAACAGGGTCAGAGGAGCTTTGGGCTTCACAGGCACTTACAAGGGCAGAAAAATTTCCGTAATGGGTACGGGAATGGGCATACCCTCAATGGGCATTTATTCCTATGAGCTTATAAACATATACGGAGTTAAAAATCTTATCCGCATAGGCACAACGGGAGCAATGCAGAAGGAAATCAACGTCCGCGATCTTATTTTGGCTCAGGCAGCTTCAACAAATTCCGCATATATGAGCCAGTTCGGTCTTAACGGCTCTTTTTCTCCCACAGCGAATTTTAAGCTTCTTAAAACCGCTGAGGAGATCTGCTGTGAAAAATCCCTGCCCCACCACGTTGGCTGTGTTTTAACAAGCGACAACTTCTATACAGACGACGAAAACCAAATTTCAAGCTGGAGCAAAATGGGAATTTTGGCGACTGAAATGGAAACTGCCGGGCTTTATGCCAATGCGGCAAGATACGGCGCAAACGCCCTTTCGATTTTGACTGTTTCCGACCATATGATAAACAAGGACGCAGAAATCACCACTGCCGAGGAACGTGAAAAAAGCTTTACGGCAATGATAGAAACAGCCCTTGAATCAGCTGTAAGACTTTAAGACAATTTTCAAACTTTTTTGTTGAAAGTTGAACAAATATATGTTATTATTAAAAAAGTATTATATTCGGTAAGAATAATTCTTTAACCCGAGGTGAAAACAAATGAGTTTAATATCTTATCTTATAAACGGCTTAAGCTTAGGCGCCGTTTATGCAATCATAGCCTTAGGCTATACAATGGTTTACGGCATAGCCAAAATGCTGAACTTTGCCCACGGCGACGTTATTATGGTGGGCGCATATGTGGTTTTTACCGCTGTCAGCGGAATGGGAATGAACCCCTATTTGGGCATTTTAATCGGTGTTATTGCCTGTACGGTAACAGGTGTTTTAATCGAAACAATAGCCTACCGCCCTCTTCTTGAGGTGTCGAAGCTTGCGGTTTTGATTACGGCAATCGGTGTCAGCTACTTTTTGCAGAATGTGGCTCTGCTTATTTTCGGAGCAGACACAAAGTCATTTACATCTGTTGTAACCTTCAAGGGGCTTTCTCTTGCGGACGGCAGGCTCACAGTCAGCGGCGAAACAATCGTTACAATCGCTGCCTGTATTCTTATAGTAATAGTCCTTTCCCTTTTCATTAAGTTTACAAAGCCCGGAAAGGCTATGCTTGCGGTTTCGGAGGACGCCGGAGCCGCCCAGCTTATGGGTATCAACACCAACGGAACTATCGCTTTAACCTTTGCAATAGGTTCAGCCCTTGCGGCAATCGCCGGTGTACTGCTTTGCTCCTCATACCCGGCTCTTACTCCCTACACAGGTTCGATGCCCGGTATAAAGGCTTTCGTTGCGGCTGTTTTCGGCGGCATAGGCTCAATCCCCGGAGCATTTATAGGGGGCTTGCTTTTAGGCATAATCGAGATTTTGGGCAAGGCTTACATATCCTCCCAAATGGCTGACTCTATCGTTTTCGGAGTGCTTATAGTTGTGCTTCTTGTTAAGCCCACAGGTCTTTTAGGCAAAGAAATTCAGGAGAAGGTGTAAATTATGGCAAAAAAAATATTCAACAAAGATACAAGCACGTTTTTCATAGTTATAATTGCCTACTTAGCCGTTGAGCTTCTCTTAAAAACAGGCAATCTGTCCAGCCTTATGACAGGTCTTTTGGTTCCTCTCTGCGTTTATGTTATTCTTTCAATTTCACTTAATATAACCGTAGGTATTTTAGGCGAGCTTTCACTGGGTCACGCAGGCTTTATGTGTGTGGGGGCTTTCTCCGGGGCATTTTTCTCAAGGCTTGTAGGGGACTCAATAGCCTTCGGAGGCTTACGCTTCTTTTTGGCTATTTTAATCGGCGCATTAACAGCGGCTGTTTTCGGCGTAATAATCGGTATTCCCGTTTTAAGGCTTAAGGGCGACTATTTGGCTATTGTTACTCTTGCTTTCGGCGAAATCATTAAAAATATAATGAATGTTCTCTATGTGGGCAAGGATGTAAACGGAATACATATTTCCTTTAAGGATACCACATCCTTGGGTCTTGACCCCGACACCGCCGACGTAATTATTAAAGGCGCCCAGGGCATTACGGGAACTCCCAAGGACTCAAACTTCACAATCGGCGTTATTTTGGTTATCATAACCCTTATTGTTACCCTAAACCTTATTCATTCCAGAACAGGCAGGGCAATTATGGCAATAAGAGACAACAGAATTGCCGCCGAATCAATAGGCATTAACATTACAAAATATAAGCTTTTGGCTTTTACTATTTCTGCTGCCTTTGCAGGGGTTGCAGGCGTGCTTTATGCTCACAACTTAGCTTCACTGACGGCTCTTCCCAAAAACTTCGGCTACAATATGTCGATTATGATTTTGGTTTTCGTAGTTTTGGGCGGAATGGGCAACATCAGAGGTTCGGTTATTGCCGCAGTTATTTTGACGCTGCTGCCTGAGCTTTTGAGAGGTTTAAACGAATACAGAATGTTGATTTATTCTCTTGTTTT
>JAJQFU010000149.1:0-11900 GCA_021200955.1 Clostridiales bacterium | reverse complement strand
CTTTTAAGCTGGAGTCCGGCAGCAAAAACATTCAGAGAAAGATATTTGGGCTTTTTGACCAAAAACCGCAAAAAGGAGGTATCTTAAATGGCTCTTCTTGAAGTAACGGGCTTGGGAATTTCCTTCGGCGGACTTCGTGCCGTTGACGACTTTAATGTAATTATAAAACAGGGTCAGCTTTACGGGCTGATAGGTCCTAACGGCGCAGGAAAAACCACTATTTTCAATCTGCTGACAGGTGTATATAAGCCCACAAACGGAAAAATTATTTTAGACGGCGAAAACATAACGGGCAAGAAAACCGTTGACATAAGCAAGGCA
Source organism: Clostridiales bacterium (assembly GCA_021200955.1). Taxonomy (GTDB): domain Bacteria; phylum Bacillota; class Clostridia; order Lachnospirales; family CAG-274; genus JAJQCI01. The sequence goes on along the minus strand of JAJQFU010000149.1, from coordinate 11,579 downwards.
GGCATTGCCAGAACCTTCCAGAACATTCGTCTTTTCACAGACCTTACCGTTTTGGATAATGTTAAGGCAGGGCTTCACAATGAATATAAATATTCCACATTAACAGGCATTTTCCGTCTGCCGGGATACTTTTCAAACGAAAAGGCTATGAACGAAAAGGCTATGGAAATTCTCAAGGTTTTCGATTTGGACAACGAGGCTTCGCTTAAGGCTTCAAACCTGCCTTACGGCAAGCAGAGAAAGCTTGAAATAGCAAGAGCTCTTGCCACAAACCCGAAGCTTCTTCTTTTGGACGAGCCTGCCGCAGGTATGAACCCCAACGAAACGGCGGAGCTTATGGAAACAATCCGCTTTGTCAGAGATAAATTCAATATGACAATTCTTTTGATTGAACACGATATGAAGCTTGTTTCGGGAATTTGCGAAAAACTGACGGTTTTAAACTTCGGTCAGGTGCTTGCTCAGGGTGAAACCTCTGAGGTGCTTAAGGATCCCAAGGTAATAACCGCCTATTTGGGCGAGTAAGGGGGAAGAAAATTATGGCAATGCTTGAAGTTAAAGATATAAAGGTTTATTACGGTATGATTCAAGCCATAAAGGGCGTTTCATTTGAAGTAAACAAGGGCGAAATTATTGCCCTTATAGGCGCAAACGGCGCAGGCAAAACCACTATTTTACAGGCGGTCACAGGTCTTTTAAAGCCCAAAAGCGGCAAGATTATTTTTGAAGACAAGGACATAACCAAAACCCCCGGCTATAAAATAGTTTCTATGGGTATGGCTCACGTCCCCGAAGGCAGAAGAGTTTTTGCAAACCTTTCCGTTTTGGATAACCTTAAAATGGGAGCCTACACACGAAAGGACAAAAACGAAATCAAGGAAAGTCTTGAAATGGTCTATACGCACTTCCCACGTCTTAAGGAAAGAAGCATTCAGAGCGCAGGCACACTTTCGGGCGGCGAACAGCAGATGCTGGCTATGGGCAGAGCACTTATGTCAAGCCCCAGAATTATTCTTATGGACGAGCCTTCAATGGGTCTTTCACCTATTCTCGTAAATGAGATTTTCGAAATTATAAAGGCAGTAAGCAAGGAAGGCGTAACGGTTCTTTTAGTTGAGCAAAACGCCAAAAAAGCCCTTGAAATCGCCGACAGAGCCTATGTTTTGGAAACAGGCAATATTTCACTTTCCGGCAACGCAAAGGATCTTATTAACGATGACAAGGTCAAAAAGGCTTATTTGGGCGAATAAAAAGAGGTTGGTTCTATGCAGTTAAGAAAAGCAGTTCCGGATGACGCAGAAGCAATTCTTTCGGTTTATGGGCCCTATATAGAAAACACAACAATTACCTTTGAGTATGATGTTCCTTCCGTAAGTGATTTTAAAAAGCGTATGGAAAATATATTGGGCACATATCCCTATTTCGTCTGTGAAGAAAACGGCGAGGTTGCGGGCTATGCCTACGGCTGCCGCTTTTCGGAACGAGCCGCCTATAACTGGGATATGGAGCTGTCGGTCTATATCAAAGAGGGCTTTAAGGGAAAAGGCATAGGGGAAGCTCTTTACAGCGCAGTTATTGAAAGCGGGGAGCTTATGGGCATAAGGAATTTTTGTTCAAGAATAACCTATCCTAACCCGGCAAGTGAAAGCCTTCATAAAAAGCTGGGCTTTGAGCTTGAAGGGGTGCTGAAAAAGTCAGGCTATAAGCTGGGTGTTTGGAAGGATGTTCTGTATTATACAAAACACAGCCTTTCGGATGAACCGCCGGAGGATTTAATTCCCTTTGATAATTTATCCGATAAAGCTGTTAATGAAATACTCACAAAATATGAAAAAACAATAAAATAAGACAATTAAAAACACTCATTTCTGAGTGTTTTTTTTACTGAATATAAGAACAATATTCCTCCACAAACTCTTCAAAGTCTCTCCTAAGCTTCTTTTTCATAACCTTTTCAAACATATCGAAATTGGGCTTTCTCTCTTCCGTGTTATGGGTATCGCTGCCGAAAACAACGGGACAGCCGCTTTTTATAAGCTGAAGGGCGAAAGCCGTCTGTTTTCTTGAGGAAAAAATCTCGTTGTTAAACTGAATAATTGTGTCGGAAATATCCAAAATATCCGCAATTTGAGATTTTGTGTAATATTCGGCACACCTGTTAAGGTGGGCGATTATAGGCGTAACGTTATATTCCGCCTGAATATTCATAATTTCCTCCTTCATCCAAGGAGAATAAGGCATATAGGGCAGCTCCAAAAGCACGAAGCTCGTCCCCTCAATAATAAGGCTTTCGAAATTACGCTTTTCCGAAAGATCTCTTTCTATAGCAACCTCAGCCCCCAAAATAATATTTTCTATGGCAGGCTTATGGCTCATAAGCTCCTCAAAGCGGTCTTTCCGCCTTTCAATAAAGCTTGAAACGCTTTCTCTGTGTGCATAAAAGTGAGAGGTTGACACTATTGTGCCAACCCCCTGACCTTTCAGCATTTCTATCATCTTTAAAGATGTTTCAACGTCCTTTGCTCCGTCGTCCATGCGGGGCAAAATATGACTGTGATAATCAACATACATAATAACACCGCCAAACTGTTTTAATTTTCTTCCTCTCCCAAAGAATAGCTTTGACCGTAAGAATAGCCGTAGCCATAGCCATAGCCGTAGCCATAACCGCTTTTCATTTTCTGATTTTTGCTTGCTTCGGGGTCTGCCGTATTAAGAACAACTCCCAAAAGCTCAGAATTAGTAAACTGTACGTTTTCAACTGCTCTCTGCAGATCCTCTCTGTGGGTGCTGCCTGCTCTGACAACAAGCACAACCCCTTCAGTAAGATCTGCCAAAGCCAGTGCATCGGAAACCACATTTACCGGCGGAGCATCTATAAGCACATAGTCATAGTTGGCTTCAGCCCACTCCACAATTTCTTTGGTTTTGGCTGAGCTGACCATTTCGGAAGGGTTAGGGGGCAGGGTTCCCGCTGTTAAAATATCCAAATTGGGAATAACATTTCTATGTATAACCTGCTCCAGCTTCTGCTTGTCGCCGATAATATTTGAAACCCCTGACTTATTATTAATTTTGAATAGTCTGTGAAGAGAAGGCCGTCTTAAGTCCATATCTATAAGCAGAACCCTCTCGTTAGCCTGAGCAATTGAAATTGCCGTATTTGAAAGAACTGTGCTCTTTCCGTCACCCTGATAAGGGCTTGAAATAACAAAGCTGTTTTTGTTTTTAGTGGAAAGCACAAACCTAATGTTATATCTCAGAGACTTATAGGCTTCAACAACATTAAAGGGCGGATTTGTATTTAAAATAGTTCCTCTGAAGCCATGCTGTTTTAAGCCCTTTTCATTTTTTTTGTTATTTCTTTTAAACCTGATGCTTCTTTTAAGCTGTGTGAAAACATTATCCATAATTAAACCTCAATTATTCTGTCTTGATCGGTGTCCTGCATTTTATAATAGGGTATTGAGCCTAAAACAATAAGCCCTGATGTATCTTTAACGTCTTTAGGGTCGGTTATATATCTTCCCGACAAGAAGAACCCCCCTATAACAAAGCCTGCTGCCAATATAAAAGCTAAGCCTGCTCCCAGCAGAGCGGTTTTTTTATTGCCCGGCAAGCCCTCATTTACTGTAATTCGGGCATTTTCATAAGGAGAAATATAGTCGGAGCCTACATAATAATAAATCAAATATGGTGCGCAGTAAGCCAAAAACTGCCCCGTATCCTTAGCTATATAAGGGTTTTCCGACTGAACGGTTATCTCCAAAACCGCAGTATCATCCTCAACGCCTTCAACGCTTATGCAGTTATATAAATCCTCATAAGCTATTTCAGCCCCTTCTGCCCCCTGTTCTATTTGAAAATAGTTTGAGAGATATTCCTCACCGTATTTCTTAAGAAGCATTTTCCCTACAGTGTCAAGAGCAAGCTCTGACTTTAAGAGAATCTTGCAGGAGCGTGTCATTTGAATATCTGTGTTTATTGTGTCTACGTCAACAAGCAGCTTTGAAAGCTCCGAATTGGTTATATAATAATCAGCCGTATAGGTGTAGGTGTTTTTAACACCAAAGGCTTTAAAACACAAAGCCGCAGCCATTCCCAAAATGCATATATAAACAATAAAAAGCTTTCTCTGCCAAAGGGCTTTTAAAATTATAAGCACATTCATATAAAATCACTTCTTAAGCCTTAGCTTCCTTCATTTCATAATACGGAATCTCACCGAAAACAGGAATATCGTATTTATCTCTTATAAAGTCACCGCTGTAAATCTTTGTGTCAAGCAAATTAAGCAAAACTATAATTGCGCCGGAGCATAAAACCCCAAGAGCAAAGCCCAAAAAGCCGTTTTTCTTTACATTTGGCCCTGAAGGAGATGTGGGAATCTTCGCCGAGCCTATGGACTCAATATAGTCTATACCTACAATTCTTTTAAGCTCATCGGGAGCAATACTCTCTAAGCTTTCACAAATTGCGGCTGAAAACTCAGGGTCCTCGGTTACTGCCGTAACCTCCAAAATTTCCGTCTCGTCAACAGGCTGAATACTTATTTGTCTCGAAAGCTGTTTAGCATTAACCGTTTTTGTGCCTGAGCCGTCGCCTACATCAACAATCTCATAAAACTGCCCTACTCTTTCTTCTCCGAACTTTTCTATAAGATCTGTTCCTATTTTTTCAAGAATAGACTCATTCTGCAAAATTACCGTATAGGTTTTTGCAAGCTGAATGGATGTATTAATTTCGTTTGTTGTAATTGAGGATATGTTATTCTGCATCTCCGAGTTTCTTACATAAAATGAAAGAGAAGATGTATAGGTCGGAGCCACGCAGGTTACCGTAAACATAACCGCAGCAATAAGAGCACAGACGCCGCAAAGTATTATAAGCCATGCATATCTTATAAGAACGCTTAAAATTTCAAATAAATCTATCTGAAAGCCTTCATCATTATTATAGTTTTCTTCCACCGAAAAAACACCTCATTTGTTTTATCATATTTTTTATAAGCTATCAATATAAATTTTACTTTATTTCGTCTGTTAAGTCAAGAAAAAGTTTTTCCCAAAGCAAAAACCTTAATAGCCTATTTCCTCCCCTGTCAAAATAACTTTAATTCTGCCCTTTATTTTGGAAAATCTTGTAATCAAAATTTGACAGCAAATGGTGCTTTCGCTTAAGCAGTTTCCGCAGGCGCCTGTTATCGCACAGGGATTAGCTATATTAAGCCTTAAGCAGTTTGGAGCGGCGGCATTGTTCCTTACCCTTTTTACTCCCGTTTCAACATCGGGAACAGCCTTGTTAAGGCTCACAAGCAGAAGTACATTTTCAGGCCCCCAAACATAGGCTGAAACTCTGTTGCCTGCTCCGTCAATGTTTATAAGCTCTCCGTCATAGGTTATTGCGTTGGAGCTGCCTATGAAAAAGTCGGAAAACATACCTTCACGCATAATCGAAAGCCTTTCTTCCGGCGTCTTTGCTTCGTCTCTGTCATAAATCTTACAGCTGCCGCCTTTTAAGGCGCTTATAAGCCCGGCTTCCTTAATGCTTTCCGAGCCGCCCCAGCAGACGCTTGAGCCCTCGGGGATAATCTCCAAGGCTTTTTTCAGGGCTTCCTCCTTTGTTTCGCAGTAGAAGCCTTCCATATTTCTTTTATTTAAGCCCTTAATTATTTTTTCAGCTAATTTTTCCTTATATTGATCCTTAAATCCCATAAAAATACCTCCTCTTTAAAGTATAATTCTGTTATTACATTATCACAGGTCAAGCTTCACATAATTTTCAAGAAGCTGTTCCAATGTGTCTCTCTTTCTTGTTAAAACAGCTTCGCCGTTTTCTCTTATGAAAACCTCGGCAGGTCTTAATCTGTTGTTGTAGTTTGAACACATAGAATGACCGTAGGCTCCGGCGTCTAATATGCCTAAAATATCTCCTGCTTTAATTTCGGGAAGAAGCCTGTCCTTAGCTATAATGTCGCCGCTTTCGCAAATGTTTCCTACAATTGTAATTTCCTCTTCGTTTACGGGTCTTGCCTCCTTAGCATAAACCTCAATGTCGTGGTGGGAGTCATACATAGCAGGTCTTACGAGTACGTTAAAGCCTACGTCTGTTCCGGCAAACTTATGAGGGCCGTTGTATTTTACACAGTGAACGTCTGTTAAAAGAACGCTTGACTCAGCTGAAATATATCTGCCGGGTTCAATTCTGAAGGTAATTTCCTTGCCGTAATCCTTAACGAAGCTTTCGAAAACCTTGTCAAGCTTTTCGCCGCATTCCTTAAGGTTAAGTCTGGGCTGACCGCTGAGCTTTTTATAGGGAATACCGAAGCCGCCGCCGAAATCCACAAATTCCAAATCGTCAAAGTTCTTAGCAATATCCAAAATGGCTCTTGAGCCTTCGATGTAGGGGTCAATTTCCATAAAAAGGGAGCCTATATGCTGCTGAACGCCAACAAGCTTAAGGTTATACTTCTTCAAAATTTCCTTAACCTGAGGAATGTATTCGGGATTAACGCCGAACTTTGTCTTTTTTCCTGCGGTAACAACCTTTTCGTGGTGACCTGCTCCTATTCCGCCGTTAAAACGAATGGCAACCTTTCCGCCGTTATTAAGCTTACCGTAGGTTTCAAGCTGTTCAAGACAGTCTACACAAACAAGAATGCCCTTGTCTATGGCAAACTGCATTTCGCTTTCGGAAACATTGTTTGTTATCATAAATATGTCGGAGGGTTCAAAGCCTGCTTCAAGCTCCGCATAAATTTCCCCCGGGCTCATAGCGTCTACGTGAAGACCCTCGCTTTTGACTATCTGCAAAAATGCAAGGCTTGTGTTGGCTTTGGCTGAATACTGAGCCAAAAATTTGGGGTAGCTTACAAGGTTTTTAAGCTCTCTGCATCTTTCTCTTATAATACCCTCGTTATAAACATAGAGAGGGCTGCCGTAGGCTTTAACAAGGTCGAAAACGTCGTTTCCCTTGAAAAAATCAAATTCATCTGTTACCTTTCCGTTTAACTTAAACATACTGTTTCTCCTTTATCTTTAGTAAATTTTTTCATTTATGTATATTTATACTGAAAATTTTGTAACAGTTCAGCCGTGTCTTTGATTTTCAGATTTTTGCATATTTATATGTGTAGAATCTGAAAATCAAAGACACGAGCGGAGCGCCAAATAATGAGTAAAAGTGAGCCGCAAAGCGGCGAAGGATGCGAATGGAATCCGAAAGATGTCGGACAGCAAAGCTGCTTTTCTGCAAGGAAAAGTTCTGAGCAGACTTTTTACGAATTATTTGGCTGAACTGTAACAAAATTTTAATTTATTTTCTTTATATTGTCAAGTCTTTCCTTAATGGCTTTAAAGTACTCCCATGCCGGTCGTTTTTTGCTTTCGTCTCTCAAAAGAGCCGAAGGGTGAAATGTGGCAGTAAAGTCGACGCCTTTTTTATAATACCACTTTCCTCTGTCACGGGTAATTCGAAACTCGGGCTCAATAAGAGCTTTTGCGGCAATTCTGCCAAGACACACAACAATTTGGGGCTGAATGAGAACATACTGCCACCTTAGCCAGTTAAGGCAGACGTTATATTCCTCGGGAAGAGGATCTCTGTTTGAGGGCGGACGGCACTTTACCACATTGGCAATATATATCTCTTTTCGTGAAAGACCTATTGACGCCAGCATTTTATCCAAAAGATGTCCGGCAGCCCCTACAAAAGGCTCACCCTCCATATCCTCGTGATAGCCGGGGCCTTCACCCACAAAAAGAATGTCGCTGTTTCTGTTGCCTGTGCCCAAAACAACGTTATGCCGTCCTTCACAAAGAGGACAGCGTGTACAATTATTCACTGCATTTTCAAGCTCTTCCCAAGTAATCATCTTTTAAGCCCCATTTTATCGAGAATTTCTCTCTGCCGTCTGAACATTTCCTTCTCTTCCGCTTCTGTCATATGGTCATAGCCCATAAGATGAAGCATACTGTGAACAGTCAAAAAGCCAAGCTCTCTCTCAAGACTGTGACCGTAGCTTAAAGCCTGTTCTTTTGCCTTTTCTACGCTTATAACAATGTCTCCCAAGGGTACGGCGTGAGCCGAAAAGTCGGGAAGCTTCTCTTCAAAATCTATCATAGGAAAGCTGAGAACATCCGTTGCCCTGTCAATGCTTCTGAATTTAGCATTAAGGCTTCTTATTTCCTCATTGTCCACAAGTGTCAGGCTTACCTCAACATTATCGGAAAAGCTCTCATATTCAAGTGAGAATTTAACGGCGTTTTCGAAAAGCTCCGTAAGCCCGGGGGTTACAGCCAAGTCGGTTTCGTTTTCAAACAAAAGCTTCACTTTTTGTCATCCTCCTTTTTATCGGCTTTGTCAGCCTTATCGGCGGAGGCTTCGTCCTGCTTTTTAACTTCCTTAACGTCTTTCTTAACCTCTTTGTTTTCCTTAATTTCAGCCTTTTCGGGCTTTTTTTCTTCAGAGGTCTTTTCCTCGTCGGGGTATGCTATTCTGTTGTGATACATGCCCTTTAAAATTCCCGCAAGGGTCTTTTGTATAACGTCCAAATCCTTTATTGTAAGACCGCTGTCTATAAGCTGACCGTCCTGAACCTTTTCGTTTATAATGTTTTTAACAACTCCGTCAAGGTCGTTAAGCATTTCCTTTTTATTGTTGTTAAAGCTTCTGACAGCCGCTTCGGTGGTGTCTGAAATCATAATTATGGCAGATTCCTTAGATGTGGGCTTTCTGCAGGGGTATCTGAAATCCTGCTCTTTAACCTCTTTTGTGGATTTTTTGTTGGTTTTAGCCTTGAAATAGAAAAACTTGATTATACCTGTGCCATGGTGTTCATAAATAATATCCAAAACAGGCATTGGAAGCTTATGTTTTTTGCCAAGTTCAAGACCGTCAACAACGTGCTGTTTTATAATTCTGACGCTTGAATAAGGGTCTATAAAATCATGGGGAGATTCTCCGACAATATTTTCGGTGAAATACTGGGGGTTGGAGAGCTTTCCTATATCGTGATAATAAGCTCCTACTCTTGCAAGAGTGGGGTTTGCGCCTATTTCATAAGCGGCTGTTTCCGCAAGGTTAGCCACAACAAGAGAGTGGTGATATGTACCCGGTGCTTCAAGCATAAGCCTTTTTATAAGTGTTTTGTTGGGGTTTATAAGCTCGGAAAGTCTAATATCCGAAACAATTCCGAAAAGAGACTCCCAAACGGGCAGACTGCCTACGGCAATTATAACATAAACAAATGAAACCGCAGCGGTAAAAGCGGCGTCAAACAGACTTCTGGGGTTAAGAGCCTGTCCGTCAACGGCATTAACCGCAAGCATAACAATGCCGCTTATGACGGAAGCCAAGAAGCCCCTGAAAATAGCCTTTCCTCTTTCCTTTGTGGGGCAGACCATAAGAACCATTATATGACCGCTGATTATGAAAAACAGGAAAAAGCCTGCGTCGCCGCCTGTAATAAGCATTGTTATTGAAGTAACAACGGGAATAAATATAAGGGCAATGCCTGTTGACAAAAGCAGTGTAACAATAACCAAAAAGCCCAAAATGGGAATAAAGTAAAAGCTTTGAAGGGAGCTTACCGCAAAGGAAAGAAGAATTACAAGGGCGTAAAGAGCAAAAAGCAGAAGCCCCTCGTTTCCCATTAAAATTCTTTTTCGGTTAAAGTTGGTAAAATAGAGAAGTATGCCCAAGAACATAAACGTAATAAGCAGACATTTCCCTGCAAAGGGAATAAGGCTCATTTTATAGCTTTCGGAACGAATAAAGCCGCAGGCTTCAAGAGCGTAATAGGCTTCTTCCGTTATAATTTCGTTTTCATCTACGATTTTTTGATTTTTTTGGATAAGTACGGGAGAAACGGCTTCAGCGGCAGCTTCTCTTGCGATTTCCGTAGCTTCCTCGTCTATGAATACGTTGCTCTTTAAGGCTCCCGTTATGATGTCATAGGCAACGCCTACAAGAGAATTGTCAACAGAGGAAAGATAAAGCTGTTCCTTTATTGTAAGGAGCGCCTCGTCAACATCAGTAACTCCCCCCTGTAAAACAGAAGTCACAAGCTCAGTAACCTTGTTTTCAAACTCGCTGTAATCCGTAACAGACAGCTCGCAGAGAGCCTTTATTTCAGTGGCAGTAAGCTTAATATCCCCATGTTCTTCTATAGGCGCATAGGTCGCCAAATCGCTTAATTCGGCACCTGATACATATTCGGTTCTAAGCTCCGAAATAAGCTCAAAATAACTTTCAAGCTCCTCCAAAACCTGAGGCATAACCTCGTTGTCGGTAATATAAACAGGGCCGACCGCTTCTCTTGCAGCTTCTCTGAGCTTTTCGGTTTCTCTTACATTTTCGGTGGTGGCTGCTGCCACATATTTTTTGTCGGAAACTGAGCCTATTTCAATGTCGCTGCCGGTGCTTATACAATAGGTTGAAAAAACTGCAGCCAAGGTTAAGGCGTAAGCAACTATTAAAAATATAAGGTCTACAACACCGCTTCCCACCTGTTTTCTTTCGTTCATCTTCTGTATCTCCTGTTTCTGTCAGTCGGCTTGGACTTTTGCTTCTCCTTTTCCTTGAGTTCTTCCTTCTCCTTTTTGGCTTCATATTTTTCATAAGCCTTTATAATTTTTTGAACTAAGGGGTGTCTTACAACGTCTCTTTCCGAAAGGCGGTTTATGCTTATGCCTTCGACCTCGGAAAGTATTTCCACTGCCTGTAAAAGTCCCGATTTTTTGCCCCGGGGCAGGTCAATCTGGGTAGTGTCGCCGGTTATAACAGCCTTTGAACCGAAGCCTATTCTTGTCAAAAACATTTTCATCTGCTCGGGGGTTGTGTTTTGGGCTTCGTCAAGAACAATGAAGGCATTGTCAAGGGTTCGTCCTCTCATATAGGCTAAGGGCGCAACCTCTATAGCCCCTTTTTCCATATTTTTTGCAAATGTGTCTGAGCCCATAATTTCATAAAGGGCATCATATAAGGGGCGGAGATAGGGGTCTACCTTCTGCTGAAGATCCCCGGGGAGGAAGCCTAAGTTTTCCCCTGCTTCTATAGCCGGACGTGTTAGGATTATTCTTGAAACCTCGTGGTTTTTGAAGGCTGAAACAGCTGTTGCCATAGCAAGATAGGTTTTGCCTGTTCCGGCAGGGCCTATTCCGAAAACAACTGTGTTTTCTCTGATTGCTTCAACATAGTTAAACTGACCGAGAGTTTTGGGTCTTATGGCTCTGCCTGCCACTGTCATACACACAAGGTCGGAGCTTATTTTTTCCACCTGCTCCGGCAGTGTGTCATTCAGCTCATCGGCAAAATAGTCTATCATCTGTCTGTCGATTTCTCTGCCCTTTTTGGCTTCGTGAACAAGCACCTCCAAAAGGCTTTGGGCTTTTTCCGCTTCTTCGCCTGTAATAACAATTTCACCGTCTCTGTTTACAATCTTAATACGGTAAAGCTCTTCAATTCGCTTAATGTTTTCGTCAAAGCTGCCGAAAATGTTTAAAATAATATTGTTTTCGGCTTCAATCTTTCGTTTCTCCATTACAAGAGTCCTTTCATAATTTTTCGGGTAACCGAGG
>JAJQFU010000013.1 GCA_021200955.1 Clostridiales bacterium | reverse complement strand
CCCTATAAGGGAGTATTGAAAAATTACCTTCTTATTTATATTCCACAATTGGTGTTAATTCTTTTTATACAATAGCTATATATCTATAGTATTACGTTCTTAGGATATTGTCAATATAATTTTTTTAAATTTAAAAGAAATCTCCGAAATATTTTTTAAAGACTTCTTATCGCTTAATTTCAAGTTCATATTTAATTATTACAAATCAATATATAGACACGTTTTAGTATAAATAATAACCTTTCCATAACAATTTCGCTTTGAATATACTTTGGTGAATAATAAGAATTTTTTCACTATCCGGCTTTATCTTTGCCGAATTAACGAAAACCCACTTAATTTACATTTTTCAAAAAACAATCCTTGATTTGCGGTGTGAGCAGTTACATTAAATTCCATTTTGGCACTAATAAAACTGACGCAGCCTGCAAAAGAATTACAGAATATCAAATTTAAATTCCAATTTTGTACTAATGAAACTCAAGCGGAACAACTCTTGTATATGTAACCTATGACTTTAAATTCCATTTTGGTGCTAATGAAACGGCTGCAAAAATCGTCTATGTAAGCCATAGCTCCATTTAAATTCCACTTTGGTACTAATGAAACATAACAGCCATTTCAACCCTTGTTATATCGTCCAACTTAAAATTCCACTTTGGTACTAATGAAACAAAAGCGGTACAAAGATTGTATTCTTCATACCGCCTTTAAATTCCACTTTGGTACTAATGAAACCGGTGGGGGAGCTGTTTCTTAAAAACAAGGTAAACACTTTAAATTCCACTTTGGTACTAATGAAACGACCCTGCCCTGCCGCTTTTTTTCCGAAGGCTCAGACTTTAAATTCCACTTTGGTACTAATGAAACAAAAACTGCAATTACATTTGTTATAATAAGATATACTTTAAATTCCACTTTGGTACTAATGAAACTAAAGTATAAAATATAACACAATCATTCTTGTCACTTTAAATTCCACTTTGGTACTAATGAAACGGTGCTGGTATCTCAGTGATTTTTTAAGTGTTTTCTTTAAATTCCACTTTGGTACTAATGAAACGCGTAGGCGGAGCAGGCGGAAACGCCGTCACCAGAATGACTTTAAATTCCACTTTGGTACTAATGAAACGCGTCTCAAAGAAAGTCTACCGACAATAAATAAAAACTTTAAATTCCACTTTGGTACTAATGAAACGCTCACGCTAACACACAATTTTTTTATGCTAATAACTTTAAATTCCACTTTGGTACTAATGAAACGGTGCTGGCACTGTGTTTGTTTAGTGCTTTGTGAACTTTAAATTCCACTTTGGTACTAATGAAACTTGCGGTAGCCGTCCAAGACCTTAATCATTTCTTTCTTTAAATTCCACTTTGGTACTAATGAAACACAAACAAAAATGTTTGCCGGGGTTTTCCTTAACGACTTTAAATTCCACTTTGGTACTAATGAAACCTTCCCGAAGCGGTAACATTTGAAGCCTATACATTTACTTTAAATTCCACTTTGGTACTAATGAAACAGAAGTTTACGTTTACAAGTCTTTCTTCGTTTACTGTCCTTTAAATTCCACTTTGGTACTAATGAAACCGGAGTTTTGATATGGGCGATTTAATCCGGTTATTTTTTAGGACAATTGTCGCTCCTCATTTATTATATTACAAGAGTGGGTTTTTAGCAAGATAAATATTGCTAAAAACCATTTCAACAGCAGAAATTAGGGTCAAAAACCGTCTTGTCGATGTATGGGGGTTATCGCACTAAAGAGGGTCGACAACAAATATTTTATATCATTTATATTATCATATGAATCCAAAATAAATCCGCCATCTTTTCAAAAGGTAACAGGTTCTTTTGTTATAAAATAACTTTTGCACTGTAGCCGTACTTGTTTAAGAGTTCTTTTACCAATATAGTCTTATTTTTCTTACCCATATTAGGTATTTGATGGTTAAACCTTTTGATTTTCTTCTTGGCTTCATCTTCAAAAGGCTTTAAAAAAACTTATGTATTTTCTTTCGTTACTATTTGTTTCATTATAGACAATACAATAACAGTGATGATTAATAACGACAAAACATACGGCAAAATAATCTTTACCGTCATCCTCGCCTCTTTCAAATTCAGCACCATAAATGAAATATGCGGAAAAAGATTGTGAAAAATTTTCTTTTCGTGAGCATATCTTTTTCGTTGTTTGATTTTTATTAAATCTTGAAAGCCCTGATAAATTATCCGAATTAGGGTGATAACACACCACTGCAAAATTCACAAATACGTCAGAAAAATTTAAAACTCATGTATCAACTGACCTTACATACAGTGCATTTATAAAAAATATTCTTTAACACCTGCTCTCTTTGCCTTACTTCAACTAATTTATCATACAATATTAAATCATCCGAAATCCGCAAATGAGCAAAGCTTCAGTTTTTCGCTGATTTATGCGTGTTTCGGGCTATTACACACAGTGTAAAATTTCTTCTTTATCTATACGCTCCCCAAGCCGCATCGAACGATATGGCAATCTTGTTGTCATCCCTGTCCACACAATAAATCGGCAAAGCCTTCTTCGCTACTGACACCTCAGCCGTTTTCGACAGCATAAGAGTTCTTATCCCCAATAACCCCGCAAGACAAATCACTCCCAAAACCGCAGCATACATAACTGCTGAGTTTTTACCAATAATTCCAACAAATTTTCCGATTTTATTTATCATTCTAAACCACCTGTTTTTTTACTATATTATTCTTACGTCGTCATTTATATCATAAAATTATGCAATGAAATAAGAATTTTCCACTTTTCTCAAATGTACAGAAAAGCTTCTGATGACAAAAATACAAACCGATTCCTACGCTGCGGTTCAGCTTAGCGACAAAAGAATACCCTCTCCTTCGACAGCCCCAGCCGTTATCTACTTTAAAGATATATGCAGTAATATCGTCAACCGGAGACATCAAAGCCGTTACATTATTCTCTTTCATTAAATTTAAATAATTCTCAAGCACTTTCCAAACAAGAAGCCTTTTCTTTCAACTTAATCCGGTCCCTCGGCCGTTTCTGTCAGCTCTTATGTATTTTTCCTGCGTTAATGCTTCCTGGGGTATAACAACCCGATTCCATTCTTCTTCATAAAATTTTTCACTGTAAGGCAAGTCAACATCGGCTTCTGACAAAGCTTTTTCCCATAGGGGTTTAATTTCTTTATCATACCCTATTTGTACTGAATAATCACTGTCTTTAATAAATTGACCGACCCATACATCTAAATGGATTATGTCAATTTTTTCCATTTCTTCTGAAGAACAAATTTTTTTCAGGTTATCCTCAATATCAGCCGCAAGATTTGCGGTAAAGGTTGTTACTAAAATTCGCTGCCCGTTTTCCAGCGTTGAAGCAAGATGCTTTGCTCGATGCATAGCCACTACGGTTTTTCCTGTTCCTGCACCGCCGAGAACTCTGGCAGGGCCGGAATAGTTCTTTTTTACTATTTTTTTCTGTGTGGGATGAAGAAATACACGCCATTTTTCCAAAGGCTCAGCCATAATATGCCTAAGTTCATCCTCTCCTTCCACAACAACAAAAGATTTCAATGTATTCAGAACATTAAACGCAGACACGAAATCATTGCCGCCGGAATTTGAGGCCATTTCTTCTTTTGCCATTTGAATAACTTCATCAGCTTCAAAGCCTTCGACGATCCAAGACAAATATTCATAGGCATCATGTGGTATTGAGCTTTCAGCAGCATAAAATTCTTCTTTGTCGGTCATAGCTTTGACAAAGTCAAGCTGAGCCTCAGGTACACCCAAACTCAACAAATCCTTATTGTTTACAGCTGCGAAAACAGAGGGCTTTGCTTTCTCAACTGCCGTTTCCTTTACTGTTTGTACATCATAAACCTGTATTGCTCCCGTATTCAGGTTTACATCACATTTCTTTCTGAGCGCCCATTGATATGCTTCATCATGATGATCAACCCATAAAAGTATAAACACCCCTGATTCCTGCTGGCGCACAATAATGCACCGATATGTATCATCAATACGGGCAAAAAATATTTTTTTATCAATTCCCTGCCGAATTTTTTCATAATTGATTCCAGATGCTAAGGGATTATTTCTTAATTTATTTACAAACTCAGTTACCTTTCCCTGTACATTTCTCGGCAGCTTTGCAAAGGCTGTAAGAAAATCAGACGAAATAGCAACCTTTTGGCAGTTTGTGCTGTTGTCAAATCTACCTGATCAATAATAAGCTTACGTCCATCCACATAAAAGCTGTTATTTGGAGCAAACTCGCTTATTGCAGAAGATGCCGAACGGCTGTATTCGAGTGAAGTGGTTTCATATTTTCTTTTACCGGAAACAGAAGCAGTTTGCTCATCCTCTTTTCGATATAAAACTGCCCTAAGGGTAATGCCGGCTTCCAGAAAAGCATAATTAGGTATTAATCCCTCATCGGACAAAAAGTTAAATACATTTTTCTTGTCAATTTCTTTGCGGACATCTGTAAGTGCAGCTTTTTCCTGATTCAGTTCTTTTATTTCTTCATCAAAAGAACTGTCCTTAGGTTTGGCTTCAAGTTCTTTAATCATAATATTTAAAGACTTTATACCTTTGCCCAATGCTTCCCGCTGCTGTTTTAAATTCTTAAAAGAATTTAATATCTTTATATCCATAGGGCTGTTATAAACTCCGTCTCCTACGACAAAACTCTTTATTTCCTGCTGTGTAATGTCATCAAACTCAGCCCCGAACATTTCCATAAAAAAATTTACCAATTCGGATAAAGAACTCTGTACATAAGACAAAAAATTAAAAGGAAACATATCTTGCGGCTGCTTATCTATTTTTTAAGTATAACACCGGTTTTATCGGGTATTACTTCTTCGGAAATTCCTTCTTTTACCCATGAATCCATACAGAAAGCCACAAACTGCCTTTCAAGGACAGCTGACGCTTTCAGAAAGATTTTCGGAGGTGTTACATTTCCGGCTATCATATCCATAGGATCCTCATAAAAATATAAGTCATGTAGTTTAGCATTGGCTATGGCTAAAGTAAGAGAATTTCCGTCTTTACATCCGGCACGGCCTGCACGCTGAAGAAACTGGCTTTGAGCCGGCGGCATACTGCAGAGAATAACCGTTGACAAATCCCCTATATCGATTCCCATTTCCAATGTAGGCGTACAGGAAAGCACATTTGGATCCCACAATTTTTGCGATTCTTTTCCCGCTTAAAATCATTTTCCAAAGTCTCCCTGTCAGAGCGCTCTAAAAGACCGGTATGCTCCCGTGCATTAATTCTGGCTAAATCACCGCTGCTGTACAGCCGTCCATAATAGTTGACACCGGAGCCTTCAAATTTCTCCAACTCACCGTCACAGTTTACACCCATACAGGGCGCGCCGGTCCAAAGCTGTTCATTTTCTGCCGCTGCGGCAAAGACAGAACCACACTTGTCACAGCGGAGCTGTATAACCTGATCTGTAATATATACCCTTTTTTTATTAAGACCGTAAATTTTATAATCGGGAGAAGAAGGCAAAACGCAAACCATTCCCTGTTTTACTGCCTCATCGAGAATTATTTTTCCTATGTCCCTGAATATGCTTTCATCTGCAAAAACATCATCACAGCAAAGACTCAGCCACTCAACATATTTGTTTGAAAAGGCAGTGTCAAAACCTGAATTTTTTTTGCCTCTGCCTAAAAACTCAGCCATAAACCGCGGTATATTTTGTCATGCCTGCTGCCCCGGCAGCCATCTGTTTCTGTCATTTGAAAGCATATAATTATTTCCGTTTTGCCTTGTATATTCATAAAACACAGGGTCATCAAAGGAGCCGTTATTACGCATAATATTGAGATAGCCCAAAACCATACGCTCATAGGCTTCTGCTTTTTTTTGAGAAAAATGTCCCAGCTCGTTAACAACACATTCCTGAACTGCCGCCCCTATATTTTCAATATCCTCAGAGTGAAAACCTAAAACAGAACAGCTTGATTTTTCGAGAGTACGTCCTATTTTGCTTGTCAGCCCGAATTCAAGCATAATTTCATATTTCAGCCTGTTTTCAATCATACGTATAAGCCCTTTTGTCTGTTCATTCCTATCTGTTCTGCGCTTATCGACCATGTTTTCATACGCACGCATCCATGTCATATTCGGGGCTATGAAGAATCCTATAAAATCTTCGTCGCTCATAGACCTGTGCCAATAATCAATAAAGCCCTTTTGAAAATCATATAAGGATTTCCTTGCTCCCCTTCCGAAACGTATTTCTGTATTGCCCTTCTCAGACCGAACCTCCATGTTCTTGAATTAAAAAAGCCGGCGCGGTGGGCTGCATCCTGTACGTTGTCGGAAAATGCCAGCGTTTTCTTATCATCATTAAAACGGGAAGCAAATATTTGCGAAATACTTGTGCTGATTTCCGTTGCACTTCTGACACCTATCAGAGACAAGCCTGTTTTGCTTCCGCAGCAAGGGCAAGTGTATTGCTTTTTTCCTTTAGAACTTCTGTTGTTTCTCGGTATAAGAACCTTCACCATATCTGTTCCGCAGTTAGGGCAGGCTTCATAACAAAAATATTTCAAAACTACGCTAAGGGGGTTTTTCTATGGGCAGAACAA
>JAJQFU010000156.1 GCA_021200955.1 Clostridiales bacterium | reverse complement strand
GAGGCAAATATATAGCTTTACAGACAAAAAAACCGCCGTCTTGATTAAGACAGCGGTTTATATTATGCTTTTTTAAGCTTATTAATCTAAAATTATTCGATAATTTCAGTAACAGCGCCTGAGCCTACTGTTCTGCCGCCTTCACGGATAGCGAAACGAAGACCCTTTTCCATAGCGATAGGCTGAATAAGTTCAACTTCCATCTCTACGTTGTCGCCGGGCATACACATTTCTGTTCCCTCGGGAAGAGTGATAACGCCTGTAACGTCTGTTGTTCTGAAATAGAACTGAGGACGGTAGTTTGTGAAGAAAGGCTTATGACGTCCGCCTTCATCAGCTGTCAAAACGTAAACCTGACCCTTGAAGTGTGTATGAGGTGTGATTGTACCGGGCTTAGCAAGAACCTGTCCTCTTTCGATTTCAGTTCTCTGAACACCACGAAGGAGTGCGCCGATGTTGTCGCCTGCCTGAGCAAAGTCAAGGAGCTTACGGAACATTTCGATACCTGTTACAACAACCTTACGTGCTTCTTCTTTGATACCAACGATTTCAACTTCCTCAGAAATCTTAAGCTGACCTCTTTCTACTCTACCTGTAGCAACTGTACCACGGCCTGTGATTGAGAATACGTCCTCAACGGGCATAAGGAAAGGCTTGTCAGCGTCTCTCTCGGGTGTGGGGATTTCCTTGTCAACAACGTCCATAAGTTCGATGATGCCGTCAGCCCACTTGCTGGAAGTATCCTGAAGTGCCTGATAAGCTGAACCTCTAACGATAGGACAGTCTTCGAAACCGTATTCTTCAAGAAGTTCTGTGATTTCCATCTCAACAAGGTCAAGAAGCTCTTCGTCGTCAACCATGTCGCACTTGTTCATAAATACAACGATCTTGGGAACGCCTACCTGACGAGCAAGAAGGATGTGCTCTCTTGTCTGAGCCATAGGACCGTCTGTTGCAGCAACTACGAGGATAGCGCCGTCCATCTGAGCAGCACCTGTGATCATGTTCTTTACGTAGTCAGCATGGCCGGGGCAGTCAACGTGAGCATAGTGTCTGTTAGCTGTCTCATATTCAACGTGAGTTGTGTTGATAGTTATACCTCTTGCTCTTTCTTCGGGAGCCTTGTCGATCTTATCGAATTCTACGAATTCACCGAGACCTTCTCTGTCGTGAAGAGTCTTTGTAATAGCTGCTGTAAGAGTTGTCTTACCATGGTCAACGTGACCGATGGTTCCGATGTTTACATGTGGTTTGCTTCTTTCAAATTTAGCTTTTGCCATTTTGAAACTTCCTCCTTAAAAAGATATTTTACAGTTTAAACAATCTTAAACCTATTATATAAAATTTGCCGATAAATTGCAAGTATTTATTATTAAAATTAATTAAAATAAGTTGACTTTTTTATCAAGCCTTGCCTGAAGCAATTTTTTCCTGAATGCTCTTAGGCACTGCCTCATAGTGGTGAACCTCCATAACATAGGTGCCTCTGCCCTGTGTTTTGCTTCTCAGGTCTGTGGAATAGCCGAACATTTCCGCAAGGGGAACATAGCCGTGAACGATCTGTAAACCGTTTTCCATTTCCATACCCTCGATTTTACCACGTCTTGAGTTCATATCGCCGATAACATCACCCATATATTCCTCGGGTACTGTTACGTCAACCTTCATAACAGGCTCTAAAAGTACGAGGCTTGACTTTCTCATAGCGTCTTTAAACGCCATAGAACCTGCAATATGGAATGCCATTTCGGAAGAGTCTACTTCGTGGAACGAACCGTCATAAAGTCTTGCTCTGACGCCTACAACGGGGTAGCCGCCGATAACGCCCGACTGCATAGCCTCTTTAATACCTGCTTCAACAGCGGGTATATATTCCTTGGGAACGACACCGCCGACGATTTCATTTGAGAACTCGAAGGTGGATTCCGCATTGGCTTCCATAACTTCAAACTTAACCTTAACGTGACCGTACTGACCTCTGCCGCCGGACTGTCTTGCATATTTGCTTTCAACGTCCACATTCTTGCCGAATGCCTCTCTGTAAGCAACCTGAGGTGCGCCTACATTGGCTTCTACTTTAAATTCACGAAGAAGTCTGTCAACGATAATTTCAAGGTGAAGCTCGCCCATACCTGCGATAATAGTATCGCCTGTTTCCTGATTTGTATAAGTCTTAAATGTGGGGTCTTCTTCAGCAAGCTTTGCAAGAGCGATACCCATTTTGTCTCTGCCTGCCTTTGTTTTAGGCTCGATAGCAACAGATATAACGGGATCGGGGAAATTCATGGATTCGAGAATAACCTCGTCCTCTTCAGTACAAAGTGTATCGCCGGTTGTGGTGTTTTTAAGACCTACCGCTGCTGCGATGTCTCCGGCATAAACCTTGTCGATTTCCTGTCTTGAGTTGGCATGCATCTGAAGAATACGTCCTACTCTTTCCTTTTTGCCCTTAACGGAGTTATATACATAAGAACCCGATTCAAGGCAGCCTGAGTAAACTCTGAAGAAAGCAAGCTTTCCTACATAGGGGTCATTCATAATCTTGAATGCCAAGGCTGCAAAAGGTTCTTCGTCTGAAGCGTGCTTTTCAACAATCGCTTCCTCGTCTCCGGGACGGTGACCCTTAATTGCGGGAATATCTGTAGGAGCAGGCATATATTCAAGAACGCCGTCCAAAAGCTTCTGAACGCCCTTGTTTTTATAAGCGGAACCGCAGAATACGGGAACTGCTTCACAGGCGATGCAGGCTGCTCTTAAAGCCTTCTTCATTTCTTCAACAGATAAGTCTCCCTCTTCAAGATATTTTTCCATAAGGGCTTCATCTGTCTCGGCAATTGCCTCAACCATTTCTACCCTGTAGTCCTGAGCCTTCTCAGCCATATCTTCGGGAATATCTCTGATTTCCACGTCTGTTCCCAGCTTATCTTCATAATAATAAGCCTTCATTTCCATAAGGTCTATAACGCCTTCGAAAATATCTTCGGCGCCTATGGGAAGCTGAACAACAACGGGGTTGGCGTTAAGTCTTGTTTTTATCATATCTACAACACGATAAAAATCAGCACCCATAATATCCATCTTGTTTACAAACGCCATACGCGGAACGTGATATTTCTCAGCCTGACGCCAAACCGTCTCGCTCTGAGGTTCAACTCCGCCCTTAGCGCAGAAAACTGCTACTGCGCCGTCAAGAACACGCAGCGATCTTTCTACTTCTACCGTGAAGTCAACGTGACCGGGAGTATCTATAATGTTGATTCTGTGTTTGGGACCGTCGCCGATATGCCACATTGTGGTTGTTGCGGCTGAGGTAATTGTAATACCTCTTTCCTGTTCCTGATCCATCCAGTCCATAACGGCTGTACCCTCATGGGTATCGCCGATTTTATAGGTACGCCCTGTATAATAAAGTATTCTTTCGGTAAGTGTTGTCTTTCCGGCGTCAATGTGTGCCATAATACCTATGTTACGCGTAAGCTCCAAAGGTACCTGTCTTTTATCTGCCACAACAAATCCTCCTTAACAGTAAGATTTTTCAAAAGATAATTCCTTTGAAAAATGTGTTTTTTGTTATTACCACTTGAAATGACTGAAAGCCTTGTTTGCTTCTGCCATCTTGTGTGTTTCGTCCTTCTTCTTGCAGGCTCCGCCTTCGTTCTTCATAGCGTCCATAATTTCACCGGCAAGGCGAAGATCCATAGTCTTTTCGCTTCTCTTTCTTGAGTAGGTTGTAAGCCACCTTAAGCCCAGTGTAAGACGTCTGTCGGCTCTGATTTCCATAGGAACCTGATAGGTTGCACCGCCCACACGTCTTGCTTTAACCTCAAGAACGGGCATAATATTGTTAAGCGCCGTTTCGAAAGCCTCAAGACCGGGTGTTCCCGTTTTTTCTTCAACAATCTGGAATGCGCCGTAAACAATCTTCTGAGCAACACCCTTTTTGCCGTCAAGCATAATTGAATTTATAAGCTTTGTTACAATTTTGCTTTTGTACATAGGATCGGGCAGTACTTCTCTTTTTGAAACATGTCCTTTTCTTGGCACGATTCTTCCCTCCTTAATCAAAATTTGAGAATATGCTTTAGGCTTAAGCTTAAGCATATCTTCATTATTAAATCACAGGTACTCACAGGCTGAAAAACAGCCTCTGCATATGCCTTGCACTACCGACCCCAGCTTTTGTATATATAAAACTGACAAAAGTAAGATTAGTTAGATACAGGCAGGCGCATAGGAAATATTTCCTCTGCACCGAGATTTAAAAATCTCACAAATTATTTTTTCTTTTTCTTGCCGCGCTTAGCACCGTATTTTGAACGGGCCTGCTTTCTGTCGGCAACACCTGCGGTATCAAGTGTACCTCTGATGATGTGATAACGTACACCGGGTATATCCTTTACTCTTCCGCCCCTGATAAGAACAACGCTGTGCTCCTGAAGGTTATGACCTTCGCCGGGGATATAAGATGTAACCTCAATACCGTTGGAAAGACGAACTCTGGCGATCTTTCTCATAGCTGAGTTAGGCTTTTTGGGCGTAGCTGTTTTAACAGATGTACAAACCCCTCTTTTCTGAGGAGAAGTTGCGTCTGTGGCTCTTTTCTTAAGTGTGTTATAACCCTTAAGCAAAGCAGGAGCCGTAGACTTTGTTACCTTTGTGCTTCTGCCCTTTCTTACCAACTGGTTGAATGTAGGCATTCCCTGCACCTCCTTTTAAAATCTTAATACTTTTGTCATGTCATATTTTCAGACACCAAAATATTATAACCCCCCTAAAACCAAAAGTCAAGTTTTTTTTGAAATTTTACCAATTTTTTTCGAAAATCTTTTATGCCTCCGCCAATGGCACTGAATACAGAAAATATAAAAATATATATTCAACTCTTATAAACAACAAAAATTTTCGGTTTTAATAAAACTTTTTGTTGTTTTATTAACAGCCTTATGTTATACTCTATTTAGAATCCTTTTAAGGATTTCAGCAAAGAGACCTGAAAAGCGGTAAGAACCCGAAAGATGTCGGGACAGGCACGGCTGATTTTTTTCCACAAAAAAACGCCGTGCCCGGCTTTTGACGCAGTCAAAAGTTCTGAAAATCCTCGCCTTCCTACTTATATATGAAATGAGGTGGTGCTTATGATTTAAGCTCTTATCTTCGGGATTATATAAAAAAGGAGGTGGATATTGTCTATGATAACGATTATCTATGACGTATATGTGCTTGCTGTAATTATTTCAGTGGCAATACGCATAATAAATATAATTCGTAACATAACAAAAAAATAACCGTCTAAGGGCTTCCAATCCAAAACGGTTATTTTAAACTGTAAAATTTGGTGAGGAATAACTTCATTAAATCAGTCCTCTTTGTATTTTTATAATACCATAAAGGCTATATTGTGTCAAGTTAAAAATCTGTTCTTTATAATTGATGGGAGGAAAAACTATTATGGAACAAAAGGCTTTAAAGACGGGCTGTATTATATCCATATTGATTTTAATTGTTCTTTTGGCTGCGGCGGTTGTTTTCGGCTACAGATATGCTACAAGATATTATGAAACCGACTATTACGGCTGTTTATCATTGTCAAAAAATCCGCAGTTCAGTGAGCTTGTTTCAATTTACGGAAAGCCCGATGAAATTACTGTCAGACCCGGTCTCAACGCAAGAGATGAAAGAAGATACAGCTGTTGGGCAAAATATGATGATAAATTGACCGCTGTTTTCAGTTCGGATAATCTTATTTTGGGAGACATTGGGGACAGGATTACGGCTGTATACGTATATTCAACCGAATTTCGTTTCGGAAGAGACAATATAGGTGTAGGCTCTTCAAAAAGTGAAATAGAAAAAGCCTATAAAAAATGTTATAAAGTGAAAAACGTCGGCGACAAGGAGGACGGGCTGCATTATTTCGATGATTATAAGCACGCAGAATATACTCTCGATGAAAATGATATTGTTACAGAAGTCACTGTTATTGATTATTGAAAAATCGTAATATCTCAGCAAAGGAGAAAGCCTGTGAAAAAGAAAATCGGTATTATTTGGGGTACAATAATTGTTTGTCTGCTGCCTATAGCGGAATATTTAACAGTTGACTGCTGTCTGCTTAAAAAATTTAATCTCTACAGCACTGCCTTCAGTCGTCCGCACATATTATTCCATGCCTATATTTTATATATATTGGCTGTTTTTTCGTTTATTGCGGGCTTTATGATGAAATACAGATTTGTAAATAAGCTTACATACAGGCTGACGGAAAACAGCGGCGGTCTGCCGAAGGCAGTTAATAACATTGTTTCAACTGTTTTATCCGCTGCAATTAACGCTGTTATTCCTTTTATAGTCTCAAACATAATAAATATTATAATTATGGCTTCTATGCTTTCCATAGACTGACAAAAGCATAATGCACACAAAAACGCCCTTGAGGAAATTCCCAAAGGCGTTTTATTATTGTTTATTAATGAAGAAAGTTAATTTTTAAAGTACCTGAACGATTATGTAAAGTATAAACAGAGCAACGGAGATCCACATAATGGGGTTGATTTCCTTAATTTTGCCTGTGAATATCTTAATAACAACCCATGAAATAATACCGAACATAATACCGTTTGAAATAGAATATGTAAGGGGCATTATAACGATTGCAAGGAAAGCCGAAACTGCATCTGCCATATCGCTTTCGAAATCAACCTTTTTAACTGCACTGAGCATAAGAAGACCTACGTAAACAACAGCGGGAGTTGTTGCAAAGGTGGGGATAGCAAGGAAGATAGGAGCGAATATAAGAGCAACGATAAAGAGAACGGCTGTTGTAAGGGCTGTAAGACCTGTTTTGCCGCCGGCTGCAACGCCTACTGTTGACTCAACGTAGCTTGTTACCGTAGATGTACCTAAGCAGGCACCTACAACAGTACCGATAGCGTCTGAAAGAAGAGCACCCTTAGCATTGGGAAGCTCGCCGTTTTCGTCAAGAAGGTCAGCCTTTCTTGCTACGCCTATAAGAGTACCTACTGTATCGAAAATATCCGTAAACAGGAATGTGAAAACGATTACGGCGAAGGCTGCAAAGTTTTGAGTTACAAAGTTAAAGTCAAAAGCAAAAAATGTAGGTGCGGCGATGCCGATGCTTGATAAACTGGGGATAAGCGATGTGCCCTCTGCGGGAACATACCAGCCGATAAGCTGAGCGAAAATGCCCAAAATCCAAGTGATTATAATTCCCAAAAGAATAGATCCGGGAACCTTATAGTGCTGAAGTACGGCAATAATCATAAGACCGACCATTGAAAGAACAAAGGCTGCGGAAGAGAAGTCGCCCAAAGCAACAATTGTGGACTCGTTTAAAACAACAACGCCGGAGCCTTCAAGAGCTACGATTGTAATAAAAAGACCGATACCTGCGGAAATACCGAATTTAAGGTTTGCGGGGATTTTATTAACAAGGGCTTCTCTGAATCTGAAGAACGAAAGGATTATGAAAATAATACCTTCTACAAAGATAGCAGTAAGGGCAACCTTATAGCTGTAGCCCATACCGAGACAAACGGTAAAAGCAAAGAAAGCGTTAAGACCCATACCCGAAGCAAGAGCAACGGGATAATTGGCAATAAACGCCATACAGAGTGTTGCGATAGCTGCGGAAAGAGCTGTTGCGGTGAAAACGCTTGCTTGATCCATACCGGCTGCTGCGAGGTAGGTGGGGTTTACCGCAAGGATATAAGCCATAGCAAGAAAGGTGGTTATACCTGCCAGAATTTCCGTCTTAACGTCAGTTCCGTGTTCCTTAAGCTTGAATAATTTTTCCATAATTTCCTCCTTATGAAAAATAAACTTAGGAAGCTATTGCATAAGGATAAATCTCTGCAACTTCTTCCATAATAATAAAGTTATAAAGATAAGCTTATAAGGCGTATAAAATCAATACGCCTTTTCCATATTATACAACAAAAATATATTTTCATCAATTTGTAAATTTTAATAAAATTTTAATATTATTTTGGTAAAATTGCGCTTAGGGGATTTTGGATAGTAAAATTTTAAAAAGATTTTACATTAAAATTGTATACTAAATCCCTTAAATGTGTTAAAATACTGCAATGAAGAAAGAAGGAGAGGTTGTTTTATGAGAAAAATAGGCATACTTACCAGCGGAGGAGACTGTCAGGGCTTAAACCCTGCTATCAGAGGCGTTGCAAAGGCGCTTTTCGACACCTTCGGAAAAGACATTAAGATTTACGGAATTAAAGACGGCTATAAGGGACTTATAGACGGAGAATATGAGGTTATGGAAAAATCTGCCTTTTCAGGTATTCTGACTATGGGCGGAACAATTTTAGGCACATCGCGCCAGCCCTACAAGCAGATGAAGATTGTAGGCGACGACGGCGTTGACAAGGTTAAGGCAATGAAAAAGAACTATGAGCAAATGGGTCTTGACTGCCTTGTTATTTTAGGGGGAAACGGTACTCACAAAACAGCCAATCTTTTGAGCATTGAGGGCTTAAACATCGTCACACTGCCCAAAACAATAGACAATGACCTTTGGGGAACGGATGTAACCTTCGGCTTTTATTCGGCTCTTGACGTAGCTACCGACGTTATCGACCGTCTCCACACCACAGCCACATCTCACGGCAGAATTTTTGTTGTGGAAATTATGGGTCACAAGGCAGGCTGGCTTAACCTCTATGCCGGAGTTGCCGGAGGAGCGGACATTATACTCATTCCGGAAATTCCTTATGATATAGACAAAATTACAGACGTAATCGACAACAGAACAAAAGAGGGAAAGCTTTTCTCAATTGTGGCTGTAGCCGAAGGAGCTTTGTCCTTGGAAGAAAGCAAAATGAGCAAGAAGGAGTTTAAAGCCGCAAGAGCCGAAAATTCTTATTTCTCCATAGGCTACAGAGTTGCGGAGGAAATTTCCAAAAAGACATGGCATGACGTAAGAGTGACCGTTCCCGGGCATATTCAAAGAGGCGGTTCGCCCTCACCCTATGACAGAGTTCTTTCCACAATGTTCGGCACAAAGGCTGCGGAGCTTATAAAAAATGAAAAATACGGCTATATGGTAGGTATGAAAAACAACGATGTTGTGCCTGTTCCCCTTTCTGAGGTGGCAGGCAAGCTTAAGAGTGTGCCTATGGACTGCCCCGTTATAGCCTCCGCAAGGAGCATAGGCGTAAGCTTCGGAAATTGAATAGTATTTGGCTGGGAACACACCCTATCCCCCGCTTCGCGGGTACTTCCCCTTAAAAGGGGAAGTGTTTAGGCTTTCGGCTTTAATGAAAGCTTAATAAGATAATAAGTTTTAGGCGTAATTAAAAGAGAGGACGTTCCTTTATGAAAAAAAACATTACAGCGGTTATAGAGCTTGCTTCAAGTGAGCTTCGCCTTAAAATAGGCGAGAAAAAGGGCGACGGCATAAAAATAATCGAAGGCTTAAGCTACCCCTTAAGTCTCGGCGCAGATACCTTCCGCACGGGAAAAATCAGCTATGAAACAATGTATAAAACTGCCGAAATAATAAACGGCTTTCTTCAGGTCACGAAGGAATACGGCGTGGAAAAGATTTATGCCATAGCCACCACCGCCGTAAGAGAAGCCGCCAACAAGGAATATTTTTCGGATCAGATTAAAAACAAAACAGGTATTGACATTAACATTATAGACGACAATAAAGAGAAAAACCTTATAAACACTCTTATGCTGTCGGTTCTGCCCCAAAAATACACCGCTTCTGCGGCGGTTATTCACTTAGGTGCAGGCAGCATAAGCCTTTCTCTTATGGAAAATGCCCTTTTAACAGACACAATGATTATAAAGACAGGGGGCTTGCGTTTAAGCAATATGTTTGACGAGGTGGGGGAAGAAAATTATCACGAGGTAGTCAGAGAATATATGCGTCCTTACGCCGAAGCCATAACAACAATGCTGCCGGAAAGCCTTAACGGTGTTATAATTACCGGAGCAGACGCAGAGCTTATTTCAGCCCTTTGCGGAGGAAAACAGGCTGCAGGAGTTGTGGAAACGGATAAGCAGAGCTTTAACGCCTTTTATAAGCAGACAAAGGAAAAATCTCCTGTTGCTTTAGAGGAAAAATACGGAATTTCCCACGAAAAACAGGAGATTATAACCCCCTCTCTCATAATTTGCAGCCGTATTTTGAAGCATTCAAAGGCGGAAAAAATCATTGCCCTGCCAATAACAGCCGGTGAAAGCCTTGTTTTAAAAGGGCTTAACCCCACACGCTTCTCGGCTCTGCAGGCTTCTCTTGAGCAAAGCGCAATTATTTCCGCTTGGAAAATTGCCGCTAAATACGGAGCGGACACAGATCATACAAAAAAGGTTGAAACCTGTGCCTTAATGCTTTTCGATAAGCTGAAGAAGCTTCACGGCTTGGGCAAACGCCGCCGCTTCCTTATGCAGATGACGGCAATCCTTCACAACATTGGCAAGTTTATAAACCAAAAAAGCCACAGCCTTCATTCTTATAACATAATCAGAGGGCTTGACATAGTTGGGCTTGACGACAGCGAAAAGCAGATTATGGCAGCTGTCGCCTTCTTCCACGGGAACACTATGCCGGATATGAAATATGAGGAATATTCTTCACTGAGCTCTGAGGACAGAAGCGTTGTTTCAA
Source organism: Clostridiales bacterium (assembly GCA_021200955.1). Lineage (GTDB taxonomy): Bacteria > Bacillota > Clostridia > Lachnospirales > CAG-274 > JAJQCI01. The sequence continues at coordinate 29,884 of JAJQFU010000156.1, read as the reverse complement.
AGCTGTGTGCAATTCTGCGTCTTGCAGTGGCTGTAAACAGCGGCTACGGAGAGAAATATGATGATATAAACATAAAGCTGAAAGGGAGCAAGCTTACAATTACCCTTTCCACATATAAAAACATAGAGCTTGAAAAGCTCATTTTCGCAGCAAGGTCTGAGCTTTTTGCCGATGTTTTCGGAATAAAGCCCGTACTTGTAAAAAGGAGTGTGATCTAAAATGGCGGATCTTGACAATCATGCACTGTATATAAACAGAGAATTAAGCTGGCTCGAATTTAACGAGAGAGTTCTTGAAGAGGCTTTTGACAAGTCTAACCCCATTATGGAAAGGTTTAAGTTTTTGGCAATAACCGCTTCAAATATGGACGAGTTTTTTATGGTGCGTGTGGCAGGCGTTATGGAGCAGTTTTACGCAGGGAAAACAACCCCCGATTCATCGGGTCTTACCCCTTCCGTTCAGCTTAAAAAAATTTCCGAACGCACTCATGAAATGGTGGCAAAGCAGTATAACTGTTTAAACCGCAGCTTAATTCCCGCACTTTCGGAAAACGGAATTTGCTTTAAAAAATATGATGAGCTTGACCCTAACGCTAAGGACTTTGTAAAAAGCTATTTTGATCAGACCCTTTTCCCCATACTTACGCCTATGGCTATTGACGGCGCAAGACCCTTCCCCTTGGTTTATAACAAGAGCCTTAACCTGATTGTTGAAATAGAGGGAGAGGAAGACCGCTTTGCGGTTATAGAGGTGCCCACCGTAACCCCCAGACTTATAGAGCTTCCTCAAACAGAAGAGGGAATAAGAATCTTTATGTTTTCCGAGGACATAATTAAGCATTTTGCCCCAAAGCTTTTCCCCGGGTTTAAGGTTGTTTCGGTTTCGGCTTTCAGAGTAACCAGAAATGCAGACCTTGAAATCGATGAGGACGAACGCCATGACCTTATGGTGGAAATTGAGCAGTCAATCAAAAAGAGAAAATGGGGCGAGCCTGTCAGACTTGAGGTTGAAAAGGGCATAAGCAAAAAGTCCTACAGCTTCCTTTCTGACAAAATAGAAGTAAGCCCCGACTATGTTTATGACATAAGCGGAATTTTAGACTTAACCGCCGGCTTTGCCATTGCGGATATAAAGGGCTGCGAGGCTCTCTGCGACGGACCTATGCCTCCCGTAGCCGTTAAGGCTTTCAAGGATAAAAAAATATTCGATGCTATTAAGGAAAAGGATATTTTGGTTCACCACCCTTACGAAAGCTTCGACTGTGTAGTGGGCTTTGTTAAAACCGCCGCTAAAGACCCTCTTGTTTTGGCTATAAAACAGACCCTTTACAGAGTTTCGGGTAATTCTCCTATAATAAGCGCTCTTATTCAGGCGGCTGAAAACGGAAAACAGGTTACTGTTTTGGTAGAACTTAAGGCACGTTTTGACGAGGAAAACAACATAAACTGGGCGAGAAAGCTTGAAAAGGCAGGCTGTCACGTTGTTTACGGCTTGGTTGGCTTAAAGACTCACTGCAAGCTTTGTATGGTAGTCAGAAAAGAGCCTGACGGAATACACAGATATGTACATTTGGGAACAGGCAACTACAACGACAAAACCGCTAAGCTTTATACCGATTTGGGTATGTTCACCGCTAAGGAAGCCTACGGCGCAGACGTTTCGAAGCTGTTTAACGTGCTTACAGGCTATTCGAAATCCACCGATTTTCAGAAAATTGCGGCAGCCCCCACAGGCTTAAGAGATATGCTTATAAAGAGCATTAAAAACGAAACCCAAAACGCAAGACAAGGTTTAAAAGCGGGAATTTCAGCTAAAATGAACTCACTTGTAGATAAGGGCATTATAAAGGCTCTTTATGAAGCTGCTGCGGCAGGAGTTGAAATCCGCCTTGTGGTCAGAGGAATTTGCTGTCTGCGTCCCGGAGTTGAGGGAGTAAGCGAGACTATTCGTGTAACAAGCATAGTAGGCAGATTTTTGGAGCATTCCAGAATTTACCGCTTTGAAAACGGCGGAAGCCCCAACATATGGCTTTCAAGTGCAGACTGGATGCCGAGGAATTTAGACAGACGTGTGGAAGCGGCTTTCCTGGTAGAGGACGAATACCTAAAAAAAGAGGTTTCGGACATATTGGAAACAACTCTGAATGACACCATAAAGGCAAGGGTTATGCTGCCCGACGGAACATACCGCCACACAGACAGAAGAGGCAAAGCTCCGATTCATTCCCAGATGTATTTCTATGACGCCGCAAAAGCCAAAAACAAGCCCGACCCTAAGCCGGATCGTGACCCCTTTATTCCCATAACCGCAGTTAAAAAGGATAAGCCAAAAACAGATTAACATAACCCCCTGTCTGAAAACCGGACAGGGGCTTTTTATATGCCCATATCTTTGTATATATTTGTCACGGCCGAATTTTTCGAACCTTGACATCGTCATAATTTTTCATTTTTATGATTGTTGAATTTTCATTTTTACAAAACTATAATACTTTATAAAATAAACCGGGCTGTCAGTATTGAATAAATTTTGTCCCAAAATATGGTTAAAGGGCAAAAAACTCGGCTATTATATTATTAATGTTTTTAAGATTACGGGAGGCGTTATTATGACAGCGGTTGAAAAAGAATTTTTAAGCTTTATGAAAAAGTTTGATTCTGCACCGTTTAAAATGACAATAGGCGGCGAAGAGCATATTATAGGGGAGGGTGAGCCTTTATTTTCGGTTAAAATAAACAAAACACCGACGGTTAAGGATTTGCTTGTGAGCACGTCTTTGGCTTTGGGCGAAGCCTATATGAACAAGGACATCGAAATCGAAGGTGATTTATATGAGGTTTTGGAAAACTTTTTGTCTCAGATGGATAAATTTTCAACAGACAGAAAATCCCTTAAAAAGCTGATTTTCACCTCACTTTCAAAGAAAAATCAGCAGAAAGAGGTTTCCTCACACTATGACATAGGAAACGATTTTTATAAGCTTTGGCTTGACGAAACAATGAGCTATTCCTGCGGATATTTTAAGACCGAGAACGACAGCCTTAAGGATGCCCAGTATAACAAGGTAGACAGAATACTTGAAAAGCTCCTTCTTAAAGAGGGAATGACTCTCTGCGACATAGGCTGCGGCTGGGGTTTTCTTCTCATAGAAGCGGCTAAAAAATACAAGATTAAGGGCTTGGGCATAACCCTCAGCAAGGAACAGAAAAAGAAATTTGAAGAGAGAATTAAAGAGGAACACCTTGAGGATTATTTAAGCGTTGAGCTTATGGATTACAGAGATTTGCCCAAGAAAGGCATTCAGTTTGACAGAGTTGTAAGCGTGGGGATGGTTGAACACGTAGGCAGAGACAACTATGAGCTGTTTATGTCGAGCATGAAACAAATTTTGAAGCCCGGCGGACTTTTCCTCCTGCACTTTATAAGCTCCCTTCACGAAAGCCCCGGGGATCCATGGGTAAAGAAATACATCTTTCCGGGAGGAGTTGTTCCCAGCATAAGAGAAATCGAAAGCATAGCCTGCGAGCTTAAGCTTTACACCCTTGACGTTGAAAGCCTCCGCCGCCACTACAGCAAAACTCTGCTCTGTTGGAACAAGAACTTTCAGGAGCACAGAGACGAGGTTGTGGAAATGTTCGGCGATACCTTTGCAAGAATGTGGGAGCTTTACCTCTGCGCCTGCGCCGCAACATTTAAAAACGGCATAATCGACCTTCACCAAATTCTTTTCTCAAACGGTGTAAACAATGATTTGCCTATGACACGGTGGTATTAACATTAAGCCAGGCTTTTTCAAGTCTCTTTACGGCGTTTTTAATGTCCGAGGGGGTTAAGGCTCCGAAGCCGGTTATAAACAAATTTTCGGGAAAGCTTTGGGCTTTTATGAAGCTTACGGAAAGGGGCATAACCTTTACGCCGTTTTTATAGGCGGCGGCTTTAAGCTCCCCTTCCTTCATACCGTTGTTTACCGAAATGATGAAATAGGTTCCCCCTTGGCAGTTAAAAATTTTTATATACTCCCAAAGGGGAGAAGCTTTAAGCTCCTTTATGAGCAGATTTCTCCTTTGGTTATAAAATTTTTTGAGATAATTGCAGTGACCCTCATATTTTCCGCTTTGTATATATTTGGCGATTGTCTGCTGTTCAAATCTTGAACAAAGGCTTGTGTAATAGGGCAGGGTCTTGTTGAAGGCTTCTTTAAGCTTTTTCGGCAGAACCATATAAGCTGTTTTAAGTGAGGGGGCAATGCTTTTTGCGAATGTTCCCATAAAAATGACCCTGTCCTCAGTGTCGGAGCTGAATAAAGCTTCGGCATTTTTATTGTTTGAAATATCCAAATCAAAATCAGCTTCTATAATATATCTGTTTTCCTTTTCATAAGCCCAGCTTAAAAGGGCTTTTCTTTCTTCCGCCGTCATTCTGTAGTTTGTGGGGTATCCGCCGTCGGGAGAGGTATAAATTATGTCTATATTGCTTTTTTTTAATTTGCCAACAGAAAAGGCTTCAAGGCTGTTTTCCAAAAGCGTAATTTTAGCTCCCGAATTTCTGACGGGAACATAGCTTCTTGCAAAACAGGCGTTTTCAAAGCCGAAAACAGTGTCAGACGGCAGAGTATGGGCAAGCTGCTCTATTAAATAATCGGTTCCTGCGCCTATAATAACCCTGTCGGGGGTGCAGCCGAAGCCGTGAAGGCTGTTAAGGCTCGAAGAAATTGCCTGTCTTAAAGGCTTTTCGCCGAATTTATGACCGAAGCCCAAAAGCTCGGGCATATCATAAACAGTGTCTCTGTAAAGCTTTGTTATTTCCTTTTGAGGGTATGATTCCGGGCTTGTAAGCTGATGGCTCATTGTTATTACAATACCCTCGTTATAATAATAGTCAGGCTCGTCGATGTCTGTGTTTACGGGGCTTTCGGCTCTTGCGTAATATCCGCTTTTGGCTTTTGAAAGGGCATAGCCCTCTTCTTCCAAAAGTCCGTAAGCCTGTTCAACGGTGCTTTTGCTTAAGGAAAGCTCCGTCATAAGCTGTCGGCGTGAGGGCATTTTTTCACCGTCCGAAATATTTCCGCTTATAACATTTTCTTTTAAAAGTGTAAAAAGCTGAATGTAAAGGGGTGTGTTTGAATTTTTATTAAGCTTCAGGCTTGTTATGTTCATGTTTCGGCTCCTCCCTTCTTTTTTTTAATTATATCACATATGGTTTTTTTATACAACAAAAACTGGGGCGGTAAAAATTTGACCAAACTGGGTCTGTTTTTGTATCGAAAAATCTTCTATAATTATTATATAAAATATGTTATAATTCTAAGAGGAGGAGAGAAAAATGTTAAAACGAATATGCGCCTGTTTTTTAGCCGTCACTATGGCTTCGGGCATTTCGGGAGGAACTATTATGGCGAAAGAAAATACAGGGTCGGCTGCGGGGGCAGACTTTGACCCCCAAACGGTTATGTGGACGGATAACCCGATTGAAAACGTGCTTGCGGAAACGGGAATTTATTCCGACGCTTCTGAAGTAAACCCCAACGCCGCAAAAACAGAGGTTGCGGCTCAAAACCCCTATAAAACCGACGGCTCGCTTTATAACGGGTGGGAATATGCGGAATATATTTGGACGCATTTCTACCCCGTAGGCAACGGCAGAATGGCGGCTATGATTGCCGGGGGAATTGACAAAGAGGTTATTCAGATAAACGAAGACACCGTTTGGGACGGCTCGCCCTACGGAACTCTTGCAGACGAAAAGGGAAACACCCTTGCCACCCTTGCGGCTACATATGCTGCAAACACAATTACCACAGCCTACAAAACAAGCGGAAGCATTGAGGACGGCTGGAAATATTACAGAGGGGCTGACGAAGAGGGAAACCCGGCTGAAATCGGGGCAGACAATGTCACAGTGGGGGATGAAGAATTTCAGCAGAACTTCAGCGAATATTCTACAAAGAGCATAGCCAACAGAGCCTTAAATATAGACAACTCAGCAGATGAAAAAGCTGTTCAGGACAGGTGGACTATGGAAAGCTTAGTCGAATATGCCTTTTTAGGCGAGCCCTCTACCCAGAGAGCCTATAAGTCATTTGTTGAGGTATATTTGGATTTCGGTCAGACAGCGGAAAACGCCCAAAACTATGTTAAAAGCCTTGATATGACAAAGGGTATTGTTACCGTAGAATATGACTATAAGGGCAGTCATTTTAAGAGAGAGAGCTTTGCAAGCTATCCCGATCAGGCAGTGGTTACACACATAGAGAGCGACAGCTCACTTGACTTTTCGGCGGAGCTTCACACTTATCACAACAGCAATGCGGACTATTATACATACGAAAAGGTAAGCGACAACGAGGTTAAGGTTAAAGCCGCCGTTACCGACAGAAGCAGCGACAATGACTACCCCGGCACTGTAAACGCAATTCAGTTTGAAGCGAGAATGATTTTAGACGGCTACGGAAGCTTTTCCGTTTCAGCCGACAACACAACAGTCTCTGTTTCAGGGGGAAACAGTGCAAATATTTATGTTGTGGGGGCAACAAACTATGTTGACTATTTAACCCTTGACAATTCAAAACAGGGGGCAGACTGCGACAGATACGAAAGCAATATAAAGAGCAAATCATACGAAATAATTAAGGCAAGACATCTTGAATACTTTTCTTCACAGTTTAACTTAACGGATTTAACCATTGAAAACACAGAGGGAGCGGATTTTTCCGCAGCACCTACGGAAAAGAGAGTAAGAAAGGATATTAACGGCGAAAGCGGCTTTTTAAATGGAGCAGGCTCAAGTATGGAGGAAGCCGCCGCAGCAGGGGTTTCATCCACATATTCACAGGGAGATAATCAGCTTGCAGCCCTTGAATTTAACTACGGAAAATATCTAATTATAAGCGGCTCACGTGACGGAAGAAAAGCAAGCGGCGAAAGCGAAATAGACATAGCCGAGAGCCAGCCCCTGAACCTTACGGGAAAGTGGAACGCTTCACTTTCTGCGGCTTGGAAGGGCAAATATACCATAAATATTAACACCGAAATGAACTACTGGGCGGCAGAACCTCTTAATTTAAGCTCAAGCGAAAGACCCCTTATAGACACATTTAAGGAGCTTGCCGAAAGCGGAAGCATAACCGCCGCAAACCAGTACGGAATTTTTAACGACAGGGGAGACGACAGCTATGAGCCGGGTGACCCTTGGGTAACCCACCATAATTTCGACCTGTGGAGAGGAACTCAGCCCATAGACAACGCCACAGCAGGCTTATGGCCCACAGGAGGAGCATGGCTTGTTGAACACGCTTGGCAGTATTATCAGTTTAATCGGGACGAGGATTATTTAGCTGAGGTCTACCCCTATATGGTGGGTTCTGCTAAGTTCTTCACACAGTTTCTTGTTGCCGACCCGAAAACAGGCTATCTTATAACCGCGGCTTCCTGTTCGCCGGAACACGGCGGAGTTCAGCCCGGTGCGGCTATGGATACCCAGCTTATAAGAAACCTCTACGATATGGTTATCCGGGCATCCGAAATTTTGGGAAAAACAGAAGAAAATGCTGAGCTTATAGAAACAATGAAGGAACAAATGCCATCAAGCTATTTTGCAGACGAGCAGGGGAAAATTGCTCCAAACGTTATTAACAGCGAAGGACTTGTTGACGAGTGGGCAAGGGGAGACGTAATCTTTGACCTTTCGGAAACCGACGACGTTACAAAAATTAAGTGGACAGTAAACGACCCCTTCAGAGCCGTTGTTTCAACTGTTTATGACCACACCTCGGCGGCTAACCATAAACACTGCTCACACCTTTGGGAGGTTTACCCCGGCACTCATTTAAACCCCTACAGTGACGACGAAGAGGAACAGACTGTTTTCGAAGCCTTCAAAAATTCAGTTTATGCCAGAAGCTTCGGAACAGGTCAGGGTTGGGGGCTTGCATGGAGAATAGCCTTAAACGCAAGAATACTTGACGGCGAGGCGGCTGACTATATGATTGAACAGCTTCTCACCACAAGAACATCTCCCAACCTTTTCGACCAGCACCCCAACTTCCAGATTGACGGAAACTACGGAGCGACAGCCGGTATTATAGAAATGCTCATACAAAGCCATAACGGAACAATCGACCTTCTGCCTGCTTTGCCTTCAAGCTGGAAAACAGGCTCGTTTAAGGGCTTTAAAACAAGGCTCGGCGCAGCAGTTGACTTAAAGTGGGAGAAGGGCGTGCCCACAGAAGCGGTTATTCATACAACGGAAAGCGGAGATTTAAGCATAAGAAGCAAATATGCCGCAAATGCCGTTGTTTATAACGAAAACGAAGAGGCTGTTGAAAGCAGCTTAAACGGCGATAAAGACGTTATTACATTTTCCGCAGAAAAAAATTCCGCTTATACAATTAAATTTTTTGGCTAAAATCGGCGAAGTTGAAATTCGGCAAAAAGCAGTTTATCAAAATTTAAGCCGCTCCACCTCTCAGCTTCACTGCGTTCAGCAGCTCCCCTCAAGGGGAGCCTTGCGGCTAATTAACCCAAACAGCAGTGCCTTTGGGAATAGTTTTATAAAGATATTCGCTGTCCTTAAGGTTTATGCGGATACAGCCGCTTGAAGAGCGAACTCCTAAAGTAGGGTCGGTTATATTGCCGTCTTTATCCATAGCCACGGAATGAAGAAGATATGAGCCGTTAAAGCGAATCCAGTATTTCGCGCCGCTTTTAAGCCTTTCGGAATAAAACCACTCTCCCTTGTCGGAGGTTTCGAAAAGCCCTCTTGTTGTTGGGGAGACGTTTTTGCCCGAAGAGCAGACTATCCGCCTTTTAAGGCTGAAGCTGCCCTTCTGCCCTTCTAAAAGATAAAGCCGCTGGCGGTAAAGGTCAGCCCAAAGAAAATATTCGGTTTTGCTTTTAAAGCCCTTTGAATTTACATAGCACTCAATTTCTCTCCCCGAAAGCTCATCGGCGGCGGTTTTCGGGTCAGGGGGAATAATCAGGTTTTCCGCCTTTGTCCAGTAGGAGCCGCCGTCAATTTTTATGTAATACCATTCTAAGCTGAAATCCTTTAAAATTTCGGCGCTTTCCTTTCGTGTCAGGGTTTTTATGACGGAAGCCTCCGATGCTTCCGAGCATAGCCCTGACCCCTTTTTTACCTCCGCAAAAACAGCCGAGGGAACATCCTTTGCGGCGGCTTGTTCAATTTCCTCTTTGGTATATGTGTCTGCTCTTCCGTTTATACAGAAAAAAAGCTCCAGCCCGAACACAAGTGAAAGAACGCATATAATTATTTTTGACATATATATTCACCTTTTTTATATATTGCTATTCGTCTTTTTCTTAATATATGCCGCTCGAAAAGACTTCAAACAATTTTTCCTCAAAAAATATAAAGATTTTTATTAAAACACTTGATTTATTTTGAAATTTGCGTAATAATGGTATTAAGAAAAGTTTACATTTGAAATTGGGAAACGATGAATTAACACTCGGCGGTTCCCTGAAAATAATTGTTTAAGGAAAACTGCTTTAACAGTAATTCCTTGATCCCTAAATGGAGGAAAAAGATGATTTCAGCCGATGTTATCATTGTCGGCGCAGGCATAGCCGCCCATTCGGTAGCCTGTAGGCTTGCAGACAGTGATAAAAAAGTAATAATGATAACAAAATCGAAAAAAGAAAACTGTAATTCAACCCTGGCTCAGGGAGGTATTTCCGTTGCCTTAGGTGAAAATGACAGCTATATGCAGCACTATGAGGACACTCTGACGGCAGGCTGCGGCTTAAATAACAAAGAATCTACCTTAAAGCTTGTTAAAACCGCTCCCGATGTCATAAGGGAATTTATAGACAAGGGAATGGAGTTTGACAAAAACCCCGACGGCTCTATAAGCTTCGGAAAGGAAGCTGCCCACAGGCTTGCCAGAGTTATTCATGCCGGCGGCGACAGAACCGGTCTTAAGGTTATGGAGCAGCTCTACAGAAACTTAGACGGCAGAGCGGAGATTGTTGAAAACGAGCCCGTTATAGACGTTATATTAAAGGACGGAGCCGCTAAGGGCGTTGTTACCAGAACGGCACAGGGCAAATATAATACATACTGTGCGCCTTACGTGGTTCTTGCCTGCGGCGGAGTGGGCAATCTTTACCCCGGCACTTCAAACGACGGCACTATAACCGGCGACAGCGTAGCTTTGGGCTACAGATGCGGCGCAGAGCTTAAAAACCTTGAGTTTGTTCAGTTTCACCCCACCCTTCTTACCTTCAACGGCAAAAACTTCGGGCTTATTACAGAAGCCGTCAGAGGAGACGGCGGCGTTTTGATAAACGAAAAGGGCGAGAAAATAATGGAAGGGGTTCACCCTATGAAGGACTTAGCCCCCAGAGACGTTGTTTCAAGGGCAGTCTACACCCACACCCTTAAGGGCGAACAGATATTTTTGGATATTTCTGCCATAAGCGGCTTTAAAGAGAGATTTCCCTACGTGTCCGAAATTTGCGAAAGCAACGGCGTCGACCTGTCGAAAAACCTTATTCCCGTTGCCCCCGGCGCCCACTTCCATATGGGCGGCATAAAGGCTCTTCCTACAGGGGAAACCTCTGTAGAGGGCTTATACGCCGTAGGCGAAGCAGCCTGTACAGGTGTTCACGGCGCAAACAGACTTGCCAGCAATTCACTTTTGGAGGGACTTGTTTTCGGAAAGCTTACCGCAGAGAATATTCTTAACTCAAACAGACAGCTTGAAGAGTGCGAATATGTTTTCCCCGAAACTCAGCCTGTAAGACCTCTGCCCACAAAGAAGGAAATTAAAAGGGTTATGATGAACTGCGTAGGCATTATCAGAACCGAGGAAAAGCTTAAAAGGGCTGTTGAATTTTTTGAAAAATATATGCCCGAGGGTAAGGACTTCGGAAGGATTGACCCAAGAAGCGTCAGCGACGAGGAGCTTGAAATTTATAATATGTTGACGGCAGGCTGGCTTATAGCAAAAGCCGCTGAGGCAAGAAAGGAAAGCTTTGGAGCGCACTATATTGAGGGAGAGGTTTGATTTTATGAATGAGGTTCTTTTAAGAGAGCAAATAAAGACTTTTTTAAATGAAGATTTGGGAACGGGCGACCTTTCCGCTGAGCTTGTTTTCGACAAGGACACAGTGGGGAAAGGCAGCTTTAAAGCCAAAACCGACGGCGTCTTCTGCGGAGGAATATTAATAGAAACGGTTTACTCAGTTTTCGGCGACGACAATGTTAAGGTAAAGCTTAATTTTAAAGAGGGAGACAGGGTTAAAACCGGTGATATTTTGGCTCATGTGGAAGGCAGGGTCAGAACCCTTTTAAGCTGTGAAAGAATTATTTTGAACCTTATGCAGAGAATGAGCGGAATAGCAACGATTACAAGAGAGCTTACGGACAGGCTTGACGACCGGACAATTAAGCTTGTAGACACAAGAAAAACCCTTCCCGGGCTTAGAATGTTAGATAAATACGCCGTAAAATGCGGCGGGGGCTTTAACCACAGAATGGGGCTTTATGACGGGGTTATGCTTAAGGATAACCATATAGCCTTTGCCGGAGGAATTGAAAAAGCCGTTAAGGCTGTGAGAGATCAGTTGGGTCACACCGTTAAAATAGAGGTTGAAACGGAATCAGCCGAACAGGTTAAACAGGCAGTTAAAGCCGGAGCCGATATTATTATGTTTGATAACCGCACCCCTGAGGAAATTAAAGAGCTTGTGAAGCTTGTTCCCCAAGGAATTATAACGGAAGCCTCGGGAGGAATAACCCCCGATTCAATTTCAGGCTTTAAGGGCTGCGGAGTGGACGTAATTTCAACAGGCTATATGACCCATACTGTTACGCCTATGGATATAAGCTTTAACACCGACTGCGGGGTTAAAGGTCGGTAAAGATTTTCGGCAAGCGACAGGCTCCCCTTGAGGGGAGCTGTCAGCGAAGCTGACTGAGAGGTGTACACCTCTTCAATCAGCCGCTACATTAATTTTTTCCAAGCCTTAAATTTTTTTACATCATCAAAAGGACTTCCTATAATCACTCCATGGCGCGATGTTTCCAAAACAACTCCGCTTTTCATTGCACAGGCTTTTCCCTTGCCCCAAGACACTATATCCGCAATATAAGTGCCTTTTTTTACATATTCCCCTACCTTTACTTTAAAATTTTCATATGTAAAGGTTGCCATTATGGGGATCTGCCTTCTGCTTATAAGCCACTTTTCGGGAATAAGGTCTGTAAAAACCCCCAGCCACTTGTTTGAGCTTATATAAACATCGTTAAGGCTGTCCAGCTTATCAAAGCTGTTTTTCGCTATACATTCAGCCAATGTCCGAATAACCGCCTTGTCGCTGCTGTTCGGATTTGTAATTCCCGCAGTTTTCAAAAGGCTTTTATAAATATCTTTTTCGTTTTTTGCATTTGTATCCGTTTTCATTAGTTTCTCAAAGAATTCACCTATACTCATTTTATTCCGACCTCCAAAAGCATATATATTTCTTTACCCTACGACTATATTATAACATTTCAGTTGGACAGTTTGTTGTCCATCAGAAAAATTAAACTATAATTATTAAAGAAATTTTTCCAACTCCGAAAGAATTCCGAAAGAATTATCCAGCTCCTTCCGCCACTGTGAATAATTATCGTCTGCATTTTTAGCTTTGGGTATGTTTACGGCAATTACGCAGAAATCATCTGAGTTAAATTCAGATGAGCTGTATTTGTGAAAGCGGCTTTCCTCTTCTGTGGGATAAATTATGCCGCCTTTTTTGCAGTTCAGGTCATACATATAGGCTTTAACCTGATTAATATCCAAGCGTCTTTTTCCCGCTGCGGCTTCGCTTTTTGCCATCCATCCCGGCTTATATTTAGCGTCTATTACCGCCGCTGTTTTGCCGTCCTTTTTAATTATCATATCCGGTCTTGAGCTGTTGGGCGCCAAGCCCCAAGGCTTTCCCTCTTTAAGCATAATATCGAAGCTCTCCTGAGACTCCGTTTTAAAGCCCTTTAAATTTTTATCGAAATAATACAAAACCAGATTTTCCCACAGTTCGGGAACATACATAAGCAGACCCTTTGTTTTGCTTCGGTCCCTTTCGAATATATTAACCCCTTCATCTCTTAAAACCTTAAGGCAGACCTTCCTCAGCTCTTCATATTTTATGTAAAATGACTTTGCAACAGGTTTTGAAGCCGCCTTGCCTATTTCAGCCGCAGACATAAAGCTGTAGCCGAAGGACTGCCGCTTCAGCTCCGAAAGAGCATTTTTAAGATTAACAGGCAGAAAACCGCTGAGATTATATTTTTTCAGTACGTCAGCCGCCGCAAGTATAAGGCGGTTTATTGGGTTGTCATAGGTCTGTTCGCCGTATTCATAGGCTATTCTGTCCGGGCTGAAGCTGTTTTCCTTAATATGCCTTGAAACGTCTATGCGTCCTCTTACATTCAGGTCATTTCTTTTATATCTTACATATTCCTTATAAAATCCGCTTCTGAGGGCTTCCTCCAAGGCGTTTATATACATAAACATAATGAGAAGCTTAAAGCTTTTGTCATTTTTTCCGATGATTTCGCTGTCGCCGAAGGCATTGTTAAGCCTTCCATGACTTAAAAGCGTAATGAGAAAATATTTTTTATCATCATAATCAAGTCTTGATTTTATTGTGATTTCGGCGTCATAGACAGTATTCTTGATTTTAATATCGGAAACATAAACTCTTCCCACATAGCCCTTTACAAAAATACTATGGGGCGTAATCTCAAAAAGCTCAGAAAGGCTTTCCTCTTTATACTTCGGAGAAGTGCAGTAAACCAAATTCTTTTGGGAAAGGATTTTTTTGTTTACCGCCCTAAACAAATTCACATAAAAGTCCCAGTTTTTTTTGCCGAAAACATTATCTTCCTGTTTATATTCGGTAAAATCCCTTGCCGTAATTTTTATAAGCTTATTTTTGTTTCCCATTTTTTTCAAACACCGCTTTTCTCAGCTCTTCGGCAAACTCTTCGGCATTGCTGTAGCCCCTTGCATACTCCTTTATAATAGGCTCAATTCTCAAATCCCAAATATCCCTTTCTATTGTTTCCGAAATAATTTCCAAAGCTTCACCGTTATCTTTATTTTCCTTTGCGTCTTTATAAATATAATAGGGGTCAAAATAAGCAGGACCTATTTTGTGACCTTCTGTAATTTCAATGTTATATTTCTTACCTATTTCTTTAAGATTTTCATTTACTTTTTTTGAAAATTCACACAGCTTTTTACATAAATCTTTGTTATTAACCACAGCTCTTATGACGGAGTTGTTATAGCCCTCTGTGGCTTTGATTTCACGCCACATAAACCTTCTTCTTAAGGCAAAGTCAAAGGTTTCAACGGAACGGTCGATATCGTTCATAGTGCCTATAATATAAACATTTTGGGGAATTTTAAATTCGCCGTCTGTGCCGAAGGCTTTAATTTCCTCTTTAAGCTCCGGAGAATTGGGGTCGGCTGATGTTTTTTCTTTTCTCCACTGCGAATATTGTGTAGTAAAGGGCTTGTCTCTGTATTCCAAGCCGTAAATAAGTTCACCGAAAACCTTTGATAAATCCGCTCTGTTTATTTCATCGATTATAAAGATGTATCTTTTTTCGAGGTTTAAAGCCGCCCTTTTGCAGAAGGCTCTGAATGTTCCGTCCTTAACCTCAAAGCCAACTCCGCCGCCCGGTGCGGCTGCGGGTTTTAAGCCCTCTACAAAATCGCTGTAGTCATAGCTTGAATGAAACTGAACAAGCTTTATTTGATCACTTGAATAGGCTTCTTTATCATTAAAAGAACCTTCCTGCAATTGTTCAAGGGTTATTCCCCGGGCTAATTTTTCGGCAATTTTATTTGCCAAATAGGTTTTGCCCGTACCGGGCGCCCCTGTCAAAACAATCTGCTTTGTGCCTCTTAAAATTAAATCCGTTATGTTTATTTCGGCTGCTTTCGCAGTATCTAAGCATTTGCTTTCTAAGTCCCATTCGGTTTTGAAAACAGGAAAACCATAGCTTCTGATTGCATCGGTATTATATTCAGAAGTACAGCATTTTTTTATGAAATTAATATCGCCGCAGTCGCTGACTTCAAATCTCACTCTTTTTTGATCCGCATTCGCTTTTTCCGCAAGACTTATATTTTTTAAATCAATAGTTACATCTTCATTGCCGATTTTTTTATAGCTGTTTAGAAGATCTTTTTTGCCTTCTTCATCCATATTTAATATTTTGTCGGCTTCAATCGTATTTCCGACCTTATATACCGCTGAAACTTTATTTTTGGATCTCGCCATAATATAGCAGTCTTTTTCTTTATTTTCTACGGCTTTTTTAAAGATATTGGCGACATTCATCCAACAGCCCGTTGTTCTGATTTTAAGATAAACAAGGAACTTCTTTTTATCGTCACTGTCTAACGGTTTGCCCTCCGACAGATCTTTCATTAATTCATAAAAATCATATTTTAATTCCCCTTTATTGTCCCAAATTACCTCAGTCGGGTCTGTTGCTTTTCCGCTTTTTTTCAAAGTTACGATAAGGAAAAATTTCTCCTTATTCTCATTTTCCGCCATATCAATACCTCCGTATTATTTTGATTTTTAATTTATCGGTTCAAGCTTTCGTTTCGAAAATCACACATTGATTTTATTATGACATATTTTTATTTGTTTGTAAATTAAAATATTTTCAGATTTTAAGATTTAGGGCTTGAAATCGGGAAAAAGGCGTGATATAATAATCAAGTTGACTGTTGTTGACAGGTTTATCCCGTACTATGGGGTTGGAATCTCCGGCCGTCTCGCAGTATCGGGGGATTAATTAATTTTCAGGAGGAATTTAAAATGATTGACAAAAAAGCTATTGCCGCTAAATTCGGCAGAAACGAAGCAGACACAGGTTCGCCTGAGGTTCAGGTTGCTCTTTTAACAGCAAGAATTAACCACTTAACAGAACATCTTAAGGTTCATAAGAAGGATCACCACTCAAGAAGAGGTCTTCTTAAAATGGTTGGTCAGAGAAAAGGCCTTCTTAACTACATTAAGAGAAAAGACATTGTTAAATATCGTAACCTTATTGCCGAGCTTGGCTTGAGAAAATAATAACTGTTTAACATTAAAACGGGGCAGGGTCGGTTGGCTTTGCCCCGTTATTTTTAAGCAGACTTTGTGCTTTGAGCTTTTTTATGCGGAGATAAAAAAGTCTATTTATTCGTTTGAGAAAGTTCGTTTTTATAATATAACGGCTTTTTGAAACGAGTAAATATATCAAAGACAAATCTGCTTAAACTTGAAAGGAGATTTTTATGTTTCAGACTTATTCACTTGAAATAGGCGGAAGAGATATGTCCTTTGAAATAGGCAGAGTTGCGGAGCTTGCGGGAGGCGCTGTTATCGTAAGATACGGCGACACAACCGTTCTTGTTACGGCGACCGCTTCAGAAAAGCCCAGAGAAGGAATTGACTTCTTCCCCTTAAGCATCGATTATGAAGAAAAAATGTATGCCGCAGGGAAAATCCCCGGAGGCTTCAACAAAAGAGAAGGCAGACCTTCCGAACACGCTATTTTAACATCAAGAGTTATCGACAGACCTATCAGACCTCTTTTCCCCAAGGACTACAGAAACGATGTCTGCATTAACGCAACAGTTCTTTCCGTAGATCAGGAAAACAGCCCCGAGGTTTGTGCTATGGTAGGTGCTTCGGTCGCTCTTTCTATTTCGGATATACCCTTCCAAGGCCCTACAGGCGCAGTAAACGTAGGTATGGTTGACGGAGAATATATCATTAACCCCAACAGAGAGCAGAGAGCCAAGTCAAGACTTACCCTGACAGTTGCTTCAACAACCGACAGGGTTATGATGATTGAAGCAGGTGCACAGGAAATTTCAGACGAAGAAATGTATGAAGCTATTATGTTCGGTCACAAGGAGAACGTTAAAATTGCTTCATTTATAAAGGATCTTCAGGATAAAATAGGAAAGCCCAAGCACTCATATGAAGAACACGTTGTTGACAGCAGTCTTTATGAAGCAATCAAGAGCTTTATTACAGACGAAAGAATGGAAACAGCCGTTTTTGCAGAGCTTAAGCAGGACAGAGACGAGCAGATTTCAGCCATAACAGCCGAAACAGTGGAGGCACTTAAAGCAGACTTCTGCGGTGATGACGAGGCTAAATACTGCGCTGACATTGACGAAGCAATTTATAAATTTGAAAAGGAAACTGTCAGAAGAATGATTCTTAGGGATCATAAGCGTCCCGACGGCAGAAAGCTTGACGAAATTCGTCCTCTTTCAGCCGAGGTTGATGTTGTTCCCAGAGTTCACGGCTCAGGTCTTTTCAAGAGAGGTCAGACACAGGTTCTTACAATAACTACCTTAGGCACAGTGGGCGACGGTCAGAGAATTGACGGTCTTGACGAGGACGAAACAAGCAAGAGATATATGCACCACTATAACTTCCCCAGCTATTCAGTCGGCGAAACACGTCCTTCAAGAAGTCCCGGCAGACGTGAAATCGGTCACGGCGCACTTGCGGAAAGAGCGCTCCTTCCCGTAATTCCTTCCGAAGAGGAATTCCCCTATGCAATAAGACTTGTTTCCGAGGTTGTAAGCTCAAACGGCTCTACATCACAGGGTTCAGTCTGCGGTTCAACTCTTTCGCTTATGGCTGCCGGTGTACCTATTAAGGCTCCCGTTGCAGGTATTAGCTGCGGTCTTGTTACCGGTGAAACAGACGACGACTTTGTTCTTTTAACAGATATTCAGGGTCTTGAGGACTTCTTCGGCGATATGGACTTTAAGGTTGCCGGTACTCACAAGGGTATTACGGCAATCCAGATGGATATTAAAATCCACGGTCTTACACCCGAAATTATTATGGGTGCATTAAAGAGATGTCACGAAGCAAGACTTTATATTCTTGACGAGGTTATGCTTAAGGCTATACCTGAGGTCAGAGACCATATTTCGGAATATTCTCCCAAGATTGAATTTGTTCAGATCGACCCCTCAAGAATAGGCGAGGTTGTAGGCTCAAAGGGCAAGACAATCAACCGTATTATCGAGGAATCGGGCGTTGACAAAATCGACACGGAGGACGACGGAAAGGTTTATGTTTCTTCCACAAGCTCAGAAGCTATCGGCAAGGCTATCAGCATGATTTTGGCTATAGTGACCGATCCCGAGCCCGGCGCTTTCTTCGAGGGCAAGGTAACAAAGATTATGAGCTTCGGCGTTTTCGTTGAAATTGCTCCCGATAAGGAAGGTCTTATCAGAATGAAGGATCTTGACTATAAATACGTTGAAAAGGCAGAGGACATTCTCAAAGAGGGTGACTATGTAAACGTAATGGTTAAGGAAATAGACGATCAGGGCAGAATTAACCTTTCAAGAAAGGCGTGCCTTCCTAAGCCCGAGGGCTATAAGGAAAGACCGGAAAGATCAGGCAGATCCGGAGGAGAGTTTAAGCCCAGAAAAAGAACTCCCAGAAGAGAAGATTAAGAATAAATAAAGTATATAAAAAAGTCCCTCCCGATAAAGGAGGGGCTTCTTTAATTAAGCATTAATTATAAAAGTAGAAGTCAATTCGCAAAATGCTTGCATTTTTTCGAATTTATCAGTCGATAAGTCTTGCTTCAAGAGCTTCCTTGTCAGCTTCATAGCCGGGCTTGCCTAAAAGGGCAAACATATTCTTCTTATAAGATTCAACGCCGGGCTGGTCGAAGGGGTTAACAGCTAAGAGATAGCCGCTGATAGCAAGAGCCTTTTCGAAGAAGTAAACGATTTCGCCGAAGCTGTAAGCGCTTGTGTCTTCGATTTCGATAACCATTGTGGGAACGCCGCCGTCGATATGAGCAAGATATGTGCCTGCGTATGCCTTAGAGTTTACATACTGCATAGTCTTGCCTGCTACAAAGTTAAGACCGTCGATGTTTTCTTCATCAAAGAGAATTTCAAGATCCTTCTTGGAGTTTTTAACCCAAAGAACTGTTTCGAACATATTTCTTGTTCCGTCCTGAATGAACTGACCGATTGAGTGAAGGTCTGTTGAGAAATTAGCGGAAACAGGGAATGTGCCCTTCTGATCTTTGCCTTCGGACTCTGCGAAAAGCTGCTTATACCATTCGCCGAACATTGTAAGACAGGGCTCATAGTTAGCAAGAATTTCGATAACCTTGCCCTTCTTGTTAAGAAGCGCTCTTGTAATGGCATATTTAGCACAGTCGTTGTCAAGACCCTTATACTTAGCTGCTGCGTCTGCTGCACCCTGCATAACTGCGTCGATGTCGATGCCTGCTGCTGCCATAAGAACAAGACCTACGGGTGTAAGTACTGAGAAACGTCCGCCTACGTCATCGGGAATAACGAATGTCTGATAGCCTTCCTTATCTGAGAAGTTTTTGAGGGCTCCTCTTGCCTTGTCTGTTGTAGCGTAAATTCTCTTAACAGCCTCTTCCTTGCCGTACTTTTTCTCAAGAAGATTCTTGAAAATTCTGAAAGCGATAGCAGGCTCTGTTGTTGTGCCGGACTTGGAGATTACGTTGATTGAGAAGTCTCTTCCGTCGATCATTTCGATAATGTCGGTGAGATATTCTGAGCTGATGTTGTTGCCTACGAAATAAACATCGGGAAGACCGGGGTGCTTTTTGCTGTTGTAGAACATACCGTTGATGAAGTCAAGGGCTGCTCTGCCGCCTAAATAAGAACCGCCGATACCGATTACGATAAGAACCTCGCTGTCGGACTGAATTTTCTTTCCGGCTGCTTTAATTCTTTCAACTTCTTCCTTGTCATAATTAACGGGAAGGTCTACCCAGCCCAAAAAGTCATTGCCTGCGCCCTCTTTTGAATATACAAGGCTGTCGGCAAGCTTTGCCATAGGCTCAATCTTTGCATACTCTTCGTCCCTTACAAAGTTTTTAACACCTGCTAATTTGAGTTTAATTGACATTTTTTATACCTCCGTATTATTTTTTAATGCTGTTTGGCACATATGCATAACGCACAGTATACCCTTTCCACTATTCTATCACATTTCAAACAAGATTTCCATATGTTTTTGAAATTTTTTTGTAAGATTTTTTGAAAAAATTATACGTAAGCTGCTGACAGATGTGTTTAATGAAAAGAAAAGCAACGAAAAAAGGCTCCTCAGGGTGGAGAAGCCTTTTTTCAATAAAGAGAAGGTATTTTTATGGGGTTTTACAGTTTAAACATATTGGGGGATGTCATAAACTGTGTGTGAAAATGTTTAAGAGTTTTCACAGTTATTATTATAGCAGATTTCAAGAATACGTGTGACCTAAGATTAACAAAATTTTAATTTAATTTTAGCTATGTTGCACAATCGCCGAAATTTGTGTAGGTGTTTTGCACAAACAAAGTCAAAATCAAAGCTTATTTTTTGACGGATGAATTTAGACGCCTTATTCAGTAACAACAATTGAAACGGGGTTGTTTTCGGGAGGAAGGCTTAATGTCATTTCTTCTCCGTATTCCACTGTAATTTTTGTGCCTTCCGTCAGTGCTTCTGAGCCTAAGGGGTTTCCGTCACCGTCGGTTATTGCTGTTTCTTCGCTTATAATAAGAACAACCTCTCCTCTTTCGCTGTCGTTTATGACAATTTCGTTTTCGGAAACAGAAGCTATAAATCCTTCGCCCACTGCTGTTTCGGCAGAAGCGCCCGGCTGTTCCTCTTCATTATATATTGTAATTATGTTGTAAGCCGTTTCTGTTTCAACAATGTCATATCCCATAAGGCTTTCGAATGTGTCAACGGGTATGTAGGTGACGCCGCCCTCCAAAACAGGCTCGCCCTCATAGGCAACAGGGGCTGTTTTGGCAAATGTGTAGCCGTTTGTGCCTATTGAAAATGTTATGTAAAGGGGCCCGCCGTTTGAAATAATGACGGTTTTGGTTTCTCCCTGCCACTCTACGCTAAGCCCCATAGCTTCAGCTACTGTTCTCACAGGCATATAATTCATATCTTTGTAAACGATTACGCCGCTGTTTTCTATTTCGCTGTAGTCAAGCTCCATATGCTTTGCTTCCGCAGCGTAAACGCCTGCCGACATCAAAGCGGCAAATAGTGTAGTTAATATCAGTTTTCTTTTCATTTCAGTCATCTCCTTTTTTCATTGCCCCGTTAAGGGGTTTGGTACTGATATGATACTATATTGAAGGAGGAATGTCAATGTTAATACAAAAAGTCTTTTGGAAATCAGAACTGCTCCACCTCTCCGCCTACCTTCGGTAGGCACCTCCCCTCAAGGGGAGGCTTTAGTGCACTACATCAGCCCCTAAGTCTCATAATCCTCTAAAATTTTGACCAGTGCTTCATCGCCGTAAAAATCTATGCCTGTTTCAAGCCTTTTTCTTTCGTCCTCGGGCAGAGACTCCACAGGCGTAGCCGTAACCTGTTTAACAGTCTTTTCTTCAAACTCGTTTTTGCGGTAGACAGCAACCTTTCCCTCATATTCTCCCAAAACATAATGCTTGGGAGAGTAGGCATTAAGCACCTTTGCAAGAACCACCCCGTCGGAGCTGAACTCCTTAATCTGCCAGCCGTCGAAAATTTCCTTAAATTCGGTGAGTGTAAGACCCTGCCAGTTTTTAGGGGCTCGTGTTTCGCTTGTTTCCTTATGACCGCCCAAATATATATATTCATAGGTTATTTTAGTGGAAGAGCCTATAGCCTCCGCCGGGGCAGAAGCAGCTTCTTCGATAACCGCCTTAAGAGCCTTATTTTCGGCGGCTATGGTTTTAGGGTCGGGAGTAAGAAAAAAATAGCCCGAAAGCATACCGAGAGTAACTAAAGAAGCTATCAGCAGTGCAATCAGGCATATTCTGTATTTTGTCATAATAACCACCTCACAAAATCTGTTTTTGTTTTTATGGTTATTATTGACAGTTAAGTTTAAATTTATACGGATATTTCAAAAATTTTAGTTTTATTCATAGACTTCGCTGTCTGTGTAATATTCACTGTTTATAAGCTCATCGAGATAGTTTATTTGGTCAACGGCTTCAGGCTCCAAAACCACAGAGGGAATTTCCTCCTCGCCGTTTTTTATTGTTTCCTCCGAAAAGCTGTCAATTTCCTTTCCGCCTGTTAAAAATACGGCGGCTTTTGTACAGAGCTTGGCCTCTTCTCTTGTGTCTTTGAAGGAGGTCATTGAAAGGAAGCCCTGTTCAAAGTCTCTTACGGCTGAGGGTTCGCCGTTTGCTCCTGTAATAATAGGGAATTTGTCTAAGGTATAGCCCTGTGAAAAGAAGTGAACCGTTGCTCCGCTGGCAATATAATCAGCCCCGGTAATTAAAATATCAAGGTCTTGGTCAAGATAATATCCCGAAAGTATGCGGTTAAGGTCGTTATAGGCGGCTACGGCGTTTTCAGAGGTGGTTGTGCAGGCGTCAAATTCTGTTCTGCCGGAACGGCAAACGAGTGTTCCGTCATCGAAATATTTTGAAAGTCCGTTCATAACTCCTGTATAGATGTCCTCTGAAACAGGGTCGGTTTTTCCGAAAAGCATTTCTATTGTTGAGTGTCTGTCTGCTTTAAGCTGATTTTCGTTTATAACATATTCTGCAATCTGCTCCCCTGCCTTTACATTGTCAAAGCCGATATAAATGTCGGAAGGGGAAGCTCCTTCAAGAGGCACCTCAATGTTTATAAGAGGAATTTCCGCAGCGGAAACCTCTGTCAGGTCAAGCCCTGTTTCCTCAGTGGGGTAAAGTATGAGACAGCATATATCCTGAGAAAGAAGCTCCGAAATTTGCTGCTGCTGAAGCAACTGATCACCCGATGCATATTTAAGAATTACGTTGAAGCCCTTCCGCCAAAGCCTGTTTGTAAGCTCCCTTGCAAGCTTTGAAGTATATTCTGTCTGTGATGGAAGGCTTACGCCTATGTTGAGCCTGTCCTCGTCGGCAATATCCACAAGCTCATCGTCGTCATAGCCGTCGGCGGCTTTTTCCTCAGCGGCTTCTTCGGAAAGCCCTTCCTCCGAGCCGCTCTTTCCGCAGGCGGTAAATATAATCAAAACCGCCGCTGCCAAAAGCAGCAGTGTAAAAAATTTTCGTTTCATAATAAATACCTCTCTTTATGTCATTTTTCTCATTATTCCAACGTATTAATATATTCCAAAAGCTCCCTTGCCATAGGTACGGCTCGGCTGCCGCTGCCTGCGTATTCAAGCATAACCGTTACGGCGTATTTCGGGCTGTCATAGGGGGCAAAGCAGGTAAACCAAATGTGGTCGCTGTCTGTGCCGTTTTCCGCTGTGCCTGTTTTCCCGGCAATTGATATTTGGTCGGAGGCTGCGGCGGTGGCTGTTCCGCTTGTAACAACTGACCGCATAAGCTCACGAATTTTTGCCGAGGTTTCTTCGGACATTACAGTCCCCCTTGCTTCGGGAGAAAATACCTTTATCATACTGCCGCTTGGGCTTTTAATTCCCTCTGCGATTTGGGGAGTATACATTGTTCCGCCGTTTGCCACAGCTGCGGTTATCATATTTATGTCTAAGGGAGTAACCATTGTCTTTCCCTGACCTATGGCTGTGTCTATAAGCTCAGAATTGTCAGAGTCCTCAGTCAGGCTGAAAATGCTTGCGGAATGCTCCAAAGCGAAGCCGTTGTCACTGTTGAAGCCTAAGCTTAAAGCCTGGGTTAAAAGCCTTGACGTTCCCAAATTTAAAGAAGCCTGTGCAAAATAGCCGTTGCAGGACTTGCTGAAGGCTGAGGTCAGGTCTACGGAGCCATGAACGTTTGCGTTATAACAGCGGAGAACCTTGTTTCCGAAGTGGTTTGTGCCCTCGCAGTAAAAGGTCATATCCTCCTGATTTGTGTCTATTAACAGCTGGGCTACAGCAATCTTGAAAACCGACCCGGGGGGATAAAGCCCCTGTGAAGCCCTGTTTAAAAGAGGAGTATTTTCCTCGTCTGTTGTGAGATATTCCCAGTTTTCGGCTACCGTTTCGGGGTTATAGTTGGGGTAGGAAACCATTGCTTTGATTTTGCCCGTGTTCACCTCCGAAACGATTATTGAGCCTTTTTTTTCGCCTAAAAGCTCAAAGGCTTTTTCCTGTATTCTGTGGTCAACGGAAAGCACAATTGAGTTGCCCTTTAAAACATAGCCGTTTTTCAAGGGGGCAAAAAGGTCGTTTTCCGAGTGATAGCCGTCCGAAACAATAGAGTCAAGGCTTGCGTTTGGGTTATTTTCCAAATTGTTGTAAATATCCTTTATTTCGGCGTCGATTTCGGAATCGGTTGTTTCCTCTGTGATTTCTTCTGTTGTCTCCTCAGATGTTTCTTCCTTTTCGTCGGATATGTCTAAGGCAGACCCTGAAGCCGTATCATCGTAAAAATCGTCAAAGTCGGTATAGGGCAGATCGCCTACAGCGTAAACCTCTGTTTCAAAGGGGTTTAAGCCTGTAAGAGAAAATTCTCCTTTTTTGAAAACCTTGTTGGTCAGAATGTATAAAAACCTTTGAAGGGTTTCGTTGTGAAGGGTTAAAAGCTCGGCATTATAGGCGCTTTCAACAGCTGTTTTTCCGCTGGATGTGTAGCCTGTTATGTGGCAGTACATTCTGGGGTAGTTGTAAACCCTTTCATATGACCCCTCGTCGTTAAGGGTGCTTTCGGCAATAACAACGCCGTTTATGTCCTCAATATTTCCTCTTTTTATAGAAGCCTCTTTAGCCGAAAGGCGGAGATTATAGGGGTTGTTTACGATTTCGGGGGCGCGCACCACTGTAAAATAGCCCAAATATATAATAAGTGCGGCGAACATAGCGAATAAAACCCAAAATGTCTTTTTTATGTTGTTATTCATTGTTTCTCACCCCTTACTCTGTTTTTAAGAGGTCCGCTCTCTTCCCCGGGGGCGGTTCTCCTTTTTATTCTTCCTTCCTCAGGGGCAGTTCTTCTTTTTCTGCGGCGTTTGGGCTTTTCGCCGGGAGAAAGCTTGTTTTCCGACTCGGAATTTTTGGGAACATAGATAAACAGAATTATGCCTATAATCATAGAACACATAACCACCGATGTTCCGCCGTAGCTTACAAAGGGAAGCGTAACACCTGTCATAGGTATGAACTTTGTTGTTCCGCCGATAATAAGGAAGGTCTGGAAGCATATAAGCCCGGTCAGCCCCGACGCCAAAAGAGCATTGAACTTATATGGCGTATTCAGTGCACTTCTGACGCCGCAGTAGAAAAGCGTAAGATAAGTAAAAATTATGAATACTGCGAAAATTACGCCGAACTCCTCACATATAGCGGAGAAAATAAAGTCTGTTTCCACAATGGGGATAGAGGTTGCATAGCCCTTTCCCAAGCCGCTGCCCCAAAGACCGCCGCTGCCTATTGCAAAAAGGGACTGGGCAATCTGATAGGTTGTGTTTGAAATGTCGCTGAAGGGGTCAAGCCAAGCCGCAACTCTCACCTGAATGTGTGAAAAAAGCTTATAGGCTATGCATGCGCCGACGGCGGCAGCCCCAAGACTTGAATCTGTTATGAAAAGACTGCCTGTGGCAATGAAAACCATTATAAGCATTGTCATAAAGAAAATAAGAGCTGAGCCCAAGTCCTTCTGCAAGACCAAAATAACTACAAAAACACAGCCCAAAAGCAGCTGCAAAACCGTTTCTTTAAAGGTTTTATCCACACAGAAAACGCTTGCAAAATAAAATACAAACAAAACCTTAACGATTTCGGAGGGCTGAAATGAAAACGAGCCTATGTATATCCAGTTTGTGGCTCCTCTTGTGGTTGTGCCGAAAATGAATGTAACCAAAAGAAGAATAAAGCCAAGACTCAAATAAAAATATTTGGCTTTTTCAAGGTTGTTAAGATACTTCAAAGCGGGATAAACCAAAAGTATAACCGCCGAGCCCAAAAAGAAGCAGAGCATTTGCTTAAGAGCCAAGTCGGGGTTAAGTCTTTGAAGTATAACAAGGCTTATATCCGTCAGAAAATACATACAGTTTATGGCTAAGCCGTTTATTTTTCCGTAAACAAGGGCAATTAAAGGGGGCATAAAAATCACAAGAGCCAGTCCCCCCAAAGCCGTTGTCAAATAATCCTTTAAGGGTATGTCGGAGTTAAAATTAAGAGCTGCATACGCCAGTATGTGAAAAAGGACTATTGTGGTTCGCTGAAGCCTGACGGCGTGGGTGCTTTCGTCAGAGGGGTAGTTGTCGCTCCTTCCTCTCTTTATGAGATAAAGGCTTTGAAGCGAGAAAATGAAAATCAGTATTATAAAAATATATTTGGATAAAAATATAAGCAGTTCTGTCATAATGTCTCCCTTTTGCGTCTTAAGGCTTCGCCTTATTTAACCGCTTTTAGGGCTTTGCCCTTTGGTATGTTTTTTACTTTCTCTTTTGTTATAAGTGTTTTGTAAAAGCTTTTGATAATTTCAATAGTTTCTTCGCAGGTTTCGTCTGTGAAAACAAGCCTGAATGAGGAGGGGTTAAGCCCTGCCGCCTGAGAAGCGGAAAGGGGAAGGGGGCTTTGAATTTCACAGAAGCATTCTTCACAGTGAGGAATAAGGGGCAAAACAGCTCCCGTTCTGTCCTTTAAGGCGAAAGTCTCCTTTGAGTCTTTGAGCCTGCAAAAGCGTCTGCCCTTGTTGTCTCCTAAGAAATTGCCTATGGGGCAGTGTTCCGTAAGCATAAGGGGCAGTCTGCCATAGGCTATGACCTCTGCGTTTTCAGTGCACAGGGGCTTAAGCTCCGATGCGGAAAGCTCTGTTGAAAGTGTCACGCCGTCATAAATGCTCAGGAGTGTATCAACCGTATAGGAGTTAAATACACCCAAGGTATGGTCGCAGATTATTTTCTTGTCTGTTTTAATTGCTGTCAGGTTTCGTGTCAGATAACCTGTTATATTTGTTTTGTCTAAGGTATTTATTGTTTCCTTAAGGGCTTTCAGTGTATGCTCCCTTGTTATATAGGGAAGAGCAAAATATATTTCGATATTTTGCGGAAAATCCTTAAGGGCAGCTTTAATTAATTTCTGACTTTCGGAATATATTCGTTTAACAGGCAGACCCTTAAGGGCTTTAAGCTGATCCTCAGTGGAGACAAAAGCCGAAAGGAAGGGCGCTGCTGTGTTGGGCTCAAGATTGGGCTTTTTAGGCAGCTTAGGTGAGGTTCTTCTGTAGGCTTCGGTTATTTCCTTTTCCAAAGCGTCACAGGCTTCACGTCTTAAGGCGTTTAAGTCTTTAACGGGCAAATATATATTTTCGTCTGTGTCCGCTGTTATTGACCCGATTTTAAAGGGGGTTGAGCCTGTTTTCTTAAGCCTTGAAACAATTTCTTCCTGTGAGGAGGGGCGGTTTAAGGCTTCGGAGGGTTCTGCTCCTGTTATAGTGACAGAAGCTTCTTCCGCTGTTAATGTCAGGCTTATGGGCTTGCCGCTTTTTGCTTTAAAGTGAGCGGTTATTTCCCTTTGGGGAGAGGCTGTTTTAAGCTCCTTTTCTATATTGTCGTTGAGGGTTTTGTCATAGGAAAGGGCAGCCTTGTCTCCTTTTCTTCCTTTAATCGGGAAAAAGACCTTTTCACCGGATTTTATAGGCTTTGAAACAAAACAGCCCGAGTTTTCAGCTGTAATTTCAATTCCGTCACCGGGTATAAGGCTTTCGAAAAATTTAATATAACAGCCCTTTTTTGCTTCACCTGTTACTATGCCGATTTCTCTTCCGCTGTTTTTAACGGAGCTTGAAAGAAGGCTTTTTCCCTTTGGGGCGTTCAAAAGTCCCTCGCTGAATGAACCCCCGCGGCTGAAAACCTGAAGCAGATTTTTTTTGTCTTCGGAAGATATTTTGCTGTTTTTGTGTTCTTCAAGTGCCTTTAATAAATATTTTTTATAGGTTTTGACTGTTTCATAAACATAGGGAGGGGTTTTCATTCTGCCTTCTATTTTAAAAGCCTTAACTCCTGCGGCAACAAGATCCCCCAAGCTTTCGGCGCACATTATGTCTTTTGGCGAAAGCAAAGCGCCGCTGGCGCAGGGCTTGTTGTTTTTAAGCAGGGTATACTCCATTCGGCAGGGTTGTGCGCAGCAGCCTCTGTTTCCGCTTCTTCCGCCTATAAATGACGAAAAAAGACATCTGCCCGAATAGCTGACGCATAAAGCACCGTGAACGAAGGCTTCCAAGTCGGGGCTGTCTCCCAAGGCATTATAAATTGCCTTTATGTCCGAAAGGCTCAGCTCTCTTGCCAAAATAATTCTGTCAGCCCCCAAAGCCTTCAAGGCTTCTGCGCTGTCTGAAGAGTGAACGCACATCTGAGTGCTGGCGTTAATTTTTATATCCTTAAAATAATTTTTGAAAGCTTTAAAAATGCCTATGTCGGCGGTTATGAAAGCGTCCGCACCAAGCTCATAAAGATATTTTGCCAGTTCAAAAAGCCCTTTTGTTTCTTCGTCCTTATAGAGAGTGTTGAAGGTAATATAAACCTTTACACCCAAAAGGTGACAGCCGGCAATGGCTGTCTTAAGCTCATCGGAGTTAAAATTTTCTGCGGAGGCTCTGGCGTTATAAGCCTTTGCCCCCAAATATACACTGTCGCAGCCTGCGGCAAGGGCTGCGTTTAAGGTTTCGGGGCTGCCGCAGGGCGCAAGAATTTCATATTTTTTCATTGCTTTTTAGCTGCGGTTTTAATCTCTTTTACGGGGGCTTCCGGCTTTAAAACAAGCTGACCGTCCTCTTCAATTTTTGTGGGAGACTGGCTGCGCAAAACCTCTATTTCGTCCTCCGCCGCCTTAAGCTTTTCCGCAAGGCTCTTATTTTCCTTCTTTGTGCGTCCGTTTTCGCTCTTTATGTCGTTAAGCTCCTTCAAAAGGGTTTCTCTGTCTTTGTCCTTGTCCTTAATTTTGCCGTTTTTGTCGGGAACGGGAGGCACTAAGCCTGCGTCTGCAATTATATCCTGAAGGCGTTTAATTTCGGACTTTTGGGCTTCCAAAACAGTGTTTGCGGCTTCAAGTTTTTCCTTTTCCGCCAAAATATCCTTTTCAAGCTGATTTTTGTCGGAAACAATATTCTCCGAGCCCTGACGGAGCTTTTCTATAATTTCGTTCTTTTCCTCCGAAAGCTTTTTTTCGTCGTCCAAAGCCTTTTGAAGCTTGGCAATTTTATCCTGTAAGTCGGCGTTTGCCTTAAGGCTTGAACCGCTTTTCTCCGACTGCTTAAAAAGGTCGTCGGCTATGTTTAAAGCAAGCATTATGGGAAACGAATCCGACAGGCGCGTGACAGTGCTTAAGCCTGCGGTGATTTCCCTGTATTTTCGGTCTACATAGCCCGCCACGGTTTTGATATAGTCTTCGCCGTCCTCCGCCGTAAGCTTATAGGCTTTTCCGTTTATAATAACCTCAACAAGTTTCTTTTCTGAATCCAAAACAAATACCCTCCTGTTGTGACACGAATTAATAAAATCTTAATACTTTGATTGTATCACATTCAAAAGGGCATTTCAAGTAGCGGTTTATATATTTTATACAGAACAATAAAAAATATTTCAATTAATCTTTACATTCAACAATTTTTTCTCTAACAAAAATAATTTTAAAAGTTTTGATTTATCTTTACTTTCGGCAAAATTTTTGATATAATGCCAAGTAGGTAATCACTAACGGGTTGGTTAGGCTGAACTTCTGTTATAATTTTAGTACCTGTGGGACTTTTGTTATAAGGAGGTGAAACCTATGACAGCATTCGACTTAATTAATGCTTACTTTGTTGTTGTGCAAACTTTGTATGACATCAAGTATATAGCATTGTTGATAAATGTTGCAAAAAAAGACCACCCTATGATGTAAGCAAATTGAACCCACCCCTGTCAAGTAGACAGAGCAAATAACAAAAGAATTATGTATA
>JAJQFU010000053.1 GCA_021200955.1 Clostridiales bacterium | reverse complement strand
CTGTTCTCTGTGTATTACGATTTTAAGAGGACAGCCCTTTTTTATTTGAAGGAGGGAAATGGAAATATTGACAAAAGATTTTAATGCAGCATCTGAGGGCAATGCTTCTTTGGAAGTTATGCCTTATACCGACAGAAAAAGATTTTTGACAGAAAGGACAGCATATTTTATTTTTGCAGCTATGGTGTTTGCTTCGGTTTTAATGGTGTCAACTGTTTTTGCCGCCACAGGAACAGAGGCACTCACAACCGCTAAAAATTTACTTTCAAAAGCTGCTCAGACAGGCGGCGGCTTATATGCCGTTTGGGGCTTGGTCAACCTCGGTATGTCGCTGAAAGACCACAACGGACCCGGCATACAGTCCGCCATTTGGCAAATCATCGGCGGCGCAATCATTATTGCGGCAGGAACAGCTATAAGTTCACTGGATTTAACAATATCCTAAATTATCATATTTTCGGGCTGTGCAGAGGTACAGCCCTATTTTTGCGGAGGTGAGGTTTAAAGTAGATGACTGAAAAAATGTTAAGAGATTTTTGCGACTTCGGCTTGGACAGCGGACTTTTCGATACATTAAAAAAGACGTTGGCAAACTATAATCCAACGGCAAACACTACAATAGTAGGCATTATGCAAAGCAGTATTTTCGGTGTCGGTGCGTCTATGCTTACACTGTTTATGCTTCTTGAGCTTGTTTCCCTTATAAACAGAGTTGACAGCGGACAGGGCTTAAGCGGCACGAAAATCCCGGCGAATGCCTTAATAAAATTTGCTGTTTTGTCTCTTTTTTACTGCAACATACCGGCAGTCATAAACGGCATAGAAGCCGTCGGAGTTTATATTGCTTCAAGTTTGGGAACGGCAGCAGGCTCTTCTGTCAGTATGGGCATAACCGAAGCGGACGTAAGTACAATGGTTGAAGCTATGAACGATATAGGCATTGTAGAAAGGATTTTTACCATAATCGTACTACTGCTTTGTTGGCTTGTTATGAAGGTTGTTCAATTCATACTTTCCGTTACGGTGCTTTTCAGAATGGTGGAAATGTGGCTAATGCTCTTGTTTTCGCCTATACCTTTAGCTTGTATCGCAAGTCAGGAGTTTAAGCAGGTCGCAATAAATTTCTTAAAATCATATGCCGCAATCAGCCTGCGAGGGGCGGCTATTATAGGCTGCTTCATTATATACTATGCACTGGTCGGCAGCAGCGTTGTAAGCTATGATGCGTCAATGGATATAAACGACTTTATCGGCGGTTTTCTTATCGACAACCTATTATATATTATTGTTTTGGGTGTGTCGGTATTTTCAAGCGGCAAAATTATAAACAAAATACTCGGAGTTTTTTAAAATTCTATAAATCAAGAGAGGAGTTAAAAATATGTCTATAGAGGTAAATGTACCCGATGAAATTTCTAACTACAAAGAAAAGATTATAGCAGGACTGTCTTTCCGCCAGCTGCTTTTCGGCGGCATAGCTTTGGGACTTGGTGTTCCCACTTGTATTTTACTATCCTTAAACGGTGTAAGTGATTATATAACAATGCTTGTTACAATGGCACTTGTGCTTCCGCCTTTTTGTCTCGGATTTGTGAACATAAAAGGCTACCGCTTTGAGGTATATGCCAAAATAAAGCTGCGGAGTTTATTTGTAAAGCAAAGCCGACCATATGCCACAGACGTTGAAGCTAATATTCTGCCCATTGAGGTTGAGGAGTTTCGTCCGCTAATTCAAAAAATGATTAGGGAGCAGGAACAGGCTGAAGCGGAAATGAAGATGAAAGAAATAGAAAATAAAGGAGGTTTTTCACTATTTGATATTTTCAAAAATTATAAAATCAGTATGGGAAATGCTGATAAAGCAGGTAAGAAGAATAAAAATAAGCCGAAAGTCGGAAACGGAGGAAATCGGTGTAAATCCCACTTCCCCGAACCCGACCTTATCGAAGTCAGAGAAAAAGATTATAAAAGAAAAAGAAAAGCAGCGGCAAAGGCTCTTAAAACAGCAAAGAGAACTACTCGAAGCCCAAAACCAAAAGAAGAAAAAACAGCTTAAAATCGAAGCCGCCCCAAAAAGCAGCCAAACAACTTTAAAATATAATAAATTATTTCAGAACGGTATCTGCCAAGTGTCGGATAACTATTTTTCCAAAACATTAAAATTTTCGGATATAAATTATCAAGACGCACAGCGTGATGACCAGGTGGATATTTTCAGCAATTACTGCGAGATTTTAAACTATTTTGACCCTAAAATAAATGTTCAGATTACAGTACATAATCGCAAGATTGATATTGGGTCTTTCAAGAAAAATATGTTGATACCCGACAAAAATGACGGAAAAGACGAATACCGCCACGAATACAACAAAATGCTTCTTGATAAGGCTATGCAGGGGCAAAATTCTATTATGAGGGAAAAGTATATTTCATTTGGGGTTGAGGCTGAAAGCTATGACGAAGCCTACCCCTCTTTAATGAGAATTGAAACTGATGTAACCAATCGTTTTAAGGCATTGGGATGTGACGTGACAAGCTGCTCCGGTCAAGAGTGCCTGAACCATATGAACAGTATATTGAACCCCGATGAGCCGCTTCAATTTAATTATGACTATCTTGTCGGTTCGGGGCTTGAAACAAAGGACTTTGTATGTCCTTATTTTTTTGACTTTAAACCTACTCCGAAAATGATACATTTTGAGTTCGGCGATTACTACGGACAGGTGCTGTTTATAAAAACATTTCCCTCGGTAATGAGTGACGAATTGCTTAAAAATTTATCAGATATACCCTGTAATACCACTATTACCGTCCACACAAATTCCACCGACAACAGTGACTCTTTGGAAATGGTTAAAAGCAAACTTGCCTATATGGAAAGCGAAAAAGCGGCTCGGCAGCAAAAGTTGTTACAGCAGATGCAAGATCCGGATATGATACCTCAAGACTTAAAACGGAGTATAAGTCAAACTAACAGCCTTATAAGCAATATGCAAAACAATAACCAAAGATTGTTTAAGGGCATTGTAATAGTATTTACCTCAGCCCCAACGGAAAAAGAATTGTTTGAGAATGTTCAGAAATTAATGGGTGCTGCACGTTCGCTCGGCTGTGAGCTTGCTCCCCTTGCCTTACAGCAGGAAGCGGGACTTAATGCAACATTGCCCTTTGCAAAATGCGATATACAAATAAGAAGAACTCTGACAACGGCGGCTCAGGCAATATTAATTCCCTTTACATCACAGGAATTATTTGATGCCGGAGGAATGTATTACGGCTTGAATACATTGTCAAGGAATTTGATTATTCTTGACCGAAAAGCATTGAAAAATCCCGCAGGTTGGGTTTTGGGTACTCCCGGTTCGGGTAAATCCTTTGCAACAAAACGTGAGCTGCTTAACATACTTCTAAACCACCCGAATGATGAAATTCTCGTTATTGACCCCGAAAGCGAGTACGCAGTTTTAGCTCAAAATTTCGGCGGTGCTGTCATAAAAATAAGCCTTGACACAAAAACTTATTTTAACCCGTTGGATATTACCCTTGACTACAGCGGCGGCGATGATGACAAGTCAAACGAAAGTCCTATTGCTTTTAAAACTGAATTTATGTTTTCACTTTTAGACGTTATTTTACAGAAAGAGAGAAGTACGGGTCTTACAGGTGCTGAGTGTACCCTTGTTGACCTTGTGTTACGCAGACTATACGAAAGCTACTTTTCAAAACCCCATTCTGTTATGCCCACACTTATGGATTTTCGTGAAGAGTTAAAGAAAATACAAGAACCTGAGCTGCAAGCTGAGAAAGAAAACTTACTTAAGATAATAGGTCTTTACACCACGGGTTCATTTAACCTTTTCGCCCACAACACAAATGTGGACGTAAACAACAGATTTGTAGTATTTGATATAAAAGATTTGGGCGACCAAATCAAAACTTTAGGAATGTTGGTTGTACTTGACCAAATATGGAACAGGGTCACAAGTAATCGTTTAATGGGCCGCAACACTTGGATAGTTGTTGACGAGGCTCACTTACTTTTTAATAATCAGTTCTCGGCTCAGTTTTTAAAGAGCCTTTGGAAACGTGCAAGAAAATATGGAGCTATCTGCACAGGCGTTACCCAAAACGTGGGCGACCTGTTGGACAGCGAAATCGCAAGCAAAATGCTTGACAATTCGGAATACATAATGATGTTAAACCAGTCCCCGGCTGACAGAATGAAATTAGGAAAAATATTGAATATAAGCCAAAATCAGCTTGGCTATTTATCAAATGCCGCATCGGGTTCGGGACTGCTCTGTGCGGGAAATGCAATTATACCTTTTGACGATAAGTTCCCCACGAACACAAAATTATACGCAATGCTTACAACGAAGCTTGAAGAAGTTATGGAACTGCAAGGCAAAAACACAGCCGCTGTTTCGTAGCTTCTTTTTTATATATAGCTTAAAATTTTTAAACCTATAAAGGAGGATACACATTATGAAGATACGTGTAGAGAAAACCCACAATTATACTGTAATGAGCAATTATCACCTGTTTGACAAAAGACTTTCATTTAAGGCAAAGGGTCTTTTATCTTTTATGCTTAGTGTTCCCGATACTTGGGAATACTCTGTAAAGGGGCTTGCGGCAATGGCTAAGGACGGTGTTGCAAGTGTTTCGGCAGCTCTGAAAGAGCTTGAAAACTGCGGATATGTTTCACGCAGGCAAATCCGAAGCAAAAACGGCAGCTTTAAAGATGTTGAATATACCATATATGAAAAGCCCATAGAAAATCTTTCGGAAAATAATGATGTATCCTCCAAATATGAGCATTGCGAACCTGAACGGGAAAATCCCGAACAGGCTGAAAACCGCCAAATAACAGGCACACAGCCGAGTTGGGAAAAACCCGTTTCGGAAAAAAACAAAAAATCAAAATCGGAAGAACCCATATCGGATAACCCGATTTCAGAAAACCCGGTATCGGAAAACCCCGCACAAATAAATATTAATAAAAGCAATATATTAACCGAAGTAAATACTAATCCTATCATATCTTATCAAAAAGATAACGATGATGATACGATAAGAGAAGATTATCGCACTTACGAGGAAATCATCAAAGAAAATATTTGCTATGAGGACACTGTCAAGGCTCAGTGCAGTGATGAGGAAATGAAACAGGTGGATTTTATGGTTCAGCTTATGGCGGAAACTATGGTTTCATCAGCACCGACTGTCCGTATAGGCAAAAAGAACTTGCCCTCTGCCCTCGTTAAGAGCCGTTTTATGAAAATTTGGTATGAGGATATTTTTGCGGTTTTAAGGGCTGTTAAAAAATCCAAAGCCAAAATCAAGTATTTTAGGAGTTATTACTTAACGTCGCTTTACTATGCCGACCATACGGAAAACATAAAAAATCAGCAGATTTTCAAAAACGAATACGAAGAAATGAAGGAGTGAGATTTATGTTATTATTTTTAAGCTTTATAAGCGGCTCTGTTTTCGGCGGTTGTGTGGGATTTTTTGCTTTTGCATTGGCAAGCGTGTCAAAAAGGGATTGCCCCGAAAACAAAACTTGAAAGGAGATGATTTAATTATTTGAAGCAAGAACCGAAAAGCAACAGCAATTTTTACGGCACTGTCAGAGAAAAAGGCAGTATTATCAACAAGGGATTTGTAAATGAGCAAGGAAGCATTGTTAATAAAGGGCAGATTTCCGAAAGCCAAAAGCAGCTTGTGAGAGATGACACAGGGCTTGAAGCTGTCATAAAAGCCCCGACCGACAGTAAAAACCGGATTTTCGGAGACACTCAGCCTGTTGAACAGTCACAGGAAAGCAATGGTAAGACCGATAATCAGCAAGACAGTAATTATCAAGATACCAAAGCCGAGGAAACAAGCTCACAGGAGTATGATGTATCTCAGCAAAGCTATTCTCCCGGCTATAAAAATTATGCAAACAGGATTAAGTATGAGGCTATTCAAAATCAGCAAACGGAGCAGGAAGCAGAACCGGAGTACAACGGTGTTATAAACTACGGCAATGAGCCTGTGATTTTAGGTCAAAATGATGTTTTGCCTGAACAGCCGCAGGATACTTTTCAACAGCAAGCCGACTTCATCAACTACGGCATACCGAAAACCGAAAGCAATGCAGAAAGGCAAGCTGAAACCGATACATATGGGAATACAGACGGTTATAACAATTTCCGAAAATCCGAAACACAATCATCGGAAAGTTATGATTATACAAGACCCTATACTTCTTCTGCGAAACAAGGTTATGCCGAACAGGTTAAAGACCGCCACGAAACAGCCGACAAAGGTATAGTCAAAAAATATGACAATGCAAGGTCGGTTATTAATAACGCTGAAAACATACCCATTGTCAATAAAGCGGACAGCATAGCAAACATAAGGGAAAAGCCTGCTGACATTTTATCGGGTTTGAAAGATAGTGATAAGCCTGCAAACGAGGACAAGCCGAACAGCCGGAAAAAGCTTGTAAATAAATATCAAAAGCCGAATAAATCTTTACAAGGGCAAAAAGAAAGTCAAGCTGAAAATCAAGCTGAAAGACAGGATGAGAAACATTCCGAAAAGCGGTCAGAAAGCGGTACTGCCTATAATTCTTTATGAACCATAGTCAATAAAGTAGACAGAAAAAGAGAAAAATTTTACCTACCGGG
>JAJQFU010000023.1 GCA_021200955.1 Clostridiales bacterium | reverse complement strand
ACTGCGTGCGTTTGCTTCGGTGTTTCACACCAAAGCAAGACTTACTCCGTTGCCGCTCCTCTTTCGCTGAAGACCTGCCACGAAATTATTTTATCAATTTTAAATTTTTTGAAAAAATAATTTCGCGGTGCTTCAGCGATTAAGGAACACTTCCGCAGTGCATCTTGTTTCACGTCGCGCCAAGCTTTACACATTTGTTTTCGTTAAAACGAAAACAACATTTTGTTCCGCTGCCGCTCCTCTTTCGTTTAAAGCCTACAGGCTTTAAACGATTAAGGAACACTTCTGTAACGAATGTCATTTTCGCATTTATGCGGAAATGAATGAGTGGAAGCAAGTGTGACGCGCACAGAAATGAATGCAGATAGGTAAGTGTGACGTGGGTTAGGTTCTCTAATGTCCAATCATTTATGCAAGCAAGTTTGCCTATCTGATTGCCCATTGAGAACGCTTTTATAGTAAATGACAAAACAGAGTTTGAACTGCTTTTGTATAATATAACTAAAAAAAGGTCTTAAATATTGTTAAAATGAACGAAAGTGAAAAAGTATATTGACAAAATATATTTTGCGGTTGTATAATTTATTTAAGGTTAGGAGAAGATAACAGAGTGTGATTTCCAACCTAAAATATAATATATAAATCCCTTAAACTTTGTTTTATTGTGGATTTGGATTGTGACCGGTAATGAGGGCAAGACCGTTTGTAAATAAAAAATAACTTTTTTAGGTATATTTTACAAATCGGTCTATTTTTTTGTCTTTTTTATGGAAGGCTTTTTTGGAGGGAAGTAAAATGTATAATTACAAAATAACGAAAATAATTAATAATAATATTGTTTGCTCTACCGACAAAAAAGGCCGAGAGATTATAATAAGAGGACTGGGAATAGGCTTTAAGAAGAAGCCGGGAGGTCTTGTTCCCGAGGATAAGGTTGAACAGATTTACCGCATGGACGACAACAAAGGAATGGGCAAGCTTGAACAGCTTTTCAGCGAAATTCCCATTGAATATATTGAGGTCTGTTCCGAAATAATAAAATTAGCGGAAAGCACACTGGGAAAGAAGCTTAACAAAAATATTCAGATAACATTGACTGATCATATCAGTTTTGCTATAGAGAGAAATCGAAATAATATGGTTTACAGAAACGCCCTGCTTCATGAAATAATGAATTTTTATCCTGTGGAATATGAATTAGGTAAGAGGGCAATAAAAATTATAGAGGAAAAGCTTGGAGAGACTTTGCTCTTGGATGAGGCAGGGTTTATTGCCCTTCATATTGTAAATGCCGAGTTGGATACGGATATGAGCAATATGGTAAAAATAACGGAACTTATGCAGGCTGTGGTTACAATTGCCGAAAAATACTATGGAAAGACTTTTGATGTGGAAGGACTTGATTACAGCCGTTTTATAACTCACATGAAGTTTTTCGGACAAAGACTCTTTAACAACAAAATGGCTCCCGACGACGAGGACGACAGCCTAAGGGAGAGTATAAAGACCTCCTACAAAAAGGATTATAACTGTGCCGTTAAAATAAGGGGATATATTTCCTCAAAATACAATAAATCCGTAACAGAAGAGGAAATGGCCTTTTTAACTATACATTTGAGAAGAATTTCAAGGGCATAATAAAAGTAATTTATTGTTTTTGCTTCCCGAATCCGGATAGGGAAATAAAAGCAATTTAGGGTTTAAAGCCCATATAAAAATTTACATAACAATCTGCAATGTATTTCTCTGAAAAACAAAAAACTGGAGGTAAGATTATGAAAGACAAAATTTTTGGAGTTTTACAAAGGGTAGGACGTTCGTTCATGCTTCCTATCGCTATCCTGCCTATAGCCGGTATTCTTTTGGGTATAGGCAGCTCGCTTACAAATGAAACAACCCTTGCGGCTTACGGTCTGACGGGAATTTTCGGAGAGGGTACTGTTTTACATGCTTTGCTTCTCGTTATGAACGATGTTGCGAATGTTATTTTTGACAATCTGCCGCTTTTATTTGCGGTTGGCGTTGCTTTGGGTATGGCTAAGAAGGAAAAAGAAGTTGCGGCTTTGGCGGCTGTTATTGCTTTCTTTGTTATGCACTCTGCTATAAGTGCCTGCCTTACGGTTTCCGGAAAGCTTTTAGCCGACGGTTCAATTGCTCCGGATGTATTAAGCGGAACAATTACATCTGTCTGCGGTATTCAGTCACTTCAGGTCGGTGTGTTCGGCGGTGTTATAGTAGGCTTAGGTGTTGCTGCTCTTCACAACAGATTTTATCAGATTCAGCTTCCCAGTGCTATTTCATTCTTCGCAGGTACAAGATTCGTTCCTATTATATCAACCGTTGTTTATATGTTCGTAGGTATTATTCTTTATTTTGTATGGCCTACGGTTCAGAACGGAATTTACGCTCTGGGCGGTCTTGTTTCAGGCTCAGGCTATGTAGGAACTCTTATATTCGGTTTGATTAAGAGACTTCTTATTCCCTTCGGTCTTCACCATGTTTTCTATATGCCCTTCTGGCAGACAGCTGTCGGCGGTACTATGGAGGTTGCCGGACAGGTTGTTGAAGGCGGACAAAACATATTCTTTGCTCAGCTTGCCGATTCTGCAAATATCGTTCACTTCAGCGCCGATGCTACAAGATATTTCTCGGGAGAATTTATATTTATGATTTTCGGTTTGCCCGGTGCTGCTCTTGCTATGTACCACACAGCAAGACCGGAAAAGAAAAAGGAAGTAGGAGGGCTTCTTATTTCCGCGGCTCTTGCAAGTATGTTCACGGGTATTACAGAGCCTATAGAGTTCTCATTCCTCTTTGTTGCTCCCGTACTTTTCGGTGTACAGGTTATACTTGCAGGTTCGGCTTATATGATAGCCCATATGCTTAACATCGCAGTCGGTCTTACATTCTCCGGCGGCTTAATCGACCTTTTCTTCTTCGGTATTTTACAGGGCAACAGCAAAACAAGCTGGCTTCTTATTATACCTGTGGGAATTGTTTACTTTATACTTTATTACGTTTCATTCCGTTTCCTTATTACAAAGTTTAACTTTAAGACTCCCGGCCGCGAGGATGACGATGAAGAAACAAAGCTTTATACAAAGGCCGATGTAAACGCAAGAAGAGAAGCTGCTAAGAGCGGTTCGGGTTCAGGCTCTGCAGGAGCAGGGGATGCTGTTTCCGCACTTATTACTCAGGGTCTCGGCGGCAAGAAAAATATTTCGGATGTTGACTGCTGCGCTACAAGACTTCGTATTACAGTTTTCGATTCAAGCCTTGTCGATGATAAAATTTTGAAGTCAACAGGGGCTTCGGGCGTTATCCACAAGGGTACAGGCGTTCAGGTTGTTTACGGCCCCGGCGTTACACTTGTTAAATCTAAGCTTGAGGATTACCTTGACAGCCCGGCAAGCGATGCTCCCGTTACGGTTTCTGCTCCTACAGCTGCTCCGGCTGAGGAAAACAAGGCTTCAAAGAGCGTTAACGCAAGCATTTACTGCCCCATTAAGGGTAAGGTTATAAGCCTTGAAGAGGTAGCTGACGGAGTATTCTCTGAGGGTATGTTAGGTCAGGGGGCAGCCGTTGAGCCGGCCGAGGGCAAGGTTTATGCACCATTTAACGGTGAGGTTTCAATGGTATACGATACAAAGCACGCTTTGGGACTTATGTCGGATGAGGGTGTTGAGCTTCTTATACACATCGGTCTCGATACGGTTCAGTTAAACGGCAAGCACTTCAATATTAAGGTAAAGAACGGACAGAAGATAAAGACAGGAGACCTTTTGGCTGAGGTTGACCTTGAAGGTATTAAGAAAGCAGGCTACAGAACGGTTACTCCCGTTATTGTTACAAATACAGACGACTTTAAGACTGTTAAGCAGGTTAAGAGCGGACAGGGCAAGGTCGGAGACAGGATTATTACAGTTGAATAAATATAAATAAAAAACAGCAGGGGCGGAGCTGCTCCGCTCCTGTAATTATAATTCGGCAGGAGGTTATATATAATGAAGAGTTTTAATTATGTCATTACAGATGAGGTAGGTATTCACGCAAGACCGGCAGGTCTTTTGGTTAAAGCGGCTAAGGCGCTCTCTTCAAAGATTGTTGTAAAGGCAGGAGGAAAGTCAGCCGACGCCACAAAGCTTATGGCTCTTATGGGGTTAGGAGTTAAAAAAGGAGCGGAGGTAACAGTTGAAGTAAGCGGCGCAAACGAAGCCGCCGATGCTGCCGAGATTGAGAGCTTCTTCAAGAATAATTTATAAAAAGGCAGGGGACAGGTATGGAAAATTTCAGCGGAAAAGCTATATTTAAAGGGGTTGCCATAGGAAAGGTTGTTTTCGGGTCAAAGGAAAAGCAGCAGGTCAGAAGAACTAAAATTACAGACACAGCGGCTGAAATCGCAAAATATGAGGCTGCTAAGGAAGAGGCAGTTAAACAGCTTCAGGGGCTTTACGAAAAGGCTCTCAAGGAAGTGGGAGAGGACAACGCCGCTATCTTTGAGGTTCACCAAATGATGCTTGAGGACGATGACTTTAACGAAGGCATTATTGATAAAATAGAAAATCAGCAGGTAAATGCAGAGTATGCCGTTGCTGTTACGGGGGATGCTACGGCGGAAATGTTTGCAAATATGGATGACGAATATTTTAAGGCGAGAGCGGCAGACATAAAGGATATTTCCGAAAGGCTTATATCCGTTCTTTTAGGCAGCACAAGCTTAAGCCGGCTAAGCGAGCCTTCAATAATTGTTGCCGAGGATTTAGCCCCCAGCGAAACAATTCAGCTTGACAAGGACAAGCTTCTTGCTTTTGTAACAGAACTGGGCTCGGCAAACTCCCACACTGCCATTCTTGCAAGAACGATGAATCTTCCGGCTTTGATTGACGTAAAAATAGATAAGTCATGGAACGGCAAAATCGGCATTGTTGACGGATATAAGGGGATTTTTATAATAGATCCGGATGAAGAGACAATCAAAGAATATGAAGAAATCCAAAAGAAGGATGCGGAAAAGAGAACACTTCTTAAAAGCTTTAAGGGTAAGAAAACTGTTTCAAAGAGCGGAAAAAGGATAAACCTTTATGCCAATATAGGCAATCCCACGGATTTAGGCTCTGTTATGGAAAACGATGCCGAAGGAGTAGGTCTTTTCAGAAGCGAGTTTTTATATTTGAATTCTCAGGACTTCCCCACAGAGGAAGAGCAGTTTGCGGCTTATAAAAAGGTTGCAGAAGGAATGGGAGGGAAAAAGGTTATTATAAGAACTCTTGACCTCGGTGCCGACAAACAGGTGGATTATTTTGACATGGGCAAAGAGGATAATCCAGCTATGGGCTACAGGGCTATAAGAATCTGCCTTGACAGACAAGATATCTTTAAGACGCAGCTGAGAGCCTTGTTAAGAGCAAGTTCTTTCGGAAATATAGCAATTATGTATCCTATGATAATTTCAGTAGATGAGGTTATACAGATTAAGGTCATAGTTGAAGAGATTAAGGAAGAATTGAGAGCCGAAAACGTCAAATTTAATGAAAATATAGAACAGGGAATTATGATCGAAACTCCGGCTTCGGTTATAATGAGCTATGAGCTTGCTCAAGAGGTAGATTTTTTCAGTATAGGCACAAACGATTTAACACAGTATACCTTGGCTATTGACAGGCAAAATTCTAAGCTTGACAATATAAATGATTCTCATCATCCGGCTGTTTTACGTTCCATCAAGACGGTTGTTGAGAATGCCCACAGGGCAGGAATCTGGGCAGGTATCTGCGGCGAGCTTGGTGCAGACACAACCCTTACACAGACATTCCTTGACTACGGGGTGGATGAACTTTCGGTTTCTCCCTCCTTTGTACTGCCTGTAAGAAAGGCAGTTAGTGAAGCCGATTAAAATAAAACGGTTCCATAGAAAAGAGCTGCGAAAAAATGAAAAAATCAATTTTTCGCAGCTCTCTTATTTAGCATATCATCATATGATATAAGCATAATGTTTGTATTTTTTTCGGCTGTTTCTGTACAGCCTTTTGTAAAGCCTTTTTTAGAAAACAGAAAATAATACTTGTCAGCATAATTGAAAAGGCTGCTTCTGTCAATAAGGGTATTCAGAACAGATATGTCAACATCTTCGTTTTTCCATTTACATTCGCAAAACAAGGCGGTGTTTTTATCAGCTTCACCCATTATGCCTATTTCTTCCTGTGTTCTTGTCTTTGGATTTGTACCCCACCATCTGCCTATGTCTGAAAATTCAACGGGAGATTTGTCTTCGGAAAGAAGCTTCCACAGATACTGCTTGCATATTTCTTCAAATACAGCACCCATAAAGCCGGAAAGTTGAGGGTCTACTCTTCTGTAAACTATATCGGCAAGACCTCTGTTGATAGCCGAAACATTGTCTTGAACAAATCTGTACCAAAATCTGAACATAGAATCTTCAAGAGAATACAGCGGCTTTTTTGAGCTTTTCAGACCGAAGGGGATTTCCTTTTTTACTATTTCCAAGCCTATAAGCTTGTTGAGATGGCTTGATGCAAGAGGGGTTGCCATACCTGTTTTTGTGCATATTTC
The DNA here is from genome assembly GCA_021200955.1 of Clostridiales bacterium. Lineage (GTDB taxonomy): Bacteria > Bacillota > Clostridia > Lachnospirales > CAG-274 > JAJQCI01. Next base: position 182 of record JAJQFU010000023.1, on the reverse strand, counting down.
CGACAGCCTTGAAGCCCCGTTTGCAATAGCGCTTATAATGGAATTATATTCGGAAGCATCTCTGCATTCCCGGTTTATAAGATTAGCAGGTTCTTCATAAAGATATGAGTTGGAAGTGAGAAAATTATTTTTTATATTCTCCTCTACTGATAAGCTTTCGTTTATCAGTGTCATATATAAAG
>JAJQFU010000071.1 GCA_021200955.1 Clostridiales bacterium | reverse complement strand
TTTATTATACCATAACGGTTAATTTAAGTCCAGTTTTTTGGGTGCAGTTCAGGATTGGCTAGCCCGACGGTTATCTTTTTGTTATGTTTTGGATTATTATTTTTATGATACGTATAATCACCGCAATAACTATAGCGAGTGCATATATATCATAAATAATCTGTACCATAGACAACATCACCTCCTACCTCTCTCATAATCCTGAAGATAACCGCTTAAATCATAAGCATCACCTCTTTCATATGCAATAGGAAGGTGAGGAATAAAAACAACCGCCCGTTTTTCCCCTTTGCGGGAACTCTTGTCAAAAGACAGGAAATTCTTGACATAAATTATAACACATCTTTGCAGAAAAAACAACATAAAATTATGCCAATTAATTCACAAAATTCACATTTTATTAGCCAAAATATTAAAAACAGCGGAATTATTGGGCTGAACGTTCCTTATTTTCCGTAATATACAATTCAGCAGCAGACTGCAAAAAGTAGGGTACTAAGAAGGCGAAGCCTAAGCCGAAGGTAATGAGAGAGAGCAAAAACCAGCCGGAAAATGACAAAACAAATTTAATGCGGTCGAAATATTTGCCGTAGGTCAGTCTTTCATTAAGTGCATAAATATCGCCCTTTGCTTCTCTGTCGAAGGTCAGGGTTTTATTATGTATGTCAGTCAAAATAAATGATGTAAAAAGGTATTTTGCAAGAAGCAAAACCAAAAATACGGCTGATATAAATGAAATTGTACCGAAAAATATTATATGTGTATAATTTATAACCGTAAAAATTTCAACTAATATCATCTTGAAAAAGATTACTGCAATAGTAAAGGGTATAATAACCAAGCAATTTCTTTTCCCGGCGGTTTTGAAAAGCTGTATGTATTCTTTATCATTTAAGCATTTCATAAAATCGTCATCGGTAATTTCTTTGCCGTCCGCAAGCTTTAAAAATACGGTAAACTCTCCCAAACAAATCATATAAATCAGTGCAATGTAAGTAAGAGACTGCCAAAAACTATTATTGATAAAGTGAAAGCAAACTATAAAAGCCGCCGTTTCAATAAAATACGTTGAAAAAAACCGAATGGCAGTGCTTCTGTTTGAAAAAAGCTTTTTCAGGGCATTTCGTTTAATTCCCTTATACATATTAAAAATCCTCCCAAATCCTCATTTTTTATAATGTTATACTATCATAATTTTCACCTCGGTTCAAGGACTTTTTAATAAACCAAAAAACCTTACAAGAAAAGCCTTATATTTATCTTGACTTTTTGTGAAATTTAGCCTATAATTCTAATTATAAAAGGAGCGTAAATCAAAAAAACAAGGGAGGAATTTATTTGAAACTTAAGAAAATTTTGTCATTGTTTATGGCAGGTGTTATGACCCTGAGCTTAGGGGTTATAAACTGCTCTGCCGAGGACGAAGCCTCTTCGGACGGCTTTAACAGGGTGGAGTGCGCCTATCCTTCTGATTTACTTGCTTTTCCGGGAGCAGAGGGCGGCGGAAGGTTTACCAGCGGCGGCAGAGGCGGCGAGGTTTATATTGTTACAAGCCTTGAGGACTACGACCCCGACACCGACACACCCATTAAAGGCACTCTCCGAGACGCTGTCAGCGGAAACAACAGAATTATTGTCTTTAATGTTTCAGGCGTTATCGAGCTTAAAGACACCCTTTACATAAAGGGCAAAAATATTACAATTGCCGGTCAAAGCGCACCCGGCGACGGTATAACAGTTTACGGCTTTGAAACAAATATAAGCAACTGCGAAAACGTAATTATAAGATATATGCGTTTCCGTCCCGGTGCTGACAATATTTATGCCGGCGACTCTATGGACGCTATTTGGGGCAGATCCTCAAGAAACGTTATGATTGACCACCTTTCCACAAGCTGGTCTACGGACGAAACTATGTCAATCTACCGTGCCCAGAATATGACTGTTCAGTGGAGCATTATCGCAGAAAGTCTTACTATGAGCGGGCACACTAAGGGCAGACACGGCTACGGCGCAATTATGGGCGGCGTAAACACTACATATCACCACAATCTTATTGCAAACCACACTTCGAGAAATCCCCGTATGGGCGGCGGTACTCCCGAAGCTGACGATAACGACCATATCGCACTTTTCGATATGAGAAACAACGTTATTTATAACTGGGGCTTTAACGGCTGTTACGGCGGCGGCAGAAGCGAAACCAACTTTATTAACAACTACCTTAAGCCCGGTCCAGGAACAAGAGACAGCGTTGAAAATCAGATTATCGACGCAGGCGAAGGCAACAAGCCCGGCTGGTTCTATGTAAACGGAAACGTTTTGGAGGGCAATGATGCAGTTACCGCAGACAACTCTTTGGGAATTAAGGTCAGTGACGCAGCTGCACCCTCAACAACCATTGTTGACACAGAGTTCGAAATGGACGGAACAAGCGCTGAGGCTCTGAGAACGACAGACGCAGAGACAGCCTATGAAGAGGTTGTTGCCAAGGCAGGGGCAACATATCCCAAGAGAGACGCCCTTGACGCACGTATATTAAACGAGGTTAAAAACGGAACGGGCGTTTTTGCAAACAGACATGAGGAAGTAGGGGGCTTGCCCTATACAGAGCCTGTTTACCGTGACGCCGACTGGGACACAGACAAAGACGGTATTCCCGACAGCTGGGAGCTTGAAAACGGCTTAGACCCCAATAATTCAAAGGACAGTGCCGAAATCGCTTCAAACGGATATGCAAATATCGAAAACTACTTAAATTCAATCGTGGATATGGAATATGTTACCTCTAACCCAACTGTTGCTATTTCAAGCCACGAAAACAATGCCTTTGTTACTGCAAATCTGCCCTTTACGATTACGGCAGACGCTCAGGACGACGAGGGGATCGAAAGGGTTGACTTCTACTTAGGCGACGAGCTTGTTTCCACAGCCACAAGAGCACCTTATGAAGCAAGCTATACACTTGCAGACGGCTCTTACAGCATTTCGGTAAAGGCAACCGACAAGCAGGGCAATCAGACCCAGTCTGACAAAATCACTGTTCACGCTAACTGCGACAATAAGATAGACGGCTATACAACCGCAGATATAGGCTCACCTAATGTTCCCGGTGTAGGCTATATGCTTAACGGCGAGCTTGTTGTTAAGGGTTCAGGCAAAATCTCGGGCACAGAGGATAACTTCCACTATGTTTACAAAACACTTAACGGCAACGGTTCAATTACAGCCAAGCTTGACTACATTACTCCCGTTGACAACCACGCTTTCTCGGGCGTTATGATCAGAGAAACAGCCGACCCCGACTCAAAGGCAGTGGCTCTCGGCATTTCCCATACAAAGGCTTATGAGTGGAAGGAATACAGCGTAAGCTCGGGCAAGGATGTAACCTATTACAGAAACGCCTTTGGAGCATATCTTGTTTGCAGATATGAGACAGGGGGAGAGTTTGATTTAATCGACGAAAACCTCGACTCCCTTGACGCAGCTGAGGAAAGCGGCGTAGCTCTTGTTAAGGACATAGCTTTTAAGGACTATGACAACTACAGCGGCTATTATCTTAAGCTTGAAAGAAGCGGCGACACATTTACAGCCTATATTTCAGCCTACGGCAAAACTTGGACTGAGGTCGGTTCAAGAACAGTGGATATGAAGGACAGCGTTCTTATAGGCTTTGCAGCAGACGCAAATAAGGTAAACAACGATATAGACAACTACAACACAGCTAAATTCAGTGAGATTACTATTAAATAAAGTAGTTTATTAAACATAAAAGCAGCTTCCTCAAAAACGGGGAAGCTGTTATAGTTTTAAATCTTTTTAATTTTTTCAATTGTTTCGGTTATATTGTCTCCCGACATAAGCCCCGACATTATGCAGACCCCTGCGACACCGCTGTTTTTAAGCAGAGGAGCCGTTTCAGGGCTTATTCCGCCGATGGCAAAAACAGGCTTGTTTACACTTTCGGCAATTTCCTTAATAAAGTCAACACCTCTGGGCTCAACTCCCTTTTTGCAGTCGGTTTTGAAAATATGCCCGGCGACTATAAAATCCGCGTTCATATCGGCGGCTTTTTTAGCTTCTTCAAGAGAATGAACGGAAACGCCTATTTTTTCAAAAGGCTCTTTTTTATATTTCAGAAAATCGGAGTATGAAAGCTGAATTTTATTTATGCCCAAGGTCTTTGCGGTTTCGGCTCTTGAATTTATTATAAGCTTATCTCCGCAGATTTTAAGACATTTTTCCGCAAGTGCGAAATATTCGCTTTCTTCCAAGTCCTTTTCCCTTAAAATAATATAATCCGCTTCGGCTTTTGAAATTCTTTCAAGTCTCTTTAAAAAATGCTCTTTGCAAAGACACCTGTTTGTAACGGCAATGACTTTCATCTTTATACCCTCACATAGTCGTTATAAACGGGCTGACAGCCGTGGGCTATAATTGCTGCGTGAACCTCTTCTACACTTCTTCCGTCTGAAATATCAAACTGCTCGTCGCCTTTTTCCTCACCGCTGTGACCGCCTACGCCTACGTTTACACCGGCTGAAATCTTTGTAGCGCACATTCCTATAACGTTGTCTCTGAAGCCCGCTCTTTCACGGGTGGAAATGGTTATTCCCGCAAAGGGCATAAACAGCCTGTAAGCAGTCATTACCTGTAAAAGCTGGGTTTCGTGAACGTCGTTGGGGTTCACTGTAGCGTCGTTTATAATGGGGCGAAGTCTCGGCGGCGAGAATGAAATTTCCGCATGGGGATATTTTCTCTGGAGATAATATGCGTGTAAGCCCGTTGCAAAAGCGTCTTTTCTGAAATCGTCAAGACCCAAAAGAGCGCCGAAGGAAACAAGACGCATACCTCCCCTAATTGCTCTTTCCTGAGCGTTAAATCTGTAGGGGAAAATTCTCTTGTGACCTCTTAAGTGAAGTGTTTCGTATTTATCCGGGTTGTAGGTTTCCTGATAAACGCAGACATAATCGGCTCCGCACTCATGAATATAGCGGTATTCGTCTGAGTTAAGAGGGTAAATTTCAAGCCCAACCTGTTTGAAATATTTTGCCGCAAGCTTAACCGCTTCACCAACATATTCAACTCCGGACATACTTCTGCTTTCGCCTGTTAAAATCAGAATATCCTCAAGTCCTGTTTCGGCGATTGTCTTAAGCTCTTTTTCAACCTCTTCCATAGTGAGCTTTGCTCTTTTAATTCTGTTGTAGCAGTTAAAGCCGCAGTAAACACAGTGGTTTTCGCAGTAGTTGGCTATGTATAAGGGAGTGAAAAGAGTTACGGCGTTGCCGAAATGAGCCTGTGTAACCTCCTTTGCCCTTGCAGCCATATCTTCAAGATAGGGTGCGGCGGCAGGTGAAAGCAGTGCGGCGAAATCCTCGGGAGTAAGATTGTCCTTCATAAGGGCGCGCTTAACGTCTGCCCCCGTATACTTCCCGTAGTCATAATTTTTTCTCATTTCGAGAACCTTATCCATAATGTCGTGAGGAATTTGCTCCATTCCTTCAACATATTCCATATGGCTGAAGCTTCTGTCAACCTTAAGCATAAAAATTCCCCCTTAATCTCTTAAAAATCCCGTAAGGGGACTGGACGCTTCGCCTTTGTATTCAAGAACTCTGCCCAAGCCTGCAAGATAAGCGGCTCTGCCTGCTTCTATTGCAAGACGGAAGGCTGTCGCCATAAGTCCTACGTCTGCAGCTGTGGCTACGGCTGTGTTTGCCATAATTGCGTCAACGCCCATTTCCATAGCTTCGCAAGCCTGAGAGGGTCTTCCGATACCTGCGTCTACAATTATGGGCACATCAAGCTCGTCAATCAAAATCTTGATAAAATCCTTTGTGGCAAGTCCCTTGTTGCTGCCGATAGGCGCTGCCAAAGGCATAATTGCCGCTGCTCCGGCGTTTACCATATCTCTTGCGGCGTTAAGGTCGGGATACATATAGGGCATAACGATAAAGCCCTCTTTAGCCAAAGCTTCCGTTGCCTTAACTGTTTCGTAGTTGTCGGGCAGAAGGTACTTGCTGTCGTGAACAACCTCTATTTTAACAAAGTCTCCGCAGCCTACGGCTCTTGCAAGACGGGCAATTCTAACGGCTTCGTCAGCGTTTCTTGCTCCCGAGGTGTTGGGAAGAAGTGTTATTCCCTTGGGCATATAGTCAAGTATGCTTTCGTTTCCGTCCTCGTTTACACGTCTTAAAGCAAGGGTCGCCATTTCAACGCCGCCGTTTTTAAGGACTGTTTCCGTCATTTCAGGTGAAAACTTTCCCGAGCCCAAAATAAATCTTGAATTAAATTCGTGTCCGCCTATAATCAGTTTGTCATTCATATAAAAATCCTCCGAAATAATTTTTTCTCGAAAATAATTTTTGAAGCTTTATCAGCCGCCGCCCATAAATGTAACGACTTCCATAACGTCCTCTTCTTTTAAAAGAGTTGTGTCAAAGCTTTCTTTGGCTATAATTTCTCCGTTAAGCTCAACCGCTATAACCTCAATTCTGTATCCCTTTTCCTTAAGAAATTCCGAAAGGCTCTCATTCGGCTTAAAATCGGTTTTTTTGCCGTTTACAATCACAAAATCCACCTCCAAAATATCACAAAAAGGGCACACCCGCGGTGGTGTGCCCCATTACTTGCGATACCTTTATTTGATTATTTTAATTATACCGCCTTTATCGGTAAATGTCAATACCGTTTTAAAAAAAATAGGTGTGGACACAATGCGCATATTATGGCTTTACAAAAAATCAAGAACAGAGAA
>JAJQFU010000011.1 GCA_021200955.1 Clostridiales bacterium | reverse complement strand
GCTATACATAATTCTTTTGTTATTTGCTCTGTCTACTTGACAGGGGTGGGTTCATTCAATGTCCCTTTTTCTGTTTTGCTGCAAAAGTGACGGAATGCGAAATGCGCAGCGGCGGCTTTTACAGTATTAATCTATGATAGTTTTATTAAGGAGGGAATTGCAGTGGTTTATAATGGTTTACCTGAAAAACAGGGGCTTTATGACCCTCGCTTTGAACATGACAGCTGCGGTATAGGTTTTATAGCCAATATCGACGGAACAATTTCTCACGAGCTGGTAACAAGCGCCATTGAAATTCTGAAAAACCTGAAGCACAGAGGCGGCTCAGGCTCAGACCCGGAGTCCGGCGACGGAGCAGGGGTTCTTTTACAGATACCTCACGGGTTTATGAAAAAGGTTTGTCAGAACGAGGGTATAAGTCTGCCCGAAAAAGGCGACTACGGAGTAGGTATGCTCTTTTTGTCGCCGGATATTGAAACACGCACACGAAGCCTGAATATTTTAAAGAGCATTATTCTCGAAGAAGGACAGAAGTTTTTGGGAGTCAGAGAAGTGCCCTGTTATTCCGACTGTATAGGTGTTACCGCAAAGGAAAATATGCCCCACATTTCACAGGTGTTTATCGAAAGAGCCGAAAACATCAACCCGGGCATTGACTTTGAAAGAAAGCTCTTTGTTATTTTAAAGAGAGCCGAAAAGGAAATAAGATATTGCAGAGGAGGGGACAATTATTTTTACTTTGCGTCTCTTTCTTCAAGAACTATTGTATATAAGGGTATGCTCACTCCCGAACAGGTCGGCAGATTTTATCTTGACCTTATGGATTTGGATATGAAAACATCGATAGCTATGGTTCACTCGAGATTTTCAACCAACACCTTCCCCAGCTGGGAAAGAGCCCACCCCAACCGCTTCCTTATGCATAACGGCGAAATCAATACCATAAGGGGCAACATAAACTGGTCTAAGGCAAGAGAAAATATGTATAAGTCGGAATATTTCGGCGACGACCTTAAAAAGGTTTTCCCTGCCGTAAATGAGGACGGCTCCGACTCAGCTATGCTTGACAACTACATTCAGCTTTTATATCTGTCGGGCTATTCTCTTCCTCAGGCAATTATGACAGTTGTTCCCGAGCCTTGGGAAAATGAAAGCGGTATGGAAAAGGAAAAGAGAGACTTCTACGAATTTAACTCCACTATGATAGAGCCTTGGGACGGCCCCGCCGCAATAGGCTTCACCGACGGTATTGTTGTAGGGGCAACTCTCGACAGAAACGGTTTAAGACCTGCCAGATATTACGTTACCGATGACGGAATGGTTGTTCTTTCCTCAGAGGTAGGCGTTCTTAACATACCTTCAAAGCATATTATAAAGAAGGAAAGACTTCGCCCCGGCAAAATGCTTCTTATAGATACAGATGCCGGAAGAATTATAGACGACGCCGAAATCAAACAGAAGGTTGTCAGCGAAAAGCCTTACGGAAAGTGGCTTGATGAAAACCTTCGTGAGCTTGACGACCTTAAGCCTTCGAAAAAGGCACCCTTCACCATAAGCGAATTTTTCGGCGACCTTAAGGCAAAATATGCCGAGGAGCATTTAGGCGAGGTTTCCGCAAGAATTTTGGAAGAGGTTGCAAAGCCCTTTGAAATAAAGAAAAATGTGTTTAAAGAAAAGCTGCCCTTGCTTACGAGACAAAAGGCTTTCGGCTACAGCTGGGAGGATATTGACTTAACTCTTAAGGCAATGATGGATAAGGGCGAAGACCCCATTACGGCAATGGGCTTTGATGCACCCTTGGCAGTATTTTCTCAAAAGTCTCAGCTTTTATATAACTACTTCAAACAGCTTTTTGCACAGGTTACAAATCCGCCTATTGACGCTATCAGAGAACAGGTTGTTACATCTTCAAACTGCTATTTCGGCGGTGAGGGAAATCTTCTTGAGCCCGAAGCAAGCAACTGCCGCAGAATAAGAAGCGAAACACCTATTTTGACAAATGAACAGCTGGCTAAGCTTAGAGGTCTTGACGAGGACGGCTTCAGGGCTGTGACCATACCCATTTTCTATATAAGAGGTGAGGAAAACGGTCTTGCGGCGGCTATGAAGGAAACCTTTGCAGCCTGCGACCTTGCAGTTAAACACGGCTATAATATTTTAGTTCTTTCCGATAAGGGCGTTGACCAAAACAAGGTGGCTATCCCTGCGCTTTTGGCAGTTTCCGGTCTTCACCATCACTTAATTGAAACAGGCAAGAGAATGAAGGTTTCAATTGTGTTGGAAACAGGAGAACCCAGAGAGGTTCACCACTTTGCTGCCCTTGTAGGCTATGGTGCAAACGGAATTAACCCCTATCTTGTATATGAAACTCTTGAAAATATGTACAAGGAGGGCTATATAGACAAGACACCCGAAGAGTCAACAAAGCTTTATCAGCAGATAATCACTAAGAATATCGTTAAGATTATGTCCAAAATGGGCATATCCACAATTCAGTCCTATCAGGGCGCACAGATTTTCGAGGCTTTGGGCTTAGGGGAAGAGCTTATTGACAAATACTTTACAGGAACTGTTTCGAGAATAGGCGGAATAAGAATGCCCGAGCTTGAAAAGGAAACCACAATCAGACACAACATAGCCTTTGACCCCATAACAGCCGACGAACCTCTTAAAGCCGGCGGCGAATATAAGTGGAAGAATCGCGGCGAATATCATATGTTCAACCCCGAATCCGTTTATAAGCTTCAAATGGCTGTAAGAACAGGTGACTATAAGCTTTATAAGGAATATGCCGAAATGATGAACGACTATTCCGAACAGCTTTCAACTATAAGAAGTATGCTTAAAATAAGGCTTATAGAAAAGCCCATAAACATAGACGAGGTCGAACCCGTTGAATCAATCGTTAAGAGATTTAAGACAGGAGCTATGTCCTACGGCTCAATAAGTCAGGAAGCCCACGAGTGTATGGCAGTAGCTATGAACCGCTTAGGGGGCAAGAGCAACTCAGGCGAAGGCGGCGAGCGTCCCGAAAGATATATTAAAGACCCCAACGGCGACAGCAGAAGCTCCGCAATTAAACAGGTTGCTTCGGGCAGATTCGGCGTAACTATAAATTATCTTCAAAACGCCATAGAAATTCAGATTAAGATGGCTCAGGGCGCAAAGCCCGGCGAAGGCGGTCACTTACCGGGAAAGAAGGTTTACCCCTGGATTGCAAAGTCAAGACACTCAACCCCCGGCGTATCCCTTATTTCACCGCCCCCTCACCACGACATTTACTCAATCGAGGATTTGGCACAGCTTATTCACGACCTTAAGAATGCCAACACAAACGCAAGAATTTCCGTTAAGCTTGTTTCCGAAGCCGGTGTAGGCACTGTTGCCGTAGGTGTAGCTAAGGGTCTTGCCGACGTTATACTTATTTCCGGCTATGATGGCGGAACAGGCGCAGCTCCCCGTACCTCCGTAAGACATACGGGTCTTCCCTGGGAATTGGGCGTTGCGGAAACTCATCAGGCGCTTTTGATGAACAACTTAAGAAACAGAGTTACCATAGAAACAGACGGAAAGCTTTTAACAGGACGTGACGTTCTTGTTGCTGCTCTTTTAGGCGCAGAGGAATTCGGCTTTGCCACAGGCCCCCTTATTTCAATGGGCTGTGTAATGATGAGAGTGTGCAACCTTGACACCTGCCCCGTAGGCGTTGCCACACAGAACCCCAAGCTCAGGGCTAAATTCTGCGGAAAGCCCGAATATGTTGAAAACTTTATGAAGTTTATCGCTCAGGATCTCCGTGAATGGATGGCTAAAATAGGCGTTAAAACAGTAAACGGTCTTATAGGTCATTTTGAAAAGCTGGTTCCCAGACGCACCGACTATTGGAAGGCTGCGGGGGTAGACTTAACAGACCTTCTTTATCAGCCTAAGATTTGTTCAAACGATAACGAAAGATACTGCACAATGAAGCAGGATCACGGTCTTGAAAAGTCAATAGACGTAAACGCACTTGTGAGACTTTCGGAATCCGCAATTAAGAGCGGTAAGAAGGTAAACACATCTCTTAAAATTACCAACATAAACAGAGTTGTGGGTACTATTCTTTCGGGCGAAATAACAAAGGTTTACGGCGCAAAGGGCTTGCCCGACGATACAATAAATCTTACCTTTGTAGGCTCTGCCGGTCAGTCCTTCGGTGCATTCCAGACCCACGGCGTAACAATGAAGCTTGTGGGCGACTCAAACGACTATATAGGCAAGGGTATTTCCGGCGGAAAAATTATAGTTGTTCCTCCCGAGGACGCACCCTTTGAAGCTGCCGAAAACGTTATTATAGGCAACGTAGCCTTCTACGGCGCAATTTACGGCGAAGCCTACATAAACGGCGTAGCAGGGGAGCGTTTCTGCGTCAGAAACTCAGGCATAACCGCAGTTGTTGAAGGCGTTGGTCAGCACGGCTGCGAATATATGACAGGCGGAAAGGTTGCCGTTTTGGGCAAAACAGGCAGAAACTTCGGCGCAGGTATGTCCGGCGGCGTAGCCTATGTATATAACTACGGCGACTTTGAAAAGAAGTGCAACAAGGAGCTTGTTCTTATAGAAGAGCTTGACGATGAAAATATTGCCGAGCTTAAAACAATGATTGAAAATCATCTTAAATATACAGGCAGCAAGAGGGCTAAATACCTTTTGGACAACTGGGACAAAGAGGTTAAAAATTTCGTTAAGGTTATCCCCGAAACATATAAGAGGGTTACTCTTGAAATAAGAAAATGTATGGAAACAGGTATGACCGACGAAGAAGCAAAGATGAAAGCCTTTGCGGAAGTAACGGGAACAGCCTATATGCAGCCTGAAAGGAGCGTGAGCGTTAATGGGTAAGCCTACCGGATTTATGGAATATAAACGGGAGCTGCCGACGGATCGGGCTCCTGAAGAAAGAATAAAAGACTGGAATGAGTTCCACACTCATTTTGATGAAAAATCTCTTGAAAAACAGGGCGCACGCTGTATGAACTGCGGTATTCCCTTCTGTCATACAGGCGACCCCGTTGTTGGGGGCTGTCCTTTGGGAAATTTAATCCCCGAATGGAATGACCTTGTTTACAGAGGTAAATATGAAGAGGCATACAGAAGGCTTTCTATGACTTCTCCCTTCCCCGAATTTACGGGAAGAGTCTGCCCGGCACTTTGTGAAGGCAGCTGTACACTGGGAATGCACGAGCCTTCAGTAACGGTTAAAAACATAGAGGTTCACATTATAGATAAAATGTTTGAACAGGGGAAGGTTGTTCCCAAGCCGCCTAAGAGAAGAACAGGCAAAAGCGTAGCCGTTGTGGGCTCAGGGCCTTCGGGGCTTTCCTGTGCGGAAAGGCTTAACAGACTGGGTCACAGCGTCACTGTTTTCGAAAGAGCCGACCGCTGCGGCGGACTGCTTATGTACGGCATCCCCAATATGAAGCTTGACAAAAATGTTGTTGAGCGCAGAATAGGTATTCTTAAGGAAGAGGGCATTGAGTTTAAAACCAACACCGAAATCGGCAAAAACTATTCAGCCGAGAAGCTGGTAGGGGAGTTTGACGCCGCTGTGTTCTGCTGCGGAGCAACTCTGCCCAGAGACTTAAAGATTGAGGGACGTGACCTTAACGGAATTTACTTTGCCGTTGACTTTTTGAGAAGAAACACAAAGAGCCTTTTGGACTCCAACCTTCAGGACGGCGAATATATAAGCGCAAAGGGCAAGGACGTTGTTATAATCGGCGGCGGCGATACGGGTACAGACTGCGTCGGCACATCTATCAGACACGGCTGCAAGAGCGTAACCCAGCTTGAAATTATGCCTGAGCTGACTGTGGGCAGACGTGAAGAAAACCCCTGGCCTCAGTGGCCCAAAATCAAAAAGGTTGACTACGGTCAGGAAGAGGCTATTTACCTTTACGGCAAAGACCCCAGAACCTATCTTACCACAGCCACAAAGCTTGTGGGCGACGCCTTCGGCAACATAAAAGAGGTTCACACCTCAAAGGTTGAATGGGTAAACCAGGGGGGAAGAATGAACCCCAAGCCTATTGCAGGCTCAGAAAAGGTTTTGCCCTGTCAGCTTCTTCTTATAGCTATGGGCTTTATGGGACCCGAACAGACTATAATAAACGAGCTGAGACTTGAAACCGATGCAAGAAGCAATGTTTTGACCCCTAAGGGAAAATATTCCACAAGTCTTAACGGCGTATTTTCCGCCGGGGATATGAGGAGAGGTCAGTCTCTCGTGGTTTGGGCTATTCACGAGGGCAGAGAAGCCGCTTTGGAGTGCGACAGATATTTGAAGAGCAAATAAAAAAGCCCAACTTAACATCCGGATAATGCGGCGAAGCCGTGTTATTATATAATTCATCTCCTTAATATTTTATTACGAAAGCACAGCTTCTCCCAAGGCTGTGCTTTCTCGTTGTTGTTATAAAGAAAAAAAAAGCCCCGTTCAGCTGTTTGGGCATAAACGGGGTTTATAAAAAATTATTATTTTATCTTTACTTTCAACAATTTTTTTGATATAATGGCAATAGGCAATAACTAACGGGTTGGTTAGGCGAACTTCTGTTATAATTTTAAGTACCTATTGGACTTTTGTTATAAAGGAGGTGAGCCATATGAATGCATTGGATATAATCTATGCGTACTTTGTTATTATACAAACTGTATATGACATTAAGTACATAGCATTGTTGATAAATGTTGCAATAAAAGACCACCCCTTGATATAATCCCCTTAGAGTAGACACTTGAAATAACAAAAATATTTCAAAACT